>JAQGIK010000095.1 GCA_028291265.1 Caulobacter sp. | reverse complement strand
CCTGGGCCAGCAGCTGGAAGGTGCGTTCGCCGGCGCGCAGGTCGACGCCGCGCAGGCCGAGGTCGGCGTCGACGACGCCTACCAGGGTCAGGCCGGGGAAGGTGTGGCCCTTGGCGGCGGCCTGGGTGGCGACGAGGATGTCGATCTCGCCGCGCTCCATGGCCTCGACCAGCTCGCGGGCCGACTGGCTCGAGACCATGGTGTCGGAGGAGAAGATGGCGGTGCGGGCCTCGGGGAACAGGCGCTTTGCTTCCTCTTCGACCCGTTCGACGCCGGGGCCGATGGAGACCAGGCTGTCCTTGGCCCCGCAGTGGGGGCAGGCCTCCGGCTTGGGCATCGAGAAGCCGGTCAGGTGGCAGACCAGGCGGCCGGTGTAGCGGTGCTCGACCAGCCAGCTGTCGGTGTCCGGCGCGGTCAGGCGTTCGCCGCAGGCGCGGCAGAGGACGACGGGGGCGTAGCCGCGGCGGTTGAGGAAGAGCAGGGTCTGTTCGCCGCGGGCGTAGGTCTCGACCATGGCCTGGACCAGCGGCGGCGAGAGCCAGTGGTCGCGTTCGGGCGGGGTCTCGCGCAGGTCGATCATCGTCACCTCGGGCAGGGTGGCGACGCCGTGGCGGGCGGTCAGCTTCAGCCAGCCGTAGCGGCCCTGTTCGGCGTTCCACAGGGTTTCCAGGCTGGGGGTGGCCGAGGCGAGGACGACGGCGCAGCCCTCCAGGTGGGCCCGGGCGACGGCGAGGTCGCGGCCCTGGTAGATGAAGCCGTCCTCCTGCTTGTAGGAACCGTCGTGCTCCTCATCGACGACGATCAGGGCCAGCTTGCGGTAGGGCAGGAACAGGGCCGAGCGGGCCCCGACGACGATGCGTTGGGCTCCTGCGGCGACGTCTTCCCACAGGGTGCGGCGGCGGGGCGGCGGGACGGCGCTGTGCCACTCGCCGGGCGGGGTGCCGAAGCGCTGGGCGACGCGGGCGATGACGGCCTGGGTGAGGGCGATCTCGGGCAGCAGGATGAGGACCTGGGCCTCGGGATCCTTGGCCAGGGCATGGGCGGCGGCCTCGAGGTAGACCTCGGTCTTGCCCGAGCCGGTGACGCCGTCGAGCAGGGTGGCCGAGAAGGCGTTCATGTCGAGCTTCTTGATCAGTTCGGCGGCGGCGGCGGCCTGGCCGGGGTTGAGGTCGCCCGCGCGCGGGGAGAGGTCGAGCGGTGGCAGGGCGCGGTCGGGCAGGCGCTCCTCGATGGCCAGGCAGCCTTCGTCGATCAGGCCCTTGACGACGCCGGAGGAGACGCCGGCCGCCTCGGCCAGGCGCGGGCCGGGCAAGGCCTCGCGGGCGGCGGCTTCGAGGACCTTGGCGCGGGCGGGGGTCGGGCGTTTGGGCAGGGCGCCGGTGGGGACGACGACCCGCTCGGGCTTGGGTTTGGACGCCCGCAGGCCGCGCAGGGCCATGGCCAGGGGCCAGCCGGGATTGTCGGCGGCGTAACGGGCGGCCCATTCGATGAACGCGATGGTCGATGGCGGCAGGGCGGGGTCGTCGATGCGATGGGCGATGGGCTTGAGCGGCCGGTTGCCGCCGGTCCCGTCGCGCAGGGCGGTGACGACGCCTCTGAGGAGGCGTGGACCAAGCGGCGCGGCGACCTGATCGCCGACGACGAGGTTCATGCCCTCGGGCTCGGCGTAGTCGAAGGCCTCGGGCAGCGGCATGGGCAGGAGGACGGAGGCGATTCGGCTCATGACCGCCCGACCGCCTTGATGTACAACGCCCGACCCACACCTTCGGACACCTTCGCGATGCAGCTCTTCCTCGACACCACCGACACCGCCGTCCTGGCGGACCTGGCCAAGACCGGTCTCGTGGACGGGGTCACCACCAATCCCACGCTGATCGCCAAGTCGGGTCGTCCCATGGCGGAGGTCATCGCCGAGATTTGCGGTCTCGTCGAGGGGCCTGTCAGCGCCGAGGCCGTCGCAAGCGATGTGGAGACCATGATCGCCGAGGGCCGCAAGCTGGCCGACATCGCCGGCAACGTGGTCGTCAAGCTGCCGCTGACCCGCAACGGCCTGATCGCCTGCGCCGCCTTCGCCGCCGACGGCATCGCCACCAACGTCACCCTCTGCTTCTCGGTGGCCCAGGCGCTGCTGGCCGCCAAGGCCGGCGCCACCTACGTTTCGCCCTTCGTCGGACGGCTCGACGACCACGGGGCCGACGGCTGCGCCCTGATCGGCGACATCCGCACCGTGTACGACAACTACGGCTTCGACACCGAGATCCTGGCGGCCTCGGTCCGCACGACCGACCACGTCGCGCGCTGCGCCGAGTATGGGGCCGATTGCGCCACCCTGCCGCCGAACGTCTTCGAGGCGCTCTTCAAGCACCCCTTAACCGACAAGGGGTTAGAAGCCTTCCTGAGCGACTGGGCCAAAACGGGCCAGACCATTCTCTAGAAGAGCAGGCACGCACATGTCGGACGGGGCGCGGATCAAGAGACTGGATGGCGCCCCGGACCTGGCGGCGCTGCGCGACCTGATCCGCGACAACGGCGCCCTGCTGCGCGACGATCCCGAACTGCTGAGCGATCTGGGGCTTCGGCTCGACGCCGCCAACCTGGTCGATTTCGGGCCGGCGGCGCTGGCCCGGGTGGCCGCCACCGCCAAGCGCGAGAGCAAGGCCCGGCGCATGCTGGAGGCCACGGCCCGCGCCAACTTCTCGGCCCAGGCCCAGACCCATGCGGCGGTCATCGACCTGCTGGAAGCCCGCAACCACTCAGACCTCGTCCGCCGCATGGACGAGGTGGCGACCCTGCGCTTCGGCCTGACCGGCGCGGCGGTGGCGCTGGAGGGTCCCGAGCGGGTTCCGGCCGGCTGGTATCCGCTGGTCGAGGGCCAGGTGGACCTGATCCTCGGGCCCCAGAAGCTGGCGCGGATGGGCTTCCACGCCCCGGCGCTGGGTCTGTTCGGCGACAGGGCGGCTAACGTCAAATCCATGGCCATGGTCCGGCTGGCCATCTGGGAGCCGGCCCGCGAGGGCGTGCT
Organism: Caulobacter sp.; assembly: GCA_028291265.1. Lineage (GTDB taxonomy): Bacteria > Pseudomonadota > Alphaproteobacteria > Caulobacterales > Caulobacteraceae > Caulobacter. The sequence goes on along the minus strand of JAQGIK010000095.1, from coordinate 69,128 downwards.
GGCCTTCGGCTCACCGGAGCCGGAAGGCTTCACGAAAGACATGGGCCACGAGTTGGTCGACTTCCTTGGCCGGGTGTTCGAACGCACCGCCGAGCGCTGGCCCGTCCTGTGACCGCCGACCAGGCTCTCGAAGTCTGGATCACGCACCTGGCGGCCGAACGGCGCGCCTCGCCTCGGACGCTCGAGGCCTACCGCGCCGGGACCAGCTCCTACCTGACCTTCCTTGGCCGCCATCGTGGCGAGACGATCACCGTCGAAGCGCTCGGGACGGTCACCGCCGCCGAGGTCCGCGCCTGGCTGGCCGACAAGCGTGAACGCGCCGACGGCAGGCAGCTGGCCGCCCGTTCTCTGTCACAGGCCCTGTCGGCGGTGCGCAGCTTCCACGGTTTCGTGGATCGCCGGATGGGCGTGCCCTGCTCCGGCCTGGCCCTGGTGCGCGGCCCCAAGGTGCGGCCCGGCGCGCCGCGACCGGTCAGCGAGGACCAGGCCCGGGGCCTGCTCATCGAGGCGGCCGCCGATCCGGATCGCGATCCCTGGGAGGGCCTGCGCGACCAAGCGGTGCTGACCCTGCTCTACGGCTGCGGCCTGCGGATTTCCGAAGCCCTCAGCCTGACCCGGGGCGATGCGCCCCTGGCCGAGGCGATCCGCATCACCGGCAAGGGCGGCAAGACCCGCATCGTGCCGGTGCTGCCGGTCGTGCGCGAGGCGGTCGAGGCCTACCTCGCCGCCCTGCCCTGGCCGACGGAACGGGCCGACCCGCTGTTCATCGCCAAGCGCGGCGGCGCCCTCTCGCCACGCCATGTGCAGGCGGCCATGCAGCTGTTGCGGGGACGGCTGGGCCTGCCCGACCGCGCCACGCCCCACGCCCTGCGCCACAGCTTCGCCACCCACCTGCTGGGGGCCGGCGCCGACCTGCGGGTCATCCAGGAACTGCTCGGCCACGCCTCGCTGTCGACGACCCAGCGCTATACCCAGGTCGATGCGGCCGGCCTGCTGGCGGCCTATTCGGCGGCGCATCCCCACGCTTGATGCATCAGCCGAGCGAACCGTTGTAGGCGAGATGTGTAATCCTGTTGGCCGAGATGTCGTGCTCGGCGCCCCAGAAGCGAGCGCCGCCGTCACAAACAATGAGCGCCTTGGTCGTCCAATCATTCGGACCGTCGCCTGAACCTACCGGAAGAAAGTTGCCGTAGACGTAGCGACGACCATCTCGAACGACGCCCACATACTGACCACGCCAACCAGACAGCGGCCGGTCGATTGACGGCCCTTGGGGTCGGGTATCAGCTGCCAGCGCGGCCGGCAGAGCAACCTGCATGGCGCGCACCTCGGCCATCGTCGGGCGGAAGGCGGATTGGAAAGGCGCCCCGTCCTCACGCGAACACTGCTTCAGCAGGTCTTTCGCCTCGGAGGCCGGAAGGCGAGCGACGTTGGCTTGAGGTGCAGCGCCGGTCGCGCAGGAGGTCACTAGAAGCAGTGCGCCGACGGCAAAGGGGCGGAGCCGTTTCATGTCGATACATTGCGCCTGTCTGGGAGATCGCTTCAACGTTCAACTCTCACCCACCGGATCGAGCCGTTTCTTGCGGGGCCGTTCGCGCATCACGCCCGGATAGCCCTTCAAGGGCGACAGCGGTTCGCCCCAGTAGGTCCAGTCGGCGCGCTCGGTCAGGTTCATGTGGTAGCGGGGCTCGCGGCCCGTGCGCTCGGGAAACAGGCTGCGGGGAATGTTGATGAACCTCGGCGAGCGGGCCTTTTCGTAGGCGACCGGCGTGCCGCAGCGGCGGCAGAAGCTGCGGGTGGTGCGATTCGCTTCGTCCTCGTAACGGGTGAGTTCCTCCTCGCCCGCCAGCCAGCGGAAGCGGCTCTTCCAGGTTCCGACATAGGTGGCGTAGGCGCAGCCCTGGGCGCGGCGGCTGGCCTCACCATGGTCGTGCCAGGCCCAGACGGCCGGCACGTCGATCTCGAAGCGGACCGCGCCGCAGACGCAGGCCCCCTCGGACTGGACGGCGGACTTCCTGGTCATTTGCGGCTTCGCAACAGGTAGGTGAGGAAGAGGCCGGCGAAGAGAAGGTCGCCGAGGGTCAGCCAGAAGCTGGACATCGGCGCGCGGCCGGCCTGGACGTTTAGCCAGACGATCAACGGCAGCGGCGTCTTGCCGATGACACCGAGCCAGAGGATGCCGCGGTTAGCGACCGGGTCGCGGGCGACCATGGCGTAGCCGATGCCGAACACGGCGATCAGCAGGCCGGCCGTCTGGCTGGACAGGATGTCGGGCGGCGGCGGCTGGCCCATGCTGGCGTAGAAGGCGGCTGGCGCGATCAGCAAGGGCAGGCCGACGAGCAGATTGAACAGGGCCGCGACGGCGAAGACGGCTTTCCAGAAGCGCATGATGATTTCTCCCCGCCGCAGGCTGGAGCCTTCGCAGCGCTCGCGCAAGGCCACCCCCACACTCCGATCACCCCGACGAAAGTCGGGGCCCAGCGCCCACTGTCGCCGAAGACCCTCGCGCTGATCGGCGCCAGCCTGTCATCGGGTTTGCCAACTGGGTCCCGACTTTCGTCGGGATGATCGGGATGGGTGTTGAACCACCGGCTCCGCGCTACATTCCCCATCCATGCGCGCCTTCGCCCGACTGCTGGACCGTCTGAGCCTGACCGCTTCGCGCAACGCCAAGCTGGTGTTGGTCCGTGACTTCCTGAAGTCCCAGCCTGACCCAGACCGGGGCTGGGCCTTGGCCTCGTTGACCGGCGACCTCAGTTTCTCCGCCGCCAAGCCCGGCGCGATCCGCAAGGCGGTCGAGGCGCGGATGGACCCCATGCTGTTCCGCTGGAGTCACGACTATGTCGGCGACCTGGCCGAGACCGTCGCCCTGGTCTGGCCGGCCGAGCGCGGCGCCAACCGCGAGCCGGAACTCTCCGAAGTGGTCGAGGCCCTGCGCACCGCCAAGCGGGCCGAGGTGCAGCCGATGATCGAGCGCTGGCTCGATGCGCTGGAGCCGGACGGGCGTTGGGCGCTGCTGAAGCTGCTGACCGGGGGCTTGCGGGTCGGGTTCTCGACCCGCCTCGCCAAGCAGGCCTGCGCCGACATGGCCGCGTCGAACGGCCAGGCGATCACCCCCTCGCAGATCGAGGAGGTCTGGCATGCGGTCGATGCGCCCTACGAGGACCTGTTCGCCTGGCTGGAGGGACGGTCGGAAGCGCCCAGCGCCGACAACCCGGGCCGCTTCCGGTCGGTGATGCTGGCCCATCCGATCGACGAGGAGGTCGATTTTCCCAAGCTCGCCCCGGCGAACTACGCCGCCGAGTGGAAGTGGGACGGCATTCGCATCCAGGCGGTCAGCGAACGGGGGATGCGACGGCTCTACACCCGCACCGGCGACGACATCAGCCACACCTTTCCCGACGTGCTGGCCCATATGAGCTTCGAGGGGGCCATCGACGGCGAACTGCTGGTCATCCGCGACGGGCAGTTGGCCAGCTTCGGCGACCTCCAGCAAAGGCTCAACCGCAAGACCGTCGATGCGAAGATGATGGACGCCTACCCGGCCGCCATCCGCGCCTACGACCTGCTGCTCGACGGCGAGACCGACCTGCGCGACATGAGTTTCGCGGTCCGCCGCAAACGGCTGGAGGCCTTCGTCGCCCACGCCGCCTCGCCGCGCATCGACCTGTCGCCCATGCAGCCGTTCGCGACCTGGGAGGAACTGGCCGCCCTGCGCGCCAATCCGCCGGAGGGCGACGCGGCGTTGTCCGAAGGCCTGATGCTGAAGCGCTGGGACAGCCTCTACGAGGCCGGGCGGCCGAAGGGGCCGTGGTTCAAGTGGAAGCGCGACCCGCACCTGATCGACGCGGTGCTGATGTACGCCCAGCGCGGCCACGGCAAGCGGTCGAGCTTCTACAGCGACTACACCTTCGGCGTCTGGCGCGAGGACGAGGCGGGGAACCGGGCCCTGACGCCGGTCGGCAAGGCCTATTTCGGCTTCACCGACGAGGAGCTGAAACAGCTCGACAAGTTCGTGCGCGACAACACCATCGACCGCTTCGGGCCTGTGCGGTCGGTGAAGGCGAACCTCGATTTCGGCCTGGTGCTGGAGGTGGCGTTCGAAGGGCTGCAACGCTCGACCCGCCACAAGAGCGGGGTGGCCATGCGCTTTCCCCGCATCAGCCGCATCCGCTGGGACAAGCCTTCGCGGGAAGCCGACGAACTGGAGACATTGGAGCGGATGCTGGACTAGGCTGGGCCAAACGGAGATTCCGCATGCTCGCCCTCTACGGCCACCCCTTCTCGTCCTACACCCAGAAGGCCAAGATCGCCCTCTATGAGAACGCCACCCCGTTCGAGTTCCGCGAGATTGGGCCGGACACCCCCGAGCATGTGGGGGCCTGGCTGGAAAAATGGCCGATCGCCAAGTTTCCGATGCTGGTCGATGGCGACCGCACCCTCGTCGAGACCAGCATCATCATCGAATACCTGCAGCTGAAACATCCGGGCCCGGTGCGGCTGATCCCCGATGACCCGATGAAGGCGCTGGACGTGCGGTTCATGGACCGCTTCTTCGACCTGCATGTGATGGACGCCCAGCAGGTGGCGGTGGCCAGCAAGCTTGGCCACATCCCGATGACCCCGGAGGACGGGCTGGAGCTTGCGCATACGCGACTGCGCAAGGCCTACGGCTGGCTGGAGGGGGCGCTGGCCGGAAAGACCTGGGCCTGCGGCGAGGACTACACGCTGGCCGACGCGGCGGCCTCGATGTCGCTGTTCTACGCCGACTGGGTGCTGGAGATCACCGACGAGTGGCCGGTGTTGCGGGGCTATCGGCAACGCCTGCTGAAGCGGCCGTCGTTCGCGCGATGCGTGGAGGAGGCCCGGTATTTCCGGCCGTTCTTCCCGCTGGGCGCGCCGGATCGCGACTAGCCGTTGAAGCCCTTGATGGCGTCGATGATCTGCTGCTGCACGGCTTCGTCCATGTAGGGGTGCATCGGCAGGGCCAGCACGGTCTCGGCCAGCGCCTCGGTGACCGGCAGGCCGCCGGGGCCTTGCGGGAAGTGGGCGTAGGGCGCCTGCACGTGCATCGGCACGGGGTAGTAGACGGCGGTCGGCACCCCTTGCGTCTTCAGGTGGGCGGCGAGGCCGTCGCGGTTCTTGTGTTCGATGACGTACTGGGCCCAGACCGAGACGCCGCCGTCGATGACCTTCGGCGTCGAGGTGACGCTGCCGGCCAGGCCCGCGGCGTAGCGGTCGGCCACGGCCTGACGCATCTCGATCTCTTCGGGGAAGATGGCCAGCTTCTCGATCAGGACGGCGGCCTGGAGGGTGTCCAGACGGCTGTTCATGCCGATGCGGGTGTTGAGGTACTTGGTCTCGTGCTCGAAGGTGCGGCCGACGAGGTCCGGCGTCACCGCCTTGCCGTGGACGCGGTAGCTGTCCATCAGGTCCCAGAGCTCCTGGTCCTTGGCGATCACCGCCCCGCCGTCGCCGTAGCAGCCGAGCGGCTTGGCCGGGAAGAAGCTGGTGGTGGCCACGTCGGCCCAGTGGATCGGGTGCTTGCCGTTCAGGGTGCAGCCGAAACCCTGCGCGCTGTCGCTGATCAGCTTGAGGCCATGGCGGTCGCAGATGGCGCGCAGGGCCGGGTAGTCGGCCGGCTGGCCGAACAGGTCGACGGCGATGACCACGGCCGGGCGCAGGCGGCCCTCGGCCCTGGTGGCGACGATGGTCGCCTCAAGATGGGCCGGGTCGATGTTGAAGGTACCCCGCAGCACATCGACGAACACCGGCGTGGCGTTCGTCCAGGGCACGACTTCCGGCGTCGCCGCGAAGGTGAAGCTCGGGCAGAAGACCGCGTCGCCGTCGCCGATGCCCCAGGCCATCAGCGGCAGGGCGATGGCGTCGGTGCCGTTGGCGCAGCTGAGCGACAGCGGGGCCTGGCCGAAGGCGGCCAGTTCGGCTTCGAACTGACGGACTTCCGGGCCCATGACGTAGGCGCCGTGGTCGAGGACGCGGGCGATGCCGGCGTCGATGCGGTCACGGATGCGGCGCTGCTGCGCGGCGAGGTCGATGAAGGCGATGCTCATGGGGCGGGCCCTTACGCCTGTGACGGGAAGAGTACGAGACAAAGGCTGTAACCGGATGTTTCCCCGGGCCGTTCCGGAACGCCGGTCAGATTGCGGTCGTTAAGCCCCCTCGGCCCGCCGAGTCAGCTAGAAAGGGATCATGAGCAGCTTCAACCTCGCCGATGTCCCGCGCCTGATCCCCAAGGTCCGGCCCGAGGAGATCGTCGCCGCCGACCTGATCGACCGGGCGACCCAGATCGCCATCGACCTGGCCGTGGCCGGGGTCATCCTGCTGGTCACCCTGTGGGCCTCGCGCTGGCTGTCGGCCCTGGCCAAGGCCGCCGTCGGCCGGATGACCCGGCAGGTCCCGCCGGACGCCACCCTGCAGAGCTTCATCGGCTCGGCGGTCCGCTACATCGTCGTCATCGTCGGCCTGGTGGCGGTGCTGCAGCAACTGGGGGTCAAGACAACCTCCATCCTCGCCGTGCTCGGCGCTGCCTCGCTGGCGGTCGGGCTGGCCTTGCAGGGGGCGCTGAGCAATGTCGCGGCCGGGGTGATGATCCTGGCCTTGCGGCCCTACCGGGTCGGCGACGTCATCGAGACCACGGGACGGATCGGCACGGTGCGGGGGCTCGATCTCTTCACCACCGAGCTGACCACGGCCGACAACCTGAAGGTCGTCATCCCCAATTCCAAGGTGTTCGGCGACGTCATCGTCAACAAGAGCTTCCACGAGCGGCGGCGGGTCGACGCGGTGTTCCGCATCCCGATCACCGTCGACCTGGCCTCTTACGTCGCCGCCCTGAAGACCCGGGCCGCCGCCGACCCGCGGATCATGGGCGACGCCGAGCCGGTGGTGGAGATCACCGGCATGGCCGAGGCCTGGGTCGAGGGCGCCGTGCGGGTCTGGACGCTGCCGCACGACCATCCGGCGGTGATGGCCGACCTGCTGCTGGCCGCCCGCATGCTGGCGGCGGGGCAGACGCCGCTGCCGCCGCCGGAACTGCCGAAGCCCGCCCCGCCGAAGGCCGCTAGGCCAAGGCCTGGGAAAGGTCGGAAATCAGGTCTTGGCAGTCTTCGATCCCGACCGAAAGCCTGACCAGGCCGTCGGTGATGCCGACCGCCTGCCGTTGCTCGGGCGGAATTGAGGCGTGGGTCATGATGGCCGGATGCTCGATCAGGCTTTCGACGCCGCCCAGCGACTCGGCCAGGGTGAACAGGCGGGTGCGTTCGAGCAGCCTGCGGCTTGGGGCCAGGCCGCCCTTGATCTCGACCGAGATGATGCCGCCGAAGCCGCCGGTCATCTGCTTCTTGGCGAGTTCATGCTGCGGATGGGATTCCAGCCCCGGGTAGATGACCTTCTCGACAGCCGGGTGGGTTTCCAGCCACCGGGCGATCTTCAGGCCGCTCTCGCAGTGGCGCTGCATGCGCAGGGCCAGGGTCTTGAGGCCCCGCAGCGCCAGGAAGCTGTCGAACGGGCCGGAGATGGCGCCGACGGCGTTCTGCAGGAACTTCATCTGGGCGCCGAACTCCTCGTTGTCGCCGACGATGGCGACGCCGCCGACCATGTCCGAATGGCCGTTGAGGTATTTGGTGGTCGAATGGGTGACGAGGTCGAAACCCAGCTCCAGCGGCCGCTGCACATAGGGGCTGGCGAAGGTGTTGTCGGCGACGGTCAGCAGGCCGTGCTTTTTCGCCAGGCCCGCCACCGCCTCCAGGTCGACCAGCCGCAGGGTCGGGTTGGTCGGGGTCTCCACCCACAGCATCTTCGTCTCGGGCCGGATGGCGGCCTCGATGGCGGCTAGGTCGCTCATGTCGACGAAGCTGAACGACAGGCCGGCCGAGCGCTTCTTGACCCGCTCGAACAGCCGGTAGCTGCCGCCGTAGAGGTCGTCGGTGGCGATGACGTGCGAACCGGTGTCGAGGCACTCCATCACCGTCGCGCCGCAGGCCAGGCCCGAGGCGAAGGCGAAGGCCTGGGTGCCGCTTTCCAGGTCGGCGATGCAGCGCTCGAAGGCGAAGCGGGTCGGGTTCTGGCTGCGGGCGTATTCATAGCCCTTGTGCACGCCGGGGCTTTCCTGGGCGTAGGTGCTGGTCGCGTAGATCGGCGGCATCACCGCGCCCGTCGTCGGGTCGGGACTCTGGCCGGCGTGGATGGTGCGGGTGGCGAAAGCCAGGCGGTTCTTGCCGTCGGTGGTCATGGGTTCAGGCCGTCCGGCGCAGGTGGTTGATGAGATCGACCCGGGTGATCAAGCCCAGGAGTTCGTCGCCGTCCATGACCACCGCCACCTCGTCACGCTCGAACACGGCGGTGAGCGCCGACATCGGCTGGTGCGATTCCAGGGTCTTGACGTTGCGAGTCATCGCCCCGCCGACCTTGGAGGCGAAGCCTTCGCCGTCGTGGGCGCGGGCGACGGCGGTCAGCACGTCGCTCTCGTCGAGGATGCCGACCAGCTTGCCGTGGTCGACCACCGGCAGCTGGCTGATGTCGGCCGAGCGCATGCGGTTGTAGGCGGTCAGCAGGGTGTCGTCGGGGCCGATGGTGATGACGCCGCCGTCGCTGTAGCGCTTGGCGATCAGGTCGGAGATGTCGCCGCGCGCGGTGCGGTCCTCGAAGCCATGGGCCGAGACCCACAGGTCGTTGAACATCTTGGTCAGGTATTTGGCGCCGGTGTCGCAGACCAGGCTGACGACTCGCTTGGGCTCGGTCTGCTCGCGGCAGTATTTCAGCGCCGCCGCCAGCAGGGTGCCCGACGAGCTGCCGGCCAGGATGCCTTCCTTCTGCAGCAGTTCGCGGGCCGTCTCGACGCTCTCGCGGTCGCTGATGGCATAGGCCTTGGAGACCAGGTCCATCTGGGCGTTGACCGGGATGAAGTCCTCGCCGATGCCCTCGACGATCCAGCTGCCGGCCTCGCCGTAGGCGCCGGTGTTGACGTAGTCGTAGAGGATCGAGCCGACCGGGTCGGCGAGGATCATCTTCGTTTTCGGGCTGTGTTTCTGGAAGTAGCGGCCAAGCCCGGTCAGGGTGCCGCCCGAACCGACGCCGACGACCATGGCGTCGATGTCGCCGTCCATCTGGGTGAGGATTTCCGGGCCGGTGGTGGTCTCGTGGGCGTAGGGGTTGGCCGGGTTCTCGAACTGGTTGACGTACAGCGAGCCCGGCAGGCCCTGGGCGATCGTCTGGGCCATGTCCTGGTAGTATTCGGGGTGGCCCTTGCCGACGTCCGAACGGGTGATGCGGACATCGACGCCCATGGCCCGCAGGTGGAGGATCTTCTCCCGCGCCATCTTGTCCGGCACGATGAGGATCAGCTTGTAGCCCTTGAGGGTGGCGACCTGCGCCAGGCCCAGGCCCGTGTTGCCGGCCGTGGCCTCGATGATGACGCCGCCGGGCTTGAGGGTTCCGTCCTTCTCGGCCGCCTCGATCATCGAGCGGGCGATGCGGTCCTTGATCGAGCCGCCGGGGTTCTGGTTCTCCAGCTTGAGGAACAGGCGGCAGAGGCCGGTGTCGATCCGGGTCACCTCGACCATCGGCGTCAGGCCGATGAGGTCGAGCGCCGAGTGCGAGGCGGCGGGCAGTTCGGTCATGGGGATGTCCAAAAACGTTCTTGGGGCGCCCTTTGCGCGGGCATGATTTGGCCCCTGCCTAACGCGTAAGCGGGCATGAAGGAAGCAAACAGCTGCGTTACAGCGGCAGACCCGTGCGCGAGGCGGCGTCGAGCAGGAAGTCCTCGAGGTCGCCCTCCTCATAGAGATAGCCGTCGACCCCGGCGGCCTGCGCCGCCTGCACGTCGGCCGGCTTGTCGCCGATCATCAGGGCCCGCTTCGGATCGACGCCGAAATCCTTCAGCGCCCGCAGCACCATGCCGGGGTTGGGCTTGCGGTCGGGATGGTCGGCGTGGCGGTAGCGCGCTTCGGCGGCCGCCTCATGGAAGGGGCAGAAGTAGATGGCGTCGATGCGCGCGCCGTCGGCAGCCAGCTGCCGCTTCATCTCGGCATGGAAGCCGTGCATCTGCTCTTCGCTGTAGTAGCCCCGCCCGATCCCCGACTGGTTGGTGGCGATCACGACGACGCCGCCGGCGGCGTTGACCCGCTTGATGGCGGCGCGGGCCCCGGGGATCCAGACCAGCTTGTCCGACTCATAGGCATAGCCGTAGTCCTCGTTGAGGACGCCGTCGCGGTCGAAGATCACGGCGAAGGGCGCGAGCATGGGCCGTATGTAGGGTGTCTGCTGAGTCGGGGCCACGCTATGGTGACCGCCATGAGCCTGATGTTCATCAAACGCCTGCGCGAGCCGATCCGGCGGGGCGAAATCGACTGCACGGTGCGCATCTGGCAGTCGGCGCGGGTCAAGGTCGGCAACCGCTACGCCATGGAGGGCGGGGCGGTGGAGGTCCTGCGCATCCGCCAGATCGAACTGGCCGACATCACCCCGGCCCTGGCCCGGCGGTCGGGGTTCGCAGGGGTCGTCGATCTGCTCAAGGTCGCCAAGCATGGGGCCGGCCAGAACGTCTACCTGATCGATTTCGAGTTTCATCCGGCTGAGTGACGCCCGCGAACCGCCCGCTGGACCGAGGCCTGGTTTTATTTTAAGCTTAAAGCATGTCGCGGCCTTCCCAGGTTCGGAGCATCGCTGTCGTCGGGGCCGGCCCCGGCGGCCTTTACCTCGCCATCTCCCTGAAGCTGCGCGATCCGACGCTGTCGGTCGTGGTGCATGAGCGCAACCGGCCGGACGACACCTTTGGCTGGGGGGTGGTGTTTTCGGACCAGACGCTGGCCAATCTGAAGGCCAACGATCCGGAGACGGCGGGCCTGATCGAGGCGGCCTTCGTCCATTGGGACGACATCGACGTCCACATCCATGGGCAGACGATCCGGTCGGGCGGGCACGGCTTCGCCGGCATCGGGCGGCAGCGGCTGCTGAATATCCTGCATGAGCGGGCCCGGGCGCTCGGCGTCGATTTGCGGTTCGAGAGCGAGGTCGATCCGGCGGCGCTGGAGGCCGACCTGGTGGTCGCCGCCGACGGGCTGAACAGTCGGGCCCGCAATGAGCGGCCCGAGGTGTTCGGGGTCGATGTCGATGTGCGGAGCAACAAATACATCTGGCTGGGCACGGCCAAGGCCTTCGACGCCTTCACCTTCGCCTTCGCCCTGACGCCGCACGGCTGGATCTGGGCCCATGCCTACCGGTTCGAGGAGGGCGGCTCGACCTTTATCGTCGAGTGTTCGCAGGCGACCTGGGCCGGCCTCGGCTTCGACCGCATGGACCAGGACGAGACCTGCCGGGCGGCCGAAGGGCTGTTCGCGGCCTGGCTGAACGGCCATGCGCTGAAGAGCAATGCGCGACATCTGCGTGGTTCGGCCTGGCTCAACTTTCCGCGGGTGGCCTGTTCCAACTGGCGGGACGGCAATCTGGTGCTGCTCGGAGATGCGGCCCACACGGCCCACTTCTCCATCGGCTCGGGGACCAAGCTTGCCTTCGAGGACGCCATCCGGCTGGCCGAGGCGGTCACGGAAGGCGGCGATCTCGACACAGGCCTGGCGGCCTACGAGGCCGACCGGCGGGTCGAGGTGCTGAAGCTGCAGAGCGCGGCGCGCAATTCGACCGAATGGTTCGAGACCCTGGACCGCTACACGGGGCTCGACCCGCTGCAGTTCGCCTACAGCCTGCTGACCCGCAGCCAGCGGGTCAGCCATGAGAACCTGCGCCTGCGCGACGGCGACTTCCTGTTGGGCCTGGAACGCTGGTTCGCCGACCAGGCGGGGGCGCCGCCGAGCCGCAAACCGCCGCCGCCAATGTTCACGCCGCTGCGGCTGCGCGGCCTGACCCTTCCCAATCGCGTGGTGGTCTCGCCGATGTGCATGTACTCGGCCGAGGACGGGCTGGTCGGCGACTTCCACCTGGTCCACCTCGGCGGCCGGGCGCTGGGTGGGGCGGGGCTGGTCTTCACCGAGATGACCGACGTCAGCGCCGACGGGCGGATCACGCCCGGCTGCGCCGGGATGTACCGGCCCGAGCACCGCGACGCCTGGAGCCGGATCGTCGACTTCGTCCACGCCCAGGGCGCGCGGATCTGCCTGCAGCTGGCCCACGCCGGCCGCAAGGGTTCGGTCGAACGGCCCTGGGGCCCGCGCGCCGACCTGCCGCTGGAAGAGGGCGGCTGGGCTCTGATCGCGCCGTCGGCGATTGCCTGGTCGGAGCGGGACCAGATTCCGCGCGCCATGACTCGCGCCGACATGGACCGGGTCACCGCCGACTTCGTCCGCGCCGTGAAACTCGCGGACGAGGCGGGCTTCGACATGGTCGAGCTGCACGGCGCCCACGGTTACCTGCTGTCGTCCTTCCTGACGCCGGTTTCCAACCACCGCACCGATGAGTACGGCGGCAGCCTCGAAAACCGCCTGCGCTTCCCGCTGGAAGTCTTCGCCGCCATGCGCGCCGCCTGGCCGGACGACAAGCCGATGTCCGTGCGGCTGTCGGCCACCGACTGGGTCGAGGATGGTCTGGCGCCCGAAGAGTCCGTCGCCATCGCCCGCGCCTTCGCCGACGCCGGCTGCGACCTGATCGACGTCTCGGCCGGCCAGACCAGCGAGGCGGCCGAGCCGGTCTACGGCCGCATGTTCCAGACCCCGTTCAGCGACCGCATCCGCAACGAGGCCGGGGTGGCGACCATGGCGGTCGGCAACATCTACGAGACCGACCACGTCAACTCGATCCTGGCCGCCGGCCGGGCCGACCTCTGCGCCCTGGCCCGGCCGCACCTGGCCGACCCGAACTGGACCCTGCGGGCCGCCGCCGAGCAGGGCTGGTTCGCCGCCCCGCCGCCCGTGCAGTACCTGGCCGGCTTCGCCCAGCTGGCCCGCAACCTCGCCAGAAACGTCGAACGTCAACAGCAGGCGGGACCGGTATGAGCCTTGCGGGGAAACATGCCGTGGTCACCGGCGCTGGGTCCGGCATAGGCCGGGCGACCGCCGTGGCGCTGGCCGGCGCAGGCGCCTGCGTCACCCTGATCGGCCGTCGGCATGAGGCGCTCGAAGCGACCCGGGGGCTGATCGGCGAGGCCGCCGCCGTTGCCGCCGCCGACGTCACCGACGCGGCCGCCCTGGCGACGGCCCTGGAGCGGGGCCGGATGCATTTCGGCGCCATCGACATCCTGATCAACAACGCCGGCGGAACCAGCTCGGCCCCATTCCTGAAGACCAGCGCCGCCGATCTGCGGGCCAGCCTGGCTCTCAATCTCGAGGCCCCGGCCGAGGCGTCGCGTCAGGTGCTGCCGGCCATGCTGGAGCGCGGTTGGGGCCGCATCGTCAACGTCGCCTCGACGGCCGGCCTGAAGGGCTACGGCTACGTTTCCGCCTATGTCGCCGCCAAGCACGGACTGGTCGGCCTGACCCGCGCCCTGGCCCTGGAGGTCGCCGCCAAGGGGGTGACGGTCAACGCCGTCTGCCCCGGCTTTACCGACACCGACCTGGTCGCCCGCTCGGTCGAGACCCTGGTCGGCAAGACCGGCCGGAGCGAGGACGAGGCGCGCGCCGCCCTGTTCTCGGTCAACCCGCTCGGCCGATTGATCAGGCCGGAGGAGGTCGCCGCCCTGGTGCTATGGCTGTGCGGCGAGGAGGCGGCGGCCGTCAACGGGGCCGCCCTGCCCATCGCCGGGGGCGAGCTGTGAGCGTCGTCGCCCTTCCCGACCGCCTCGGTGGCGCGCCGGACGGCAAGCGCTCCCTGCGCCTGTGGCTGCGGCTGCTGACCTGTTCCACGGCCATCGAGCAGCGGATCGCCCAGCGGCTGCGCGACGACTTCGGCTCGACCCTGCCCCGCTTCGACATGCTGTCGGCGCTGGACCGGGCCGGCCAGGCGGGCCTGACGATGGGCGAGGTGTCGCGCATGCTGATGGTCAGCAACGGCAACGTCACCGGCCTGGCCGCCCGGCTGAAGGCCGACGGCATGATCGAGGGGCTGGACGGCCCCGACCGCCGGGCGCGGCGGGTGCGGATCACGGCCCTGGGCCAGGCCCGGTTCGACGCGATGGCGCTGGCCCACGAACACTGGATCGAGACCCTGCTCTCCGGCCTGGCGGCCGGCGAGGCCGAAGACCTGACCCGCCTGCTGGAGCGAACCAAGAAATCGCTGCAGGCCACTGGAGGAACGACCCCATGAAGGCGAGCGACTATCGCGCCGAGCATTTCCTGTGGGCGGTGGAGGACGGGGTCGGGACCCTGACTCTCAACCGGCCGGAGCGGAAGAACCCCCTGACCTTCGAGTCCTACGCCGAGATGCGCGGCCTGTTCCGGGCCCTCGCCCAGGCCGACGACTGCAAGGCGGTGATCGTCACCGGGGCCGGCGGCAACTTCTCCTCCGGCGGCGACGTGCATGAGATCATCGGACCGCTGACCCGGATGACCATGCCGGAATTGCTGGCCTTCACCCACATGACGGGCGACCTGGTGAAAGCCATGCGGGCCTGTCCCCAGCCGCTGATCGCCGCCATCGACGGGGTCTGCGCCGGGGCCGGGGCGATCATGGCCATGGCATCCGACATGCGGATCGCCACGCCCAGGGCCAAGACCGCCTTCCTCTTCACCCGCGTCGGCCTGGCCGGCTGCGACATGGGCGCCTGCGCCATCCTGCCCCGGCTGATCGGCCAGGGGCGGGCCTCGGAACTGCTGTTCACGGGCAGGACGATGACCGCCGACGAGGGCGAACGCTGGGGTTTCCACAATCGGCTGGTCGAGTCCGAGGCGCTGATGGAGACGGCGCGGGCGCTGGCGGTCAGCCTGGCCAGCGGCCCGACCTTCGCCCACGGCATGACCAAGACCCAGCTCAACGTCGAATGGGACATGAGCCTCGACGCCGCCATCGAGGCCGAGGCGCAGGCCCAGGCCATCTGCATGCAGACCCAGGACTTCCGACGCGCCTACGAGGCCTTCGCCGCCAAGCGGCAGCCGGTGTTCGAGGGGAACTGACGGCCATGTCGGCGAGCGCGCATCTCGACCGCTTCGTCCTCGACAACCTGCCGCCCGAGGATCAGCGGCCGGTGCTGCTGCTGGCGGGGCTGGACTATCCGCCGCGCCTGAACGCCGCTTCGGAACTGCTGCGCCGGGCCAAGGCCGCCGCCGGTCCGGACGGCCCGGCGCTGTTGTGGAAATCCGGCCGGATGAGCTGGGCGGAGCTCGACGCCGCCTCCGACCGCATGGCGCGGGTGTTGGCCGAGGACCTCGGCGTCGTCCCCGGCAACCGGGTGCTGCTGCACGGGCCCAACGTCGCCTGGGTGCTGACCGCCTGGTTCGCCATCCTCAAGGCCGGGGGCGTGGTGGTCGCCACCATGCCGATGCTGCGGCCAGGCGAACTGGCGACGGTGGTCGAGAAGGCGCAGGTCGGCATCGGCCTGATCGACGCGGCCCTCATCGAGGCCGCCGCCGAGGCCCGGGCCGCCGCGCCGGTGCTCACCGCCGTGATGGACAGCGACGTCCTGCAGGCCGCCGCCTCGGGCAAGCCGGCCGGCTTCGAAGCCGTCGACACGGCCGCCGAGGACCCGGCCCTGATCGCCTTCACCAGCGGCACGACCGGCAAGCCCAAGGGCTGCGTCCACCTGCACCGCGACATCCTCAGCCTGGCCGACACCTTCGCCCGCCACATCCTGCGACTGACCCCGGCCGACGTGGTGGTCGGCACCCCGCCCATCGCCTTCACCTTCGGGCTCGGCGGGCTGGTGGTGTTTCCGGCCGCCGCGGGGGCGGCCACGGCCCTCTGCGACCGGCCGGGCTTCGAGGCCCTGGCCGAGACCATCGCCGCGCACCGGGCCAGCGTCCTCTTCACCGCCCCGACCGGCTATCGCCACCTGATCCGGCTGGCCGCCGACCACGACCTGTCGAGCCTGAAAACCTGCGTTTCGGCCGGCGAGCCCTTGCCGGCCGCCACCTCGGACGCCTGGCATGAGGCGACGGGGCTGCGGATCATCGACGGCATCGGCTCGACCGAGATGTTCCACGTCTTCATCTCGGCGCGCGGCGACGACATCCGGCCGGGATCGACCGGCAAGGCGGTCCCCGGCTTCGAGGCCCGCATCCAGGACGAGGCCGGCCAGCCGTTGCCGGCCGGCCAGACCGGGCGGCTGGCCGTGCGCGGCCCGACGGGCTGCCGCTACCTGGCCGATTCGCGCCAGGCCACCTACGTGCGCGATGGCTGGAACCTGACCGGCGACCTCTACCGGCGCGACGAGGACGGCTACTTCTGGTTCGTCTCCCGGGCCGACGACATGATCATCTCGTCCGGCTACAACATCGGCGCGCCGGAGGTCGAGGATGCCCTGCTGCGCCACCCGGCCGTGGCCGAAGCCGCCGTGATCGGGGCGCCCGACCCCGAGCGTGGCCAGATCTGCAAGGCCTTCGTGGTGCTCAATGCCGGCTTCACGGCCGGCGACGATCTGAAAGCCGAACTGCAGACCCACGTGAAGGGCGTCATCGCCCCCTACAAATATCCCCGCGCCCTCGAATTCCGGGACGCCCTGCCCAAGACCCAGACCGGCAAGCTGCAACGCTTCCGGCTCAAGGAGACGTAATGCACACCGTCCTGCTGCCCGAAGGCTGGCCCCGGCCGAAGGGCTATTCGAACGGCGTCGCCGCCGAGGGCCGCATGGTCTTCGTCGCCGGCCAGATCGGCTGGGACACGGCCGGCGCCTTCCCGGACCGCTTCGCCGCCCAGTTCCGCCAGGTCCTGCTCAACACCCTGGCCGTGCTGGCCGAGGCCAAGGCCGGCCCCGAACACATCGTCCGGATGACCTGGTACGTCGTCGACAAGCGCGAGTACCTGGCGTCCCTGCGCGAGATCGGCGCCCTCTGGCGCGAGCTGATCGGCCCCCACTATCCGGCCATGGCCGTGGTCGAGGTCAAAGGGCTCGTCGAGGACGCCGCCCGCGTCGAGATCGAGACGACGGCGGTTCTTTAGGCCGCCTGGCGACCACCGGCGAGGAAGTCCATCTTGCCGATCGGGGCGCCTTCCTTGCGCAGCAGGCCGTAGGCTGTGACCGTGTGGAAGTAGAAGTTCGGCAGCGAGAAGTTGAACAGGAAGTCGCGGCCGGTGAAGGTCATGGCCCCGTTCGGGAACTTCAGTTCGATGCTGGCGGCCTCGCGGCCGTTGACCTGTTCGGGCTTGATCGTCTGCAGGAAGGCGATGGTCTTGGCCAGGCGCTCGCGCAGCTGGTCGATGGTGGTCTCGGTGTCGGGCATCGCGGGCGGATCGATGTTGGCGAGGCGGGCGGCGCCGCCCTTGGCCGAGTCGCTGACCATCTGGATCTGGCGGGTCAGGGGGTGCATGTCGGGCGCCAGGCGCGCGTCCAGCCAGCTGGCGATGTTGGGGCCGGCGTGGGTGGACGACTTGTCGAGGATGGCGACCAGATTGTGCAGGCCGTTGAGATAGACGGGGATCGAGACGTCGTAGAGCGACAGGGACATGGGTGTTCCTCCTGAACAGTGTTGGGGTGCAGATGGGGCGCCCCGGACGGTTCGCCAAGGGGCCATGGTTGAGCCGCCCGCCGGGCCGTCCTAAGACGGGGGCGTGCCAGCCCCGCCCGACATCCTCGAACTTCGCGACCGGCTGAAGGCCTGGCTGTTCGAGGACGCCCTGCCGCTGTGGTGGAATGTCGGGACCGACCATGCCCGGGGCGGGTTTTTCGAGAAGCTGACGCTGGACGGCGCGCCCGTGACCCTGCCCCGGCGCACCCGGGTTGTGGCGCGGCAGACCTATGTGTTCGCCCAAGCCGGGCGGATGGGCTGGGCCGGGCCCTGGCGCGAGGCGATGGCCCATGGGCTCAGCAGCCTGACCGGGCCGCTGACCCGGCCCGACGGGCTGTTCCGGTTTTCCATCGACGAGGCCGGCGCCCCGGTCGACGACAGCGCCCAACCCTATGAGCAGGCGTTCGGCCTGCTGGCCCTGTCGGCGGCACGGCAGGCGCTGGGGCCCGGACATGGGCTGGAATCCCTGGCCCAGCGGGCCCGGGCGGCGCAGGCGACGTTGATCGGCCGGCCGGACGGCGGGGTGCATGACGACGCCACGCGCACCGCGCCATTGCGGGCCAATCCGCTGATGCATCTGTTCGAGGCGGCGCTGGCCTGGCGCGAGGCCGGCGACGACGGCGGCTGGGCGGACCTTTCCAACCGCATCGCCCGGCTGGCGCGGGAGCATCTGATCCAGCCCTCGGGCGGCCTGCCGGAACTGTTCGATCTCGACTGGTCGGTGTTGCCGCAGGCAGAGGTCGAGCCCGGGCATCAGTTCGAGTGGGGCTTCCTGCTGCTGCGCCATGCGGCCTTGGCGGACAACGAAGCTTCGCGGCAATCGGCCCGGATGCTCATCGCCCTGGGCGAGCGGGCCGGCGTCGATGCCGAACGGGGCGTCGCCCTTATGGCCCTGGGCCAGGACTTCCGGCCCGTCGACCGCACCGCCCGCCTGTGGCCACAGACCGAGCGCACGCGGGCCGGCGCCCTGCTGGCCTCCATCGACCCGGACGCCGGCTGGCCGATCGCCAGGGCCGGGGCGGAGAGCCTGCTGCGCTACCTCGCCACCCCGCGCCCCGGCCTGTGGTTCGAGAACATGGAGGCCGACGGGTCCTTCCGCGACGAGCCCTCGCCGGCCTCCTCGCTCTACCACCTGGTCGGGGCCATCCAGGCGCTGGATGAAGCTTGTCTGAAAGCGTCATCATGATCGCTCGTTTGCGCCCCGGGTCCGCGCTGCCTAAGTCCCACCACGACGCCAACGCCCCCCGGACGTTCGCAACCCGGCGTTCAACAGGATACGTTTCCCCGTGGCCCTCCTTGCGCCTGTCCCAGATGCTCCTTGGGAGCGCGCCCTCCCGCCAGAGCCGTTCATGACGCTTACGCCCGCCCGCCTGACCCACCTGCAGCGCCTGGAGGCCGAGAGCATCCACATCATGCGCGAGGTCGTGTCCGAGGCCGAGCGGCCGGTGATGCTGTACTCGATCGGCAAGGACAGCGCGGTGATGCTGCACCTGGCCGCCAAGGCCTTCTATCCGTCCAAGCCGCCGTTCCCGCTGCTGCACGTCGATACGACCTGGAAGTTCCAGGCCATGTACGAGATGCGCGAGCGCATGGCCCGTGAGCTTGGCTTCGACCTGCTGGTCCACAAGAACCCCGAGGCCGAGGCCGCCGGCATCAACCCCTTCGACCACGGCAGCGCCACCCATACCGACCTGTGGAAGACCGAGGGGCTGAAACAGGCGCTCGACAAGTACGGCTTCGACGCGGCCTTCGGCGGGGCCCGCCGCGACGAGGAGAAGAGCCGGGCCAAGGAGCGGGTGTTCTCGTTCCGCTCGGCCGGCCACCGCTGGGACCCCAAGAACCAGCGGCCGGAGCTGTGGAAGCTCTACAATGCGCGCAAACAGCCGGGCGAGAGCATCCGGGTCTTCCCGATCTCCAACTGGACCGAGCTGGACATCTGGCAATACATCCACCTGGAGAGCATCCCCATCGTGCCGCTCTACTATTCGGCCGTGCGGCCGGTGGTCGAGCGCGACGGGACGCTGATCATGGTCGACGACGACCGCATGCCGCTGCGCGACGGCGAGACGCCGATGATGAAGTCAGTGCGGTTCCGGACCCTCGGCTGCTACCCGCTGACCGGGGCCGTGGAGAGCACGGCGACGACCCTGCCGCAGATCATCCAGGAGATGCTGCTGACCACCACCAGCGAGCGCCAGGGCCGGATGATCGACCACGACCAGGCCGCCTCGATGGAGAAGAAGAAGCAGGAGGGGTATTTCTGATGATGCTCCCCGTTCCGCTCATCCCGGCGAATGCCGGGACCCAGATTCAGTCTCCACATTCGAAATTTGTCCTGAAAGTCCTCCGCTCAGGCGGCTGGGTCCCGGCGTTCGCCGGGATGAGCGGGTTTTAAACGAATGGCCCACGTTTCAGAACTCATCGAGAGCGACATCGACGCCTATCTCGAGGCCCACCATCACAAGAGCCTGCTGCGCTTCATCACCTGCGGCAGCGTCGACGACGGCAAGTCGACCCTGATCGGGCGGTTGCTCTACGATTCGAAGATGATCTTCGAGGACCAGCTGGCGGCCCTCGAAGCCGACTCAAAAAAAGTCGGGACGCAGGGCGGCAAGATCGACTTCGCCCTGCTGGTCGACGGACTGGCGGCGGAGCGGGAACAGGGCATCACCATCGATGTCGCCTACCGCTTCTTCTCGACCGAGAGCCGCAAGTTCATCGTCGCCGACACCCCCGGCCACGAGCAGTACACCCGCAACATGGTCACCGGCGCCTCGACCGCCGACGCCGCCGTCATCCTGATCGACGCCCGCCGGGGCGTGCTGACCCAGACGCGGCGCCACAGCTATCTGGTCTCCCTGCTGGGCATCAAGAACATCGTCCTGGCCATCAACAAGATGGACCTGGTGGACTGGAGCCAGGCCCGGTTCGACGAGATCCTGGCCGAGTACCGCGCCTTCGCCGCCCAGATCGGCCTGACCGGCTTCACCGCCATTCCGATGTCGGCGCTCGACGGCGACAACATCACCGAGCCCAGCCCCAAGGCCCCCTGGTACGACGGCCCGCCGCTGATGCGCTGGCTGGAGGAGGCCCCGGTCGAGGCCGACCTGCAGGGGCAGAGCTTCCGCATGCCGGTGCAGTGGGTGAACCGGCCCAACCTCGACTTCCGGGGCTTCTCCGGCCAGGTCGCGGCCGGAACCGTGAAGCCGGGCGACCGCATCCGGGTTCTGCCGTCCGGCCGCGAGTCCAAGGTGGCCCGCATCGTGGTTTTGCCCGGCGATCTCGACCGGGCCGTCGCCGGCCAGTCGGTGACCCTGACCCTGGAAGACGAGATCGACATCTCCCGCGGCGACGTCATCGCCGCCGCCGACGATCCGGTCGCCGTCGCCGACCAGTTCGAGGCCACCCTGGTCTGGATGGACGACGAGCCGATGCTGCCCGGCCGTCCCTACCTGCTGAAGATCGGGGCCCAGACCGTCCAGGCGACGATCACCGAGCCCAAGTATCGGGTGAACGTGAACACGCTGGAGCACACGGCGGCCAAGCGTCTCGACCTCAACGAGATCGGGGTCTGCAACCTGTCGCTCAGCAAGCCGATCCCGTTCACGCCCTATGCCGAGAACCGCGATCTGGGCGGCTTCATCCTCATCGACCGGATCACCAACCGGACGGTCGGGGCCGGCATGCTGCACTTCGCCCTGCGCCGCTCGGACAACATCCACTGGCAGGCCACCGACGTTCACAAGGAGGCCCGCGCCGCCCAGAAGGGCCAGAAGGGCCGGGTGGTCTGGTTCACCGGCCTGTCGGGAGCCGGCAAGTCGACGATCGCCAACCTGGTCGAGAAGCGGCTGCACGCCATCGGGCGCCACACCTACCTGCTCGACGGCGACAACGTCCGCCACGGCCTCAACCGCGACCTCGGTTTCACCGAGGAGGACCGGGTCGAGAACATCCGCCGGGTGGCCGAGGTGGCCAAGCTGATGGTCGACGCCGGCCTGATCGTGCTGACCGCCTTCATTTCTCCCTTCCGCGCCGAACGGCGGCTGGCCCGCGAACTGATGGGCGAGGGCGAGTTCGTCGAGGTCTTCGTCTCCACCCCGCTGGCCGAGGCGGAGAAGCGCGACGTGAAGGGGCTCTACGCCAAGGCCCGGGCCGGGCAGCTGAAGAACTTCACCGGGGTGGATTCTCCCTATGAAGAGCCGGAGCACGCCGAGATCACCGTCGACACCACCGACCTGTCGCCGGTCGAAGCGGCGGAGGTCATCGTCGCCTGGCTGGATAGCGCTGAATAGTTCGAAGCGCCTATTGTAGCAGATCGGCCGAATTTTTATATCAGCGATTTCAATGGCCTGGGACCAATCAAGGGTCGGCCTGAAGGGGCGGAAGCACCCCCTCGAACGGCTGCTTCGACCTACCGGAAACCACCCTGGGACCACCGAGGGGCGGCAAGGGTTTGCGCGCGTCGGTGTTCAGGCGGCAAAGCGGGCGGGGCCGCCCTTTTGAATTTCGGGTATGTCAGTCCCAGGCGAGGGCGCGGAGGTCGGCGAGGGTCGGGTCTCGGGCCGGGGCGATGGCGGTCCAGATGGCGTGGAAGTCGGCGGCCTCGAGGCGTTTGGCGGCTGCCTCGAGGGCAGCCGCCGAATCGGCCTTGAGGGGCAGCTGGGCGATGGCGCTGCCGGGATCGAGATCGCCGCCGCCGTAGAGGATGGGCAGGACGCCGAGCTTCAGCACGTCGAGCGCCACCGTCGAGGGGGTGGAGACGACGACGGCGAAGTCGCGGGCCCGGCCGAGATCGTCGCCCTCGCGCCAGCGGGTGAAGCCGAGGGCGGCGGCGCGGGCCTCGATGGCGGCGCGCACCTCGGGGTCGAGGGTGTTCAGGATGGGATGCGGTTTCCAGACCCTCGCGGCCTTGCCGGCGGCGGCGGCGACGGCTTCGAGCAGGGCGGTTTCGCCGGCCAGGCCGTGACGGCGATACTCGGCGTTCATCGGATGGACGAGGTTGGAGAGGACCAGCCAGCCCTTGCCGCCGGCGGCCGGCTCGGGGGCCTGCGCGGGCAGGCTGGCCGTCCGGTCGTAGCCGCCCAGGGCCTGGTGCCAGCGGGCGTCGGAGCCGCACTGGAAGACGCCGAGATTGGAGCCGCCGACGAAGTTGAGGCCCAGGCTGACGCCGTGCACCCAATGGACGGTGCGGGCGCCCTGGCGCTGGATCGCCCGCTCCAAGAGGTGGCTGTCGGCGACGCCGGTGTGGCCGAAGACGACGGTGCGGGGGCCGCGGCGGACATGACGCAGGGCCCAGACGGCGCTGGTCTCGCCCAGCGCCATGCGGAAGCAGATGGCGGCGAGGTCGCGCCGGGCCGGCCGCCAGTCGCCGGCGGCGAGGACGGCGCGGCCTTCGGCGAGGCGGCGCAGGATGGCGGGCAGGGCGCGGACGGCGCTCAACAGGTCGAAGGGCCAGATCAGCCGGCCGTGGACACCGGCGGTGAAGAAGGCCTTGCGAAGCTCGGCGGGCGGCAGCTGCGGGCGGCCGAGCAGCAGGACGGGGGCGGCCGGCGCCTCGTGGGCGACGGCGGCCAGCAGGTGGCGGGTGCGGTTGGCGACCTCGCCGTGCAGGGCGGCGACGAGGGGCGCGTCCGGAACGTCGCCGCCGGAGGGGGTGAGGAGCACCGTGCGGGCCCAGGCGGCGAGACCGAGCAGGGCGGCCGGCCAGAAGCCGCCGCCGGACGGCGCGTCGGGCCCCGCCGCCTGCCGCGCCTTGGCCAGCTCCAGGGCCCAGAGGTCGTCCGGCGAGGGGGCCGGCGAGGGGGCCGGCGAGGGGGGGGGGACGGTCATGCGGCCAGCCTCGCCAGGTCGTCGAACAACGCACCGGTGGCCCGACGCCCGTCGGCCAGGAAGTCGGCCAGGGCCTTTTCCTCGTCCGGCTGCCAGCGGGCGGCGCGGGTCAGCAGGGCGACGTCGAGGTCGGCCGGGGCGATGCGGCGCCAGGGGGCGAGGCCGGCGTCCTCGAAGGTGGCGCCGATCTTGTGGGTGTTGGACTCCACGGCCAGCACCGGGGTGCGGGCGGCGAGCGCGAAGGTGGCGGCGTGGAAGCGGCCGGTGACCAGCAGGTCGAGGGCCGCGACTTTTGTCATGTAGCCGGCCTCGTCGCGGGTCTCGGCGGCCCGCCAGGCAAGGCGGGCGGCGATCGAGCGGGCGAGGAAGGCGGGGTCGGCGAGGTCGCGTCTGGCCACCCCGTCGCGCAGGTTCTGAAGCGTCCCCTTGAGCCCCGGCGGATTGAAGTGGATCGGCAGGGCGATGCCGCCGAGGCGCTTGCGGGCGGCCTCCAGCGCCAGGGCCACGTCCCGCAGGACACTGTCGGTGAAGCCGACGCCGGAGCGCCCGGCGGGCGGCGTCACGGTCTCGAACAGCGACAGGTCGGGAACCACCCGGGCGGAAAGACCCGCGGCCTGGATCTGGGCGGCCGAGCGGGTCTCGCGGGCGCTGACCAGGGTGAAGTCGGCCAGGGCGCCGGTGAAGGCCGGGCCGTTGGCGTCCCAGCTGGCGTTGATCAGGGCGGCGGGGACGCCGGCCGATCTGGCCGCCGTGCCGGCGGCCAGCAGGGCCTCGCCGGCCGGGCGGTCGTGGTGGAGGGTGCCCTCGCCGTTGACGATCACCAGGGCGGCCCTGCCGATCGCCTCAGCGATGGCCGGGTCCTTGCGCCAGTCGGCGTGGGCGGGCGCGCGAGCGACGACCTCAAGCCCGACGCGGGCCAACTGGTCCTCCAGCGTGTGCATGACCCGCCAGCAGCCGTGATGCAGGTCGGCCCGGGTGTCGTTGATCAGGACGACAGGCCTGCCGCTCACAGGCCGGCGGTCCCGCCGGTCCACAGGAAGTTTTCGTACGGCACCCAGGAGAGCTGGGCGAAGGGCGAGAAGAACAGCCAGACGGCCATCAGCACCGCGAAGGAGATGTAGACGCCGACCATCACCGGCACCCGGAACTGCGGCGGCACCAGGTTGGGCAGGCGGGCGAAGATGCCGATCTGGATGGGCAGCAGGTACATGCTCATGCGGTCGGTGGCGGCCGCCGCGAACAGCACGGCCGGGGCCATCAGCAGGATGACCCCGGACATGATGGTGTACATCGGCCCGTCGTCGTACCGCTCCATCCACTTGCGCCGGTAGAAGAAGAACAGGCCGGCGGCCAGCACGTTGAGGGCGGCGCGCGGCAGGGCCCCGGAGGCCTGGATGTCGGTGCCGACGTAGCTGGTCTGGTAGTAGGTGGCGGCGTCGCGCAGGAACAGCGAGGCGCCGAAGAACACCAGCCCGCCGATGACCAGCGGCCAGATGGCCAGGCGGCCGTTGATGAACCAGGCCGGCAGGAACATGACCGCCATCGAGCGGTGGAAGATGACGCCGAGGGTGACGAGCAGCAGGTAGCGGATGACCTTGCGGTCCTGGAAGGCGTTGAAGGCCAGCATCAGAAAGCCGATGGCCACCGCCTGGCGGGTCGCGCCCATGGAGATGGCGATGATCAGCACCGGGGTCGAGATGGCCAGGGCCCGCCAGAAGTTGGGCTGGCGGTCGAGGAACTTGAACAGGCCGAAGACGACGACGGCGGCGCAGGCGGCGTTGACGCCGTAAATCCCCCAGCCGAGGCGCGAACTGGCCCAGTTGAGGAAGGCGTAGCCCGGCTCGACCGAGGTGATCACATAGTTGAAGTCCGAGGCGTCGGCGCGCTCGAACATCTTCATGTAGTTGGACCAGTCGTGCCCGACGTGGTCGCGCAGGCCGATGATGGTGGTCAGGATCAGGCCCAGCAGCACCATCACCACCGCCCGCGACAGGCGGTCGAGGCGGTAGGGCGACATGCTGGCCACGATCGGCAGCAGGAACATGGTCCAGTAGAGGATCATCTAAGCGATACGCCCCTCAGCGGCGCGCGGATCGTGCGCGCCAAAATCAAACGAAACCTACCGCCCCCGTCCGTCGGACGGAAGGCGGGTCTAACTTTCAATCGGCCTCGATGCGGGCCACGAAGGCCTCGGCGCCCGGCCGGGCCGAGAGGAACCAGTCGCGGTCGCGCTTGACCCCCTCGACCGTGTCGGCGGCGACCATGCCGTCGTCGGTGAAGCGCCAGAAGCGGTAGCCGAGGGGGCTGAGCGCCGCCTGCACCGCCTCGCCGTGGCCGCGCAGGACCTCGCAGATGATGTCGGGCTTGAGCCGCCCCAGGGTCTTCAGCCCCCCGCGCAGGACCTCGCCCTCGAAGCCCTCGACGTCGATCTTCATGGCCATCGGGCCCTTTTCGGCGGCGAAGCGGTGGTCGAGGGTTTCGACGGGGATGGAGATGCCGCCCTCGAAGGTCGAGCCCAGCGACAGGGACGAGGCCAGGCTGGAGAGGTTGTTGCTGCGCGGCATGGTCATGGCCCCCATCTCGCCGCCGAGGCCGCAGAGGTGGGCCTGGACCCGGCCGATCAGGTCGTTCTCGACGATGTTGCGCTGGATCAGCAGGTGGTTGTCGGGAACGATCTCGAAGGCGTGGCTGCGGATGGCCGGGTTCACCCGCGCCGCGGTCAGGGCGAAGAGGCCGGTGTAGCTGCCGATGTCGAGGAAGACGGCGGCCTCGGCGCTGAGCAGTTCCAGGGCCCGCATGGCCAGGCGGTCGCCGCGCCGGCCGGGGCGGCCGTCATGCCAGAACAGTTCGCGGGCGATCTGGTCGATGGTCGGGTCGAGGAGGCGGACCTCCTGGCCACCCAGGGTGCGGTAGGAGGCCGAGCGGACGGCGACCGGCAGGCGGTGCTTCCAGTTTCCGCCGCTGGCCCGGGCCAGGGCGATCAGGGCCGGGTTGATCAACGGCAGGGCCAGGGCGTCGCGGACCAGGGGCTTCAAGCCGCCCCAGTTCATCCGGCGCATGTCCTTGTCGGAGATGGTCTTGCCCGCGGCCTCGGCCATATCGCTTCCCCCTAAAGAACGCCGTTGTAGCCGCGGTACCAGTCGACGAAGTTCGCCACCCCCTCCTCGACCGTCACCTTCGGCTGGTAGCCGACGACGCGGGCCAGATCGGTGACGTCGGCCTCGGTGTCGGGCACATCGCCGGGCTGCAGGGGCAGCATTTCCATGATCGCCTTGCGGCCCAGGCACTGTTCCAGCACCTCGATGTAACGCAGCAGTTCGACCTGCTGCTCGGCGCCGATGTTGAACAGCCGGAACGGCGCGTTGCTCGTCGCCGGGTCGGGATTGAGGCTGTCCCAGGCCGGGTCCGGCGCCGCCGGCTGGTCGAGCACGCGGACCACGCCTTCGACGATGTCGTCGATGTAGGTGAAGCTGCGCTTGTGCTTGCCGTGGTTGAAGACCTGGATCGGTTCGCCAGCGAGAATCTTCTTGGTAAACATGAACAGCGCCATGTCCGGCCGGCCCCAGGGGCCGTAGACGGTGAAGAAGCGCAGGCCCGTGCAGGGGAAACGGTAGAGGTGCGCGTAACTGTGCGCCATCTGCTCGTTGGCCTTCTTGGTCGCCGCGTAGAGGGTCAGCGGGTGTTCGGCGCTGTTGTGCACCGAAAACGGCATGTTGGTGTTGGCCCCGTAGACGCTGCTGGTCGAGGCGAAGACCAGGTGCTCGACGCCGTTGTGGCGGCAGCCCTCGAGGATATGCAGGAAGCCGGTGACGTTCGACTGCACATAGACGTGCGGGTTGGTCGCCGCGTAGCGCACCCCGGCCTGGGCGGCCAGGTTGATGACCCGCTGCGGCTGATGTTTGGCGAAGGCGGCTTCCATCGCCTCGCGGTCGGCGAGGTCGATCTTCAGGTGGGTGTAGCGGTCATTGTCGATGGTGCGGGCCAGACGGGCGCGCTTCAGCTCGGGATCATAGTAGTCGTTCATGACGTCGAGGCCGATGACCTCGTCGCCCCGCGCCAGCAGCTTCATCGAGACGGCCGAGCCGATGAAGCCGGCGCTGCCCGTGACCATGACCTTCATCTACGCGTTCCCTCGCACCTTTTCCCGGGCCACCTCTAAAGGCGTCCGTCGACCTTGTCGCGGGGCAGGGCCGATTTGACGTCGTAGAGCACCGCGCCCGACTTGCCGAAGGCCCGCACGCCGTCGGCCCCGAGGTCGAGGAACTGCCTGTGGGCGACGGCCAGGATGACGGCGCTGTAGTCGCCGGCCTTCGGCTCGGGGGTCAGGGTCAGGCCGTACTCATGCACGGCCTCGGCCGGGTCGACCCAGGGGTCGTGGATGTCGATAGCCAGGCCGTAGGCTTTCAGTTCGTCGACCAGATCCTTGACCTTGGTGTTGCGCAGGTCCGGACAGTCTTCCTTGAAGGCCAGGCCGAGCACGAGGACCTTGGCCCCGATCGGATTGATGCCGCGGCCGAGCACCAGCTTGAGGATCTGGCTGGCCACGTAAGACGCCATGCCGTCGTTGATCCGCCGGCCGGCCAGGATGACCTCGGGATGGTGGCCGATCTCCTGGGCCTTGTGGGTCAGGTAGTAGGGATCGACGCCGATGCAGTGGCCGCCGACCAGGCCCGGCCGGAAGGGCAGGAAGTTCCATTTGGTGCCGGCCGCCTGCAGCACCTCCAGGGTGTCGATGCCCATCTTGCCGAAGATCATGGCGATCTCGTTGATCAGGGCGATGTTCAGGTCGCGCTGGGTGTTCTCGATGACCTTGGCCGCCTCGGCCACCTTGATCGAGCTGGCCTTGTGCGTGCCGGCGGTGACGATCCTGGCATAGAGGGCGTCGACCAGGTCGGCCGCTTCCGGGGTCGAGCCGGCGGTGACCTTGGTGATGGTGTCCAGCCGGTGCAGCTTGTCGCCCGGATTGGCGCGCTCGGGGCTGTAGCCACAGAAGAAGTCCTTGTTGAAGGTCAGGCCCGACAGCCTTTCGAGGATCGGGACGCAGATCTCCTCGGTACAGCCCGGATAGACCGTCGATTCATAGACCACGACCGCGCCGGGGGTCAGGTGGGCGCCGATGCTCTCGCTGGCCTTGCGGATGGCGGTGAGGTCGGGGCGCTTGGCCTCGTCGATCGGGGTGGGGACGGTGACGATGAAGATGTTGCGGCCGGCCAGGTCGGCCGTCTTGTCGCTGTAGGTCAGGCGGGACGAGGCGGCCAGTTCGTCGGCGGTCACTTCAAGCGTGTGATCGACGCCGGACTGGAGGGCGGCGATGCGCGGGGCCGAGAGGTCCAGGCCAAGGGTGTCGAACTGTTTGCCGAACGCCACGGCCAGCGGCAGGCCGACGTAGCCGAGGCCGATGACCGCGATGCGGGCGTTGCTCAGGGACAGCATCGAAAAACTCCGGAACTACAGGTCCGCCGTGTCGGCGATATCGGCGCGGGGCGCCAGCATCAGGCCGCAGGCCAGGGCGAAGAGGCACATCATCGCCGGTGTACGCAGGGGATAGTCGACCAGGCTGTGGGCGAGCAAGAGGCCGATGACCAGGCTGGCCGCCCGCGCCGCGATCCCGCCGCCTTTTGAAGGGTCCGGGCCGTGATGCCGCCGCCAGGCGCGCCAGGCGGCCCGCGCGAACCAGACCAGGAAGGCGATCATCACCGCGGCGCCCAGCAGGCCGGTCTCGACCAGCAGTTCCAGCCAGTCGTCGTGGGCGTGGTTGACGTAGGTGTTCTGCATCGAGGTCGGGGTCTCGTGCATCATGTAGACCGGCACGAAGCTCCCCAGGCCCGAGCCAACGGGGGCATAGGTCAGGGCGGCGCCGCCGGCGATCTGGGCGGCGGGGATGCGGATCTCGGTGTCGAGGCTGCCGCCGGCGCGGTCAAGGACGCCGCCGAGGATCACCGGGCCGCCGATGGCGGCAAGAGCCAGCAGCAGGACGCCGCCGGCCAGGATGGTCCGGCCGAGGCTGCCCCTGCCGCCCGACGACAGCAGACCCGACCGCCAGGCCATGGCGGCGGCGCCGAGCAGGGCGAGGCCGAGCAGCAGGGCGCCGGCCCGCGACTGGGTCATGGCCACCCCGGCCGCGGCCAGCAGGATCAGGGCCAGCATGATGAAGACGCGCACGCGGCCGGGCGGGCGGCGGGCGGCGGCTTCCAGCGCCTCGAGCGTGGCGAAGGGGACAATGCAGACGAACAGGGAGGCCAGGTGGTTTCGGTTGGAGAAGAAGCCGACGGCCGGATCGGGATTGGTCACCGCGTAGAAGCGCAAGGGACTGTCAGGCCCGCCGACCACCTGCAGCCCGCCGACCACGGCGCTGGCGATGCCGACGCCGAGGATCAGCAGCACCAGCCGGCGACGGCCGGGCTGGTCGAGGGTGCGCAGGGACAGGAACAGGGCGGCGGCCGGGATCAGGCAGAGCAGGGCCGAGACCGTGGCCTGGGGTTTCAGACTGATCGGCGCCCAGCCGGGCGCCAGGCCGGCGGCGGCCAGGTCGGCGACGATGGGGCCGCGCCCCGGCAGGGCGGTCCACAGGCCGGGCGGCAACGGGATCAGCTGGACCAGCCCGACCAGGAAGCAGCCGGCCAGGATGGCGAAGGCGAACCGTTCGGATTGTTCCGGCGGGCGGTCCCGCAGCCGCCAGATAGCCCAGCCGAGCAGCGGCAGCGCCAGCAGGCCGACGATGTCGGGCGCGATCACCTCTTCCCGGCTGGCCCCGCCGACCAGCAGGGCCAGCAGGAGAAAGCCGGCGGAGGCAAAAGAAAAGAGCCGCGAGGTCATGGCGTTTTGAAACGGCCCCTCGCGGCTCTTGACTATGAATCTCTAAGCTCGTCCGGCCAGAGGCCGAAGTCCTACGGGGAAGACGGGTCGCTGCCTTCGCTGATGGCGTAGGCCGTGACGCCGATGGTGACGACACCGAAGGTCGCCCACAGCCAGAAGTCCCAGCCGGCGCCGGGCTCGCTGGTCGGAGCGCCGTAGCCTTCCTGGTCGTCGGCGTAGGTGGCGCGGACGATGTTGCTGGAGCCGCCGGCGCAGGTGGCGGCGTCGCCGATGGTGGCCATCGAGCGGGCCGAGATGGCGACGCTGCAGCCCGAACCGTAGGTGACGGTGGCCGAGCCATCCATCGCCATGACGCGGTCGCCGGCCTTGAGGACCGTCGAGGAGGTCACGGGCACGTAGCGGCCGTTCTGGTTCACCAGCACCGAGCCCTGCACGCCACCGAGGTGCGCGCCTTCGGCAGCCATGGCCACCTGGCCGGTGAGAAGCAGGCCGACGGACGCGGCGACGATAACTTTCCGGATCATTGCATACCCCTCAAAGCGACCTGTCCGGTGCGACGTTGCGCCACAGGACGATCTAGCCAATACCTCAGGCTCTCGGACACGGCAACCGGCGAACGACCGAAAACCCATGTTTTTTGAACCCCGCGCGGCGAATCTGCCACTGTTCTAAGCGCACTATGGTCGAAAGTGTTCCAACGTAAAAAAAACACCATCCAACCAATCTGTTACACGACCGGAGCGACGATTTCCGTCGTCGGAAAACGCAGTAATTTCGTCAATCTTTCCTTAACCCCGGAGAGACCCAAGGCGCCCATTTCGGGGCGCCCTCGACCCATTCCGTGGTGATATACGCACGACTCTCGCAAATGGATGTGACGGCCATCACAACTTTCGCACATCCTCACAATGGGTGGGCAAAATGGCCGATGCGAGGCCGCCGGCTCGAAGGTTGTGCCGGGCGGCCGGTTGCGGCAAGGGTGAGCCGTGGCGTCAGCAAGCTCTTGAGGACAAGGCATGGCCCTGGACGGGGAAAATATCGACCCTGAGGTGGTCAGCGATTTCGGGGCCGAATGGGCCCGCTTCGACCAGGCCGGCATGGGCGAGGCCGAGACCCAGGCCCTGTTCGACCGCTACTTCGCTGTTTTTCCTTGGGAAAGGCTGCCCAAAAATCCGGTCGGCTTCGATCTCGGCTGCGGCAGCGGCCGCTGGGCGCGGCTGGCGGTCCAGCGGGTGGGGACCCTGCACTGCATCGACCCGGCCGAGGCGGCCCTCGCCGTCGCCCGCGAAAAACTCAAGGACCAGCCCGGCGCCGTCTTCCATCACGCGGGCGTCGGGGCCATTCCGCTGGCCGACGGCTCGATGGATTTCGGCTACTCGCTGGGCGTGTTGCACCATGTGCCCGACACCGCCGCCGGCATCAAAAGCTGTGTCGCCAAGCTCAAGCCCGGCGCGCCGATGCTGCTCTATCTCTACTATGCGCTGGACGGAAAGCCGTGGCTGTTCCGGGCCATCTGGCAGGCCTCGGACCTGGTCCGCAAGGTTGTCAGCGCCCTGCCCCGCCCGCTGAAATTCGCCGTCTGCCAGCTGATCGCGGCCACCGTCTACTGGCCGCTGGCCCGCCTCGCCGGCCTGCTCGAGAAGGCCGGCGCGAGCGTCGACAACCTGCCGCTGTCCGACTACCGCCATATGAGCTTCTACAGCATGCGCACCGACGCCCTGGACCGCTTCGGCACCCGGCTGGAGCAGCGGTTCACCCGGGTGCAGATCGACGCCATGATGCGGGCCGCCGGCCTGGGCGACATCCGTTTCCTCGAAGGCCCGCCCTTCTGGTGCGCCGTCGGCTTCAAGGCCTGATCCCGAGCCCATGACCGGTCTGCTGCATGTCCTGCCGCGCGACGGCGTCGGCGGCGCCGAGATCGCCGCCCGCCAGGCGGCGCAGGCCGCGCCGGGCCAGGTCACCGTCGCCGTCCTGGCCGGCCCGGTGCTCGGCCCCGCCACGCCCAATCGCTTCAGCCTGAACGGCCTTGGCCCCTTCGACCCCGTCGCCGCCATTCGCGCCGGCCTGCTGGCCCTGGACCGGCCGGTCGCTGTCTTCTCGCTGTGGAAGTCGGCGCTGGCCATGCTGGCGACGGCGCTTCTCGCCCCGCGCACCCGCCGGGTGCTGTTCCTGCATTCCGACCGCCGGACCCACCTGGCCGACCGCGCCGCCAGTTGGCTGCAGGCCTGGCTGGCGCACGAGGTCTGGGCCGACTGCCGACGCAGCCTCGAGGGCCTCGGGCCCCTGACGCCGGCCGGCAAGCCGACCCGGGTCATCTCCTTCATGGCCAGGCGTCTTGAGGCCCCGGCGCGGAGCACGCCGCGGCCGCGCTTCATCTTCTGGGGCCGGCTGACGCCGCTCAAGCGCATCGACCGGGCCATCGCCCTGTTCGCCCAGTTGGCCAAGGAGCGGCCCGACGCCAGCTTCCTGATCATCGGCCCCGACGACCGCAGCGAGGCCAGCCTGCGGGCCCAGGTCCAGGCGCTGGGCCTGAACGGCCAGGTCGCCTTCGCCGGGGCGAAGTCGCTCGACGAGATCGCCGTCCTCGCCGCCGGCTACGACTTCTTCGTGCAGCTCAGCGAGCAGGAGGGGGCGGCGATGTCGCTGATCGAGGCCATGCAGCTGGGCCTCGTCCCCATCGTCACCCCGGTCGGCGAGATGGCGACCTATGTGAAACCGCTGGAGACCGGCGTGGTCTACCAAAGCCAGGACCAGGCCGCCGCCGACATCGGCGCCATCCTGGACGATGCACCGCTTTTCAACCGGATCGGCGCCGCGGCGGTCGACCATTGGCGGGGGCAGCGGCTATATCATGAGGATCTGTTGGCCGGCGCCGAGGCCCTGGCCCGGCAAGAGGGGTAGCGTCATGTGCGGCATCGCCGGTCTCTATGCGGCGCGCGAGCCAAAGCTGGCCGCGGAACCCGCCCTGACCCGCATGCTGGACGCCCTCTATCACCGGGGGCCCGACAGCGAGGGCGTCTGGACCGATCCGGAGGCCGGCATCGGCTTTGGCCAACGCAGGCTGGCGGTCATCGACCTGTCGCCGGCCGGGCTGCAGCCGATGACCAGCGCCAGCGGCCGCTGGGTGATCAACTACAACGGCGAGATCTTCAACTACCTCGACGTCCGGTCCAAGCTGGAAGCCTGTGGCGGGGCGCCCAACTGGCGCGGCCATTCCGACACCGAGGTGCTGGTGGAGGCGGTCGAGCACTGGGGGCTCGAGGGCGCCCTGGAGCGCATCGAGGGCCAGTTCGCCATCGCCCTGTGGGACCGCCAGGAGCGGCGGCTGCACCTGATCCGCGACCGCTTCGGCGAGAAGCCGCTCTATTACGGCTGGGTCGGCGGGGCGCTGGCCTTCGGGTCGGAGCTGAAGGCCCTGCGAACCCTGCCGGGCTTTCCGACGACGATGGACCCGGAGGCCCTGTCGAGCTTCCTGCGCTACGCCTATGTGCCGCACCCCTGGTCGATCTGGCAGGGCATCCTCAAGCTGCCGCCGGGCGGGCGGATCAGCTTCGGCCCCGAGAGCGCGGTCGGCGACCTGCCGGCGCCGATCAGATACTGGGATCCCGACCAGGCCATCCTCGCCGGCATCGACCGACCCTGGACCGGCGGCGAGGACGAAGCGGTCGAGGCCCTCGACGCCCTGCTGAACGAGACGGTCGGCACAAGGATGATCGCCGACGTGCCGCTCGGCGCCCTGCTGTCGGGCGGGGTCGATTCCTCGGCCATCGTCAGCCAGATGGTCGCCCGCGGCGGCAAGGTGAAGACCTACACCATCGGCTTCGACGAGCCCGGCTTCGACGAGGCGCAGCACGCCAAGGCCGTGGCGCAGCACCTCGGGACCGACCACACCGAACACTATGTCACGGCCGCCGACTGCCTGGCCGTGGTCCCCAAACTGCCGGCCCTCTACGACGAGCCGTTCGCCGACGCCTCGCAGATTCCGACCTACCTCGTCTCCCAGCTGGCTCGGCGCGAGGTCACCGTGGCGCTGAGCGGCGACGCCGGCGACGAAATCTTCGGCGGCTACAACCGCTACTTCCACGGGGCCCGGCTGTGGGACCGGGTCGGCGGACTTCCCCGGCCCTTGCGGGCGGCGGGAGCCGGCGCCCTGCGTAGCCTGTCGCCGGACGGCTGGAACAAACTGACCGGCGCTTTCGGTTCGGTGCTGCCGGCCGAGCTGACCGGTGGCCGGGCCGGCGAGAAGGCCCACAAGTTCGCCGGGGTGCTCGGCGCGGCCGACGCCGACGACTATCTGATGGGCCTGCTCAGCCAGTGGGCGCACCCCGAGGCCGTAGCCCGCAGCGGCGCGCGCGGCCTGCGCCTGCCCGAGGATCGCCAGCCGCCGGCCCAGCTCCGGGGTTTCGCCCGCCGGGCCATGGCCGTCGACACCCGGAATTACCTGCCCGACGACGTGCTGGCCAAGGTCGACCGGGCCGCCATGGGCGTCAGCCTCGAGGCCCGCGCCCCCTTCCTCGACCGCAAGGTGCTCGACTTCGCCTGGCGCCTGCCGATGGAGATGAAGATCGCCGGCGGCCGCGGCAAACACATCCTGCGCCGGGTGCTCGACCGCCATGTGCCGCGCGCCCTGATCGAGCGGCCCAAGCAGGGTTTCGCCGTGCCGGTCGGCCGCTGGATGCGGACCGAACTGCGCGACTGGGCCGAGAGCCTGATCAGCGTCGAGGCCCTGAACCGCGAGGGCCTGTTCAACCCCGGGCCCGTGCGCGCCGCCTGGGACGAGCACATCGGCGGCCGCCGCGACCATGACCTGCGCCTGTGGTCGGTGCTGACCGCCCAGGCCTGGGCCCAGGCGCAGCGCGATGCGGTCGTGGCGAGCGTCGCGGCGTGACCGATCAATCCCTGAAGGGCGTCGCCGTCGCCCTGTTCGGCAACACCGACTGGTATCTCTACAATTTCCGCCTGCCGCTGCTGATCCGCCTGCGCGAGGAGGGGGCGAGGCTCATCCTGATCTCGCCGCCCGGCGCGTACGGCGAGAAACTCAAAAGCCTGGGCTTCGACTGGCGGCCCCTGCCGATGGAGCGGCGCAGCCTCAACCCGCTGGCCGAGGCGAGGCTGCTGCTGCACATCGCCCGGCTGCTGCGGGTCGAGCAGGTGGCCATCATCCACGGCTTCACCATCAAGCCGGCCATCTACGCCGGCATCGCCGGCCGCCTGGCCGGGGTGAAGGGCCGGGTCAGCGCCGTCGCCGGCCTCGGCTTCGTCTTCATCAGCGACAGCCTGAAGGCCCGGATGCTGCGCCCGGTGGTCCGCACCCTGGCCTGGCTGGCCTTCGGCGGCCCGCGCGCCCGGCTGATCGTGCAGAACCCCGACGACCGGGCGGCTTTCGTCGACAGGGGCCTGGTCGACCCGGCCAAGGTCCACACCATCCCGGGCAGCGGCGTCGACCTGACCCGCTTCCAGGTCAGCCGCCGGGTCCGCGGCGAGGGCGAGCCGCTGAAGGTGCTGCTGGCCGCCCGCATGCTGTGGGACAAGGGCCTGGCCGAGTTCGTCGAGGCGGCGCGGATTCTCAAGAGCCAGGGCCGCAACATCCGCTTCCTGCTGGCCGGCGAGCCCGACCCCGGCAACCCCGCCGCCTGCAAGCCTGAGGACCTGGCGGGCTGGACCGGCGAGGGCCTGGTCGAGCACCTCGGCCACGTCGACGACATGCCGGCCCTGCTGGCCGACGTCGATGTCATGGTCCTGCCCAGCTATCGCGAGGGCCTGCCCAAGACCCTGATCGAGGCGGCCGGTTGCGCCCTGCCGCTGGTCACCACCGATGTGCCGGGCTGCCGCGAGGTGGTCACCCATGAGGAAGACGGCCTGCTGGTCGCCGTGCGCGAGCACCAGGGCCTGGCCCTCGCCATCGCCCGCCTCGACGACGACCCGGCCCTGCGGATGCGCCTCGGCCAGGCGGCCCGCGCCAAGGCCCTGCGCCTGTTCGATGTCGAGATCGTCATGGCCAGGACGCTGGCTGTCTACCGAGAGCTGCTGTCGGCGAATTAACTAGGGCCCCGCCCCGCCCCGTGGTCCCTTCCGGCGATCCTCGGGAGGGCTCCCCGTGCAGCGCATCATCGCCGCCACCCTGTTCCTGCTCGCCATCGCCACCGGCGCATCCGCCGCCGAGGCCAGCTTGCGGGCCTTTCCGACCGGGCCGCTGAACGCCTTTCCGCTCGACAGCGTGCGGGGCGTGCAGAGCCTGATGCTGCACAATGTTGCGGTCATCAACACCACCAATGCCCCGGTCACCGTCGCCACGCTCGAGTTCGAGCTGCTGCGCGGCGGCGAGCCGGTCGAGCGCCGCACCCTGGGGTCCGCCGACCTCGCCCGCCTGTCCGCCGGCGGGGCCGGCCTGCAGCAGGCCGGCATGGTCGAGGCCGTGGCCTTCCAGTTCGGCGACGTGCTCGGCAAGCCGGCGGCGAAATTGAGCACGACGGCGACGCTCGCCCCCGGCGAGGGCCTGCTGGTCACCTCCCAGGTGCTCAGCTTCAGCGGCCAGCGCGAGGCGGTCCGGGTCACCGCCCGCGGCGCCGACGGGGCCATCGTCGCCCGACTGAGCATTCCCGTCATCGTCGCCCAGCCGCCGGCCCGCTACCGCTTCCCGCTGAAGGGCGGGTTCTATGTCCAGGCCGGCCCGTCCCTCAACACCCACCACCGCTGGGCGGTGCCCGAGGAGTTCGCCCTCGACATCGGCCAGATCGGAACCGGCGGCCACACCTTCCGCACCGACGGGCGGCGGTTCGCCGACTACTGGGTCTATGGCCTGCCGGTGCTGGCCGCCGCCGACGGCGAGGTGGTCAAGGTCGTCGATGTCTACGGCGAGGACGAAAGCCTGATCCGCAAGGCCGGCGAGAGCCAGCAGGCCTATTACGAGCGCATCGTCACCGCCCAGAACACCCGCATGGCCGCCGAGGGCGCCGAGGTGCTGGCCGGCAACGCCGTGGTCGTGCGCCACGCCTGGGGCGAGTACAGCGTCTATGGTCACCTGCGGCCAGGCTCGGTGAAGGTCAGGGTCGGCCAGGCGGTCAAGGCCGGCGACGTGCTGGCGGCGGTCGGCAGCAGCGGCTCCTCGACCGAGCCGCACCTGCACTTCCACATCTGCGACGGGCCGAGCGCCCTCAATTGCGTCGGCAAGCCGGCGACGTTCAGCAACGTCGAGAACCCGATGGCCCTGCTGCCGGGGCCGATCCAGAGCGGCGATATCGTCGAGACGAATTAGGGATCAGTCCCGGGCCGCCGGCTGGAACAGTTCGACGAGGTTGCCGGACGGGTCCTCGGCGAGGATCTGCGAGCCGCCCGGCCCGGTGACGATGTCGTTGCGGAATTGAACGCCGGCGGCGCGCAGCCGCTCGACCTCGGCGGCGATATCCTCGACGATCACCTGGAAGCGATTCCAGCCGCCGGCCTTGGGTTGGCGGCCATCGGGCATCGGCCGGCCGGCGGAACTCTTCGGTCCGCTGAGCAGCAGCCGCAACGCACCCTTCTGAACAGCCGAAAAGGCCGGCGAATGCGGCCCGACCTGGCTGAAACCGAACTGGCCGACGTACCAGTCCACGCCGGCCTGGACGTCATCGACCATGTAGCGAACGTTCACCTGGGTCTCGTTCATCGGGATCCTCCTTCAAACAGGGGCGAGGGCGCGGCGCAGCAGGCTGCGCAGGGCGGCCAGCACGGCCTCGCGGTCGGCGCCGTCGGCGATGGCGTCGGCGGCCTCATGGGTGGCGGCGAACAGCAGCCGGGCGGTCGGATCCGGATCGACGGCCCCGAACGCCGCGGCCTCCTGGCCGGCCCGGATGATGGCGGCCAGCTGGGTGGCGCCGTTGTCGGCCAGCGGCCGCCGCTCGGCGAAATCGGAATGGAAGATGGCCTCGCCGAGCCCCCGGCGCGACAGGGTGAAGTCGATGAAGGCGCAGGCCAGCCACTCGACCAGCGCCGGCCAGTTCACCGGCCCGTCGACCTCGGTCGGCAGCGGGTAGTTGGTTGAAAACTCGCTGACCAGCCGGTCGCGGATGGATTCCAGCAGGTCGTCCCAGGTCGGGAAGTAGAGAAAGAAGGTGCCCTTGGCGACGCCGGCCTCGCGGACCACGTCCTCGACCCGCACCTGCGCGCCGTCTACCCGCAGCAGCCGCTCGGCCGCCTCGACGATTTCCAGTTTCCGCGCCTCGGGCTGGAGGCGGCGGCGCTGCGGCTTGTCCATCCAACTGTCCTGATGACCGACAGTCAGTAACTACTGACCGACAGTCAGTGTCAAGGGGCGAGAACCGACCCCCATCGACAGCCTGGGATGCTCACCAAACTCGAGAACCCGACGGCCCTGCTGTCGAGACCGACCCAGAGGCGCGCCGCCTGCTCTCTAGCGACGCCAACCAGTGGTGAAATCGAGTGTACGAACAAGGGCGAAAGTGTTGCAGCTGGTCGTGCCGAGGGCCCGGCAAACGTCGGGAATTTTTCTATTCGCTCTTTGCCTGTTCGGATTGGATGTCTCGTTCGTCACCACGCATCGCTCATTGGGCGCAACAAGGGCATAGGCAACCAAGAAAGGATCTCGGCCTACCCGTTCGAATTCAACATCGTTCAGATCGGAGGCATAGCCATTGTCCACGACGTGCTGCACGGCCTCAGGCGAAACCTCTTCCTTCAATAACAGCGCATTCCGCACCTCAGCCCGGTGGAGCCATCCGAAGAGGAGGTCCTTTTCCGGGTCGCCTGTGCCGTCTCTCACTTCCTCAAGTATCTCAAGGGGCATAGCCACGCGGGCCTGCTCAGCTTGATGAAGAAGCCAGTCCCAGAACTCTGGCACCCGGCCGATCGGGTAGTAGCTGTTGTGAGCCGTGATGAGGACATTGGCGTCGAGTAGGTAGAGCACTAGCCGGCACCCCCGGCGACTAGTGGCTCGACGCTTCGAGCACGCACACCCAGGACTTTACCGGCCTTCGTTGGCGTTAGTGCTCCGTCATCCAAGGTTCTACGAACGAGCTGCAGGAGCGCCGGACCAAGCTTGTGCCGTCTTACAACATAATAGCTCGGCCCACCCGGAGCTGCCCTTTCGCGCTGACGACGCTCTTCGCGATCCCTTAGATACTCATCCCTGAATGCTGCGCTGACCTCGCGCCATTCGCGATCCGACAGTATGCCACTTAGGCGCAGCCGATAGGCCACAAGCGCTCGGCTGATATGCCTGCCATTGGCGAATGCTGTGATCTGCTCCCGAACCGCATCCAGATTCGCGCCCAAATCGGCGAACAGTCTGAGTTCCCCAGGCGGCAAGAGCATCGAACTGGCGACGTCATTGCAGAAGCGCTCCATCCGCGCTTCCATCGACCCGCCACTAATTCCGGTCACACCTAGGATGATGTGAGCCAGTTCGTGGAGAACGGTAAATGACCAAGCCGACTTGGCATCTTGGTCATTGATGACAACAAATGGGGCAATATCATCGGCTAGTGCGAAGCCGCGAAATGCTTCGACGTTGATGGCACTGTGATGCGAGCCGAGATTGCCGATAAGCAAGATGAAGGCTCCCGCCCCCTCGGCCTTCTTGCGCAAATAATCGAAAGCTAGCTCTGTGGTTCGCTGCCGACGGAATTCACCCAGTTCAAAGCCAATCGACCGCGCTAGGGCGTCGCGAACTGCCGGTACGCCCTCATCCATGCTCCGCGAAGCAACCCACGAAACCCGAGCGGCGTCTTCATCCTCAAGTAGTGCTCGAACCACGCCTTGGCGTGCACGAATGTCGCGCACCAACGCATCGACCTCGCCTGCCGCTTCAGCCCGCTGGTCGTCAGGCAGAGTTCGAAAATCCTCACCTCGATCTGCTCTTGGTGGCGGCTTTGCGAGGTAGAAGGCCACTAGGGGCCGTCGATACGCTTGCGCCATCTTGAGCAGGAGTGGACGGCTCACCTCGTCTTGTCCTGCCTCAAGGGCCGCTAGCCGCTCGGCGGCCAAACCGCGGCGCGTGTCCCGGAGCCCGACTCTTTGAGCAGCCTCGTCCAGCCCGAGACCTGCAGTCTCGCGCGCCCACTTCAGTATGGCTGGATTCACTTGAGTCACGCTTCATCCATGCCCGACAAATCCTAAGAGGGCGAGAGCCTCGCTGAAAGTCTGCCCCCTCGAATCGCCTAGCGCGTGATCTTCAAATCGTCGAACCAGGCCTCGCCGTTCGCCCGCCCACGCCCCGGCGATGACAGGGTCAGCCACTGGGCATCGCAGCCGGCCGGCACGTCCACGACGCCGGTGAAGGTCGTCCAGCCCGTGGTTCCCGACATGCTGGTCCCCGGGTCGACGATGGCGGCGTTGCGCTCGGCGCAGCGGAAGCCCCAGACCAGCGGCCGGGCCAGGGCGATGTTGTCGCCCTTCCAGCGGCCGCTCAGCACATGGCGGCCCGGCGCCAGGGCCAGCAGCTGGCGGGCCAGGATGCCGGGCGGCAGGGCCTGGCTGAAGCGCAGGTAGAGGGCCTTGCCGTCGCCCTCGGGTTTCGGCGTCGGTTCGGCGATGACGCCGGTGGCGTCGAAATACTGCCAGTTGAACGGCGCCGGGCCGGGCAGGCCCTCGAAGCCGCCGTCGTAGGGGTCGGCGAGGTTGGCGATGCCTTCGGCCGGCAACAGCTGGGCCCAGATCAGGAAGGCGGCCTGGTACTGGTCGTCCTTGACCAGGCGGCCGACCACGGCGCCGGTTTCGACCGCGTTGGGCGGATGCTTGCCCTTGGCCATGGCGGCCAGCAGGGTCATGGCGGCGCCGGGATTGTCGCCCGACTTGGCCATGTTGATCAGGAAGGCCGAGCGCCAGGGCGGATCGGTGTCGAGCCGCGCGGCCAGCAGTTCGGCCCCGCCGGGCTGGGCGGCCAGCCGTGACAGCTGGGTCGTCATCACCCCGCGCATCGACACCGGCCAGGCGCGCATCAGGCCGTCGGCCCGTTCGGCCGCCTCGGCCAGCTTGCCGGATTTCAGACGGTCGGCGACCAGCCAGCTGACGGCCGGGATGTCGCGCTTCATGCGGTCGCCGGCGATGGTCATCAGCCGGCCGCGGGCCGCCGCATCGTCGGCGGCGAAGGCCAGGGTGCGGAAGGCCGATCCCGAGGTCGGATCGCGCCGCAGGGCGGCCAGGGCCAGGCGGCGGGCGGGCTCGGCCTTGCCCTGCTCCAGCCGGCGTTCGGCCAGGCGGGCCATGGCCTCGGCGTCGGAGGCGCGCCAGGCGAGGGCCTGGGCCGGATGCTCGAGAGCGAGGGCGTCGGAGGCCGAGCGCTGGACGATCAGGGCGCCAAGGCCAAGGCCCCCGAGCATCAGCACGCCGGCCAGGGCCGCGTCGCGCCAGGGGAAGGCCCGCCTGGGCGGCTGCGGCGGCGCGGGCGGCACGACCCTGAGGATCGGCCGCCCCCGTTCCGGACTGGCGGGAGCGTCCGTCGGCATGGATCAGCCCTTTTGACGGCCCAGCTTCTTGGTGTCGTTGTTGCCGTATTCGTAGTTGTAGGCGTAGCCGTAGCCATAGCCGTAGCCATAGCCGTAGCCGGCCGCCTTGAGGCTGAACTTTGACAAGAGGGCGCCGAGGATGCGGGCGTGGCCGAGGTCGAGGCGGCGCAGCGCCGCCTTGGCCAGGCCCTGGCGGGTGGTGCCGGCCTCGATGACCAGGATGGTGCCGGCCACCGAAGAGGCCAGCAGCGGGGCGTCGGCCAGGCCCATGACCGGCGGACCGTCGATGACCAGCAGGTCGAAGTGCTGCTGGGCTTCGGCGACCAGGGCGCGGATGCGGGCCCCGGCCAAGAGTTCGGCCGGGTTGGGCGGCAGCGGACCACAGGGGATGAAGGCCAGGTTCGGCTGGTCGGTGGCCTGGGCCAGTTCGATCAAGGTCGCCGAGCCGGTCAGGTAGTTGGACAGGCCGGCGCTGGAGTCGGCGCGCAGGGTGCGGTGCAGGGACGGGTTGCGCAGGTCGCTGTCGACCAGCAGCACGTTCATGCCCAGCTTGGCGAAGTTCTTGGCCAGGGCCACCGAGGTCGTCGACTTGCCTTCCGAGGGCCGGGCCGAGGTGACCAGGATGTTCCTGGGCACGCCCTCGTTGGTCGAGAACTGCAGCGCCGTGCGCACCGAGTAGTAGGCCTCGGAGAAGGCGCTGCGCGGATCGGCCATGGCC
Organism: Caulobacter sp.; assembly: GCA_028291265.1. Taxonomy (GTDB): domain Bacteria; phylum Pseudomonadota; class Alphaproteobacteria; order Caulobacterales; family Caulobacteraceae; genus Caulobacter. Next base: position 26,763 of record JAQGIK010000095.1, on the reverse strand, counting down.
TCTTCGGGCGTGACGCCCTTGTCGAGCATCGGGATGGCGCCGAGCAGCGGCATGCCCAGCTTGCCCTCGATGTCCTCGGGCACCTTGATGGTCTCGTCGAGGCTTTCCAGACCGAAGGCGGCGCCGACGCCGAGCACCAGGCCGACGCCCAGCGCGATCAGCAGGTTGATCAGCATGTTGGGCTTGTAGGGGCTGCGCGGGGTCACCGCGTCGTCGATGACCGAGACGTTGTTGGCCCCGCCGCCGGCGGTGACGCCGATGTCCTTGAAGCGCTGCAGCAGGCCGTCATAGAGGGTGCGGTTGGTGTCCACGTCGCGCTGCAGGATGGTGTACTGGATCGAGCGGTTGCGCAGGTCCATGACGCCGGACTTCAGGCCCGAGACCTGGCCCATGAGTTGGCTCTCGGTGTTGCGGGCGGTCTGGTACTGCTGCTGGATCGAGGCGCGGATATTGCCGGCCTCGGAATTGATCTGGCGGCCCAGTTCGTCGATCTGGCCCTTGATGGCGACCACTTCGGGGGCTTCCGGCACGAACTTGGTCAGCATCAGCTGGTACTGGCCGTTCAGCGAGGCCTGCTGCTGGCGCAGGGCCTGGATGGTCGGGCTGCCCATCACTTCGGGCAGGCTCATCAGGGCGCCCGACTGAGCCTGGCGCCACTTCTGTTCGGCGGCGATGCGGGCGCTCTTGGCCATGCCGGCCGCGGTGTTCATCGCCACCAGGTCGGTGGCGGTCAGCGAGGTGCTGGCCGTCTGTTCGGCCCCGCCGCCGCCGGGGACGCCGGTCGTGGAGGGGGCGGTGACGCTGATGATGCCCTGGCTGGTGGCGTAGGCGTTGAGGGCCCGTTCGGAAACCTCGAGCTTGGTCTTGGCCTCGGCCAGCTTGTCCTGCAGGACCACGCGGGCGTCGGCGGTGGCGTCGAAGCGGCGGTCGAGGTTGAAGCCGACGTACTGCTTGGCGAACTGGTTGGCGACGCGCGAGGCGACGGCCGGATCGGGACTTTCGTAGGCGATCTTGACCAGCCGCGAGTTGCGCACCGGCTCGATGGAAAGGCCGGCCATCAGCAGGCTGGTGGCCTGGCGCTCACGGGCGGCCAGGGGCGCGGTCATGTTGGCGGCCGGGCCCTTGTTGCGGCCGAGCAGCTTGTTGATCCCGTCCTTGAAGCCCGAGGGCTTGGACTGGTTCATGAAGGCCGGGTCGTTGGCCAGGTTTTCCTTCTGCACCACCCGCAGGGCCAGCTTGCGGCTCTTCAGCTGGCCGTACATGGTCTGGTAGAATTCCAGGTTGCGGCTGTCGTCCGGCGTCACTTCCTGGATGCCGGTGTAGCTGGCCACCTCGCGATCGATCTGGATCATGGTGGTCGAGCGATAGATCGGCGTCGTCAGCAGGGTGAAGATCAGGCCGAGGATCAGCATCACCGCGACCGCGCCGGCGATGACCAGCCGGTGCTTCACCAGCACATGCCAATAGGCCAGCAGGTTGATCTCGGGGTTGATCCCCTGCTGCTCGTCGAAGCTGGCCCGCGAGGGGACCATGCCGCGACCGCCGCGCACGACCAGGGGCCGGGGCATGGCCGTGGTCAGGTAGGTGCGGCCTTCCGGTTCGCCGTCCCAGGTTTCGTCGTTGTCGCCGCGCTTCATCTGTTCTCAAGCCCCTCCGCCGGCCCCTCCCGGGGTCCGGCGCTTATTCCGTTGTACTGTTCTACGCCTCAGCGATGCGATCAGAGCACCGGCACGAACATGCCGATCAGCGGCACCGCCGAGATCACGTCGCGCCACATGGTCTTGCCGCCCGAGCGGTCCACGAAGACCACGTCGTTGGCGTAGATCTGCGGGTCGGCCAGCTTGCCGGTGCGGATCTCGTTGAGGTCGTAGACCGCCACCATCCGCTGGCTGTTGACCATCCGGAAGATGGCCACCTTCTTTTCGTTGGCCTCGCGGTTGACGCCACGCGCCATGGCGACAGCCTGGATCAGGGTGGTCTTGCCGATCAGCGGGTAAACGCCGGGCTGGCCGACCGAGCCGTCGACGGTGACCTTCTGGCTGGCGAATTCCTTGACCGAGACGGTGACTTCCGGCGAGCGCAGGTAGCGGGCCTTCAGGCGGACGGTCAGCTCGTCGCGGATCTCGTTGACGGTCTTTCCCGCGACGGGAACCGCGCCGATGATCGGCATGCCGATCTGGCCGGCGGCGTCGACCTGGACGATGCGGGAGACGTCGGGGGCCTGGTAGACGCTGACATCGAGGGTATCCATCGGCCCGACCCGGTATTCCTCGGCGCCGACAACGGCGCGGGTCGCATCGGGCGGCGGCAGGGCCTGGCCGTAGAGGGCGCCGTCGGCCATCTTGCCGGCGCCGCCGTTGACGCAAGCGGCCAACAGCACGCTGGCGACCAGCGTTAGGACCAGGGCACGGATCATGAATTGCTCCCCACTGCGTAAATCTGACGCATCATAGCCTCGTCAGGCCGCTTTAAACAAACGCCGCAGGAAGCCAAATCCCGTCGCCGGCGCCTTGGGGGCGCGGGCGGCGTCGGGCAGCATCGAGGGCGGACGGTTCTCGAGAACGGCGCGCGGCCGGGTGACGACCATGTCGATGGCCGCCTGCTCGCCCAGCCGCTGGGCGACCGCGTCACGGGCCGGCGACAGCAGCGGACGGCGGTTTCTCATGTTGTGGGCGTCGGTCGCCAGGATGTGGACCAGGCCCTCGTCCAGCATGCGCTCCGACCAGTATTGCGGCCGTTTGCCGAAGCGGCCGGTGACGGAACCACTGGTCAGCTGCATCCAGGCCCCGGCCTTGGCGATGCGGACCATGGTCTCGTAGTGGCTCTCGATCCAGTGCAGCCGCTCGGGGTGGGTGATGATCGGGTGGTAGCCGGCCGCCATGGCCGCGAACACCGTGTCCTCGATGCGCGGCGGGGCGGTGTGGTGCGGCGGTTCGAACAGGAAGTAGCGGGTGTCGCCGAGGCTGAGGATCCGTCCCGAGCGCAGGCCGGCGACCAGATCGACGCAGAGCTGCACGTCGGCGCCGGTGGTCAGGGTCAGCGGGATCTCTTCGCGGTCGAGTTCAGCCTGCAGGGCGGCGATCGCCGCGCGGATCTGCGGGCCGGTGTTCTCGTACAACCCGGGGAAGATGTGCGGCGTGCAGGCGACGACCTCGATGCCGTCCTCGACGGCGCAGCGAGCCATGGCCAGCGACGTCTCGAGATCCGGCGCCCCGTCGTCGATGCCGGGAACCATGTGGCAGTGAAGGTCGATCAAACCCGCAACTCCAAAACCAAGCCCCTCGCGGACTCCGACCTGCGGGCGCGCGGAGACGCGCGCGCCCTCAAAGTTTGACGCCCGCCCACCCGACGGTGCGTTATCCTGCCGCACCCCAGAGAGGTCAAGGCGCAAACAGCGTTACCAAAAGCCTGTTGCGGAAACTGCACAAGTGTTGTCGCGGACCTGTCCTCGTTTGACCCAAACGGTGGAGGGCGGCCTCAACAGAGATGCCGTTTTCTTCAATATTATGAAGGCGACCCGACACAGGGTTTCTTTCGGCGCCTCGGTTGCCAGCTTGCGGCGGCGCCTCTAAGGGACAGGCTTCTGTGTAGCGGTGGTCGCCCAATCCGCCGCATCTATCCGAGGTGTCTCGCAGGTGTTTCCGACGGTCGAATTTCTCCGCACCGCCGCCCTCGCCTTCGTCGCCAGCTTCAGCGCCGTCACCGCCATTGTCTTCCTGCTGTCGCCGTTCGCGGCCAGGCTCGGCCTGGTCGACAAGCCCGGCGGCCGCAAGGATCACGCCGTCCCGACGCCGGTCACCGGCGGGCTGGCCATCGCCGTCGGCACCATCCTGCCGGCCCTGGCCCTGACCCCGCCAAACCCTCAGGTTGTCGGCCTGGGCGTCGCCGCCATCATCCTGGTGATCATCGGGGTGCTGGACGACATCTACGACATTCCCTGGCCGGTCCGGGTGCTGGCCCAGACCGCGGCGGCCCTGGCCATCGTGCTGATCGGCGATGTGCGGGTGGCCAACATCGGGCCAGCCTTCGGCCTGGGACCGCTGGACCTCGGCTACCTCTCCGTGCCCTTCACCATCATCGCCACGGTCGGGCTGATCAACGCCCTGAACATGGCCGACGGCATCGACGGGCTGGCGGGCAGCCTGTGCGTCTGCGCCCTGGTCATGCTGATCGCTGCCTCGCTCTACGCCGGCAACACCGACCTGGCCCTTGGCCTGACCGTGATCGCCGGGGCGGTGATGGCCTACCTGGCTTTCAACCTGCGCCTGCCCTGGCGCAAGCGGGCCCGCATCTTCCTCGGCAATTCGGGCAGCGCCTATCTGGGCCTGATCATCGCCTGGGCCGCCTTCCGCCTGACCCAGAATCCGATCTATCCGGTGACCCCGGTGCTGGCCCCGTTCCTGATCGCCCCGCCGCTGATCGACTGCCTGGTGCTGATCGTGCGCCGGCTGCTGCACAGGCGCTCGCCCTTCCACGCCGACCGCACCCACGCCCACCACCTGATGCTGGACGGCGGGTTTTCGGTCACCGGCGTGGTCGTCACCCTCTGTGTCCTGTCGCTGAGTCTGGGCCTCGGGGTCGCCCTGGCCCTGCGCGCCGACGTTCCGCAGCCGGTGCTGCTGGCCGTCTTCGCCGGCCTGACCGGGGCCTATTTCCTGTTCACGCGGCACCCCGAGCGGGCCATCGCCTTCTATGCCCGCCTGACCGGCAAGAAGACCTAGAGGCCGAGCGCGCCTTCCAGCGCCGCCGCCACCCGTTCGACATCGCTGTCGTCCATGGCCGGATACAGCGGCAGACTGAGACAGCGGTCGTACCAGGCCTGGGCGCCGGGCAGGTCCAGTTCGCCGTTGCGGGCCCGCCAGTAGGGCTGGGTGTGGACCGGGATGTAGTGCACCTGGCTGCCGATGCCCGCTGCCGACAGACGGGCCATGACCTCGGCCCGCGTGACGCCCAGCGCCTCGAAGTCGATCAGCACGGTGAGGAGATGCAGGGCCGGGTCCGACCAGGCCGGACTCTCGGCCAGGGTGACCGCGTTCAGCCCGGCCAGGCGTTGTTCATAAAGGGCCGTCAACCGCCGCCGGCGGCCGGTAAAGCGGTCCAGCTTGCCGAGCTGCGAGAGCCCGAGCGCGCAGTTGATGTCGGGCAGGCGGTAGTTGAAGCCCGGCTGGGCCATCTCGTAGACCCAGGGATCGGCCCCCGGCGGCCGGGTCATGCCGTGGCTGCGCAGGGACTTCAGCTTCGCGGCCAGGTCGGCGTCGTTGGTGGTCAGCATGCCGCCTTCGCCGGTGGCGATGGTCTTCACCGGGTGAAACGAGAAGCTGGCCATGATCCCGTGGCGGCAGTCACCGACCCTCTCGGTCCCGCCGCCGAAATCCATCGTCGTGCCCAGCGCATGGGGCGCGTCCTCGACCAGCACCGCCCCGGCCTCCGCCGCCAGTCGCGCGAGCCCTGGCAGGTCGCAGACATCGCCGCGCAGATGCACGGGCAGCACCGCCTTCACTGAGCCACTGGCCCGGGCCAGCGCCTCGGCCAGGGTCTGGGGCGTCATCAGCCCGCTGTCCTGGTCGACATCGGCGAACACCACCTCGGCCCCGACATAGGCCGCGCAGTTCGCGGTCGCCAGGAAGGTGATCGAGGGGACGATACAGCTGTCGCCCGGGCCGACCCCCAACGCCAGCATGGCCAGATGCAGCGAGGCGGTGCCGTTGGAGCAGGCCACGGCGTGAGCGGCCCCGACCTTGGCCGCGAAGGCGGTCTCGAAGGCCTCGACCGTCGGGCCCGTGGTCAGGAAATCGCCGCGCAGCGCCTCGGCGACGGCGGCGATATCGTCCTCCTCGATGGTCTGGCGACCATAGGGCAGGAAGCCTTCCATCAGACCCCTTGCGCCTCCAGCATGGCGCGCAGCCCCTCGGGGCTCAGCCAGTCGGTGTTGCTGTCGCTGGCGTAGGCGAAGTCCTCGGCCACCGGTTTGGCCCCGTCCTTGGCGCCGAACACCTCGCGGGCGTATTCGACGAAGGCCGGCTCGATGACATAGCGGTCGTCCAGCTCGCAGGTCTGCCGCGCGTCGTCGGCCCCGACCATGATCTCATGCAGCTTCTCGCCCGGCCGGATGCCGACGATGTCGATGCCGGCCTCGGGAGCCATGGCCCGGGCCAGGTCCGGCATGGCCATCGAGGGAATCTTGGGCACGAAGATCTCGCCGCCGCGCATGATCTCCAGCGAGGAGAGGACGAATTCGACCCCCTCGTCGAGGGTGATCCAGAAGCGGGTCATCCGCGCGTCGGTGATCGGCAGGCTGGTCGCCCCGCGCGCCAGCAGGCGGCGGTAGAGCGGCACCACGCTGCCCCGAGAGCCGACGACATTGCCGTAACGCACGACCGAGAACCGGCAGCCGAGGTCGCCCGACAGGTTGTTGGCCGCCACGAAGGTCTTGTCCGAGGCCAGCTTGGTGGCGCCGTAGAGGTTGACCGGATTGCAGGCCTTGTCGGTGCTGAGCGCCACCACCTGCTTCACCCGGTTGCCGAGCGACGCCCAGACCACGTTCTCGGCCCCGACCACATTGGTCTGGATGCATTCGGACGGATTGTACTCGGCCGCCGGCACCTGCTTCAGGGCCGCCGCATGGATGACGATGTCGACCCCGCGCAGGGCCAGGGTCAGGCGGGAGCGGTCGCGCACGTCGCCGAGGAAGAAGCGCAGTTTCGAATAGTCCTCGGGCCCGAACTTCTCGCGCAGGTCCTGCTGCATCTCGCTCTGCTTGAGCTCGTCGCGGCTGTAGACGATCAGCTTGCGTGGCGCATAACGGGTCAGCACGGTCTCGATGAAGCGCTTGCCGAACGAGCCGGTGCCGCCGGTCACCAGGATCACCTGGCCGTCGAGATCGAGAGTTTTGGGGGCGAATCGGGTCATTGGCGGTGAATCTCTGCCGAAGCGCCGGGTCTGTCACCTGCGTGTAAATCACGCATAAACCATGCGGGGTTTATGAGCGGGTATGGATCGCCGCCTCGCCCTCGCCGCCCTCGTCGCCCTGGCCCCTTCGGTCGCGCTGGCGCCCCCCGCCTTGGCCAACGGGGCTGAGAAGAAGAAGGGCGGCGGCCTCAGCTACATCCAGATCCAGACCCTGACAGCCTCCATCGTCCGCCGCAACGGCAGCCGGGGCGTGATGACCATGGAGGTCGGGGTCGACGTCGCCAACGAACACCTGCGCGACCTGGCCGCCGCCTCGGCCCCGCGCCTGCGGGCCGCCTACGCCCAGGTCCTGCAGATCTACGCCTCGGGCCTGCCGGCCGCGACGCCGCCCGACGCCGACTACCTGGCCGCCAGGTTCCAGCGCGAGACCGACCGCGTCCTCGGCAAGCCGGGCGCCAAGCTCCTGGTCGGGACGATCCTGGTCAACTGATCACATCGCCGAAATGCCGCCGTCCAGCTTCAGCTCGGCGCCGGTCATGAAGCGGCTTTCGTCCGAGGCCAGGTAGAGCACGGCGTCGGCGATGTCCTTCGGCGTGCCGATACGGCCGAGCGGCACCTGCCGGCCGAGCTTGGCCTCGCCCTCCTCCTTGCCGAACCGCTGGCGGATCGGGTCGAGGATGGGGGTGTCGATGAAGGTCGGGTGGATGGAGTTGGAGCGCACGTCGATCTTCTGCTTGGCGCAGTAGAGGGCGATGTTCTTGCTGAGCAGCCAGACCGCCGCCTTGGAGGCGTTGTAGGCCGGGCCATTGTGGTTGGCGATCAGGCCGGCGATCGAGCTGATGTTGACGATCGAGCCCGGCTGGTTGTCGCGCAGGTATTTGATGGCGTGTTTGGCCCCCAGGAAGACGCTGTCGACGTTGACGCTCATCACGGCCCGGAAGTCCTCCAGGCTGCAGTCCTCGATGGCCCCGCCGCGGCTGATGCCGGCGTTGTTGAGCAGCACCGAGATGCCGCCCATGTCGGCGTTGGCTCGCTCCAGCGTGTCGATCCAGCCCTGCTCATCGGTGACGTTCATCTGGTAGGCGTAGGCCGTGCCCCGTCCATGGGCGGCGTTCAGTTCGTCGGCGATGCCTTGAGCGCCTTCGAGATTGAGATCGGCCAGGGCGACGGTCGCGCCCTCCTCGGCCAGCCGACGCGCGGCGCCGGCCCCGAGGCCCTGCGCGCCGCCGGTGATGAAAGCCTTCTTGCCGGCCACGCGGCCCGAAGTCGAAGCCATGGATCGTCCCTCCGTTGTTCTTTCGAACAATCGTTAGAGGGCGGCGGCGGCCTCGTCCATGATCCCGGCGAGGGTGACGTCCAGGCTGGTCACGCCGTCGGCGTCGTGGGTGCTGAGCAGCACCTCGACCCGGTTGTAGACATTGAACCATTCGGGATGGTGGTCGAGCTTCTCGGCCGCCAAGGCGATGCGGGTCATGAAGCCGAAGGCGGCGTTGAAGTCCTTGAAGGCGAAGGTGCGGACGATGGCGTCGCGCGTCCCGTCGGCGGCCTTCCACTGGGGCAGGGACTTGAGCGCCTCGGCGGCGCCGATCCTGGAGGGGCGGGTCATGAGAAGTGAAGTCCCGTGATGGCGCTCAGTTCCGCCAGCGCCTGGGCCTCGCCCGAGACCTTGATGGCCTTCATGCCGAGGGCGGCGGCCGGCTTGCAGTTGATGCCGAGGTCGTCGAGGTAGACGCAAGTCTCAGGCTCGACGGTCAGCAGCTCGCACATCATCTGGTAGATGCGCGGGTCGGGCTTGCGGACCCCGGCCTTGCTGCTCTCGATGACGGCGTCGAACAGCTCCATCACCCCGGCGACGGCGGCGGCCTTGTCGCTGGTCCCGGCCATGCCGGCCCCGTGGCCGGTCTGGACGTTGTTGGTGATGCAGCCGACCTTGAAGACCGCCTTGCAGGCTTTCAGCGCCGCCACCATGCCGGGCCGAACGTCGCCCGACAGAAGGCCCAGCACCTCGGCCCCGCGCACCGGATGGCCGAGCGCCGTCGATTCGGTGAGGAACATCGTGTCGAAGCCGGCGGCGTCGATCTCGTTGCGCTCGAACAGGGCCCAGGCGTTGTCGTCGGGCCGGGTCGAGTTGACCGTCCGGAACAGGTTGTGCGGCAGACCCTTATCGGCCTCGTACCGGTTGAAGGCCTCGAACGGCGAGGACGTGATCACCCCGCCGAAATCCCAGATCACCGCCTTGATGGTCATTGCCGCCCCTTAGGTTTCGCGCCGCACGCATACTGGGGTTTCAATCCATCGTCTCCACCAAATCTCCTCTTGCAGGAAGGCCGCGAGCCGTCACCCTGCGCGCCATGTCCGTCCCCGCCCCCGTCCGCATCGTCCTGTTCGCGCTCGCCTGCTGCGTCATCGCCTGGCTGTCGCTGAGCCCGGCCGAGGTCCTGCCGCAGGGCCTGACCTTCTGGGACAAGGCCGAGCACGCGACCGCCTATCTGGCGCTCTCTCTGATCGGCGCCTGGGCCTTTCCAAACCGCCTGCGCCGGCTGGCCATCGGCCTGTTCCTCGGCGGGGTCGGGGTCGAGATCCTGCAGTCGACCATGGGGCTGGGCCGCCAGGGCGACGCCTGGGACGCGGTGGCCAACAGCACCGGCATCGCCGCCGGCCTGCTGGTCGCCTTGGCCGTGCGGCGCCTGCAACGCAGAGGCGTGGGTTAACCCTGTCCCTCTCCCGACGGGTGAAACGGTGGGCTTTCGGGGCGCGTTGAGCTCAGTCTGCGGTCGGATCCATCCGTCTCGTAAGGCTTTGCCATGCGTCTTCTGTCTCTTGCCCTCGTCGGCTTTTCCGCCCTGGCCCTCTCGGCCTGCGATGAACTGGCCCCGGACCGTCACGGTCGCGAGCAGGCGAAGGCCGACTGCTGCTGCAAGGACAGCTGTCCGACCAGGGCGCCGGGCAAGGTGGATGCGAAGACCACCGAAGCCGTCGAGGTCGCCACGACCGAAGAGACCGTCCGCACCGGCGGCCATGGCCGCAAGGCCGTGCGTCACGCGCGCGGCGGCGGCGCCCGCCATGAATACAGCTACCGCTCGGGGACCGAAGGCGTCGGCTACCTGGACGAGGAGAGCGGCTATCGCGGCGGCGGCGGCGGTTATCGCCGGGTCGGGACCTCGGTCAGCGTCGACGAGCGCGAGACCTATTCGGAAAGCGCCCGCTATTCGGAGAGCGAGAGCGGCTACAGCTATTCCAGCGGCGGCGGCGTGATCGCCTACGGCGAAGGCGGCCGGGGCGGCTATGGCGGCCAGCACGGTCGGCGCGGCGGGGGCGGCTATGCCGGCGTCGATCGCGACGGCTACCTGACCTGGCCCGGCAAGACAGAGTAGGTCTCAAGGCTTGAGGAAACCCTCGGCGGCGAACACCGCCATGGCCTTGGGGCCCGACAGGTAATCCAGCACCGCCCGCCCGGCCGGCGACGCTTTCGCCAGGGCGGCCGGATAGAGGATGCGCGGGTGGGTCGCCTGCGGGAAAATGCCGACCACCTTCACCTTCGGCTCGGCACGGGCGTCGGTGGCGTAGACGATGCCGAGCGGCGTCTCACCCCGGGCCACATAGGCCAGCGCCGCCCGCACGTTCTCGGCCGGAGCCAGCCGGCCCGCGACGCTGTCCCAGACGCCGAGCTTGGTCAGCGCCGCCTTGCCGTACTTGCCGGCCGGGACGGAGACCGGATCGGCAATGGCCAGACGCCCGCCGCTCAAGGCCGCCGCCAGCGGCATGCCGGGGCCGATCTCCAGGCCGACGGTCGAGCTCTTCGGGGCGATCAGCACCAGGCGGTTGGAGAGGATGTTGCGCCGCGTGCCGCCCACGATCAGCCGCCGCTGCGCCAACCAGTCCATCCACTCGATATCGGCGCTGATGAACAGGTCGGCCGGCGCGCCCTGGGCGATCTGGCGGGCCATGGCCGAGGAGGCGCCGAACGAGACCCGCAACGGGGCGCCGGGTCCGCGATAGCCGGCGGCGATCCTGGTCAGGGCCGTCTGCAGAGAGGCGGCCGCGAAGATGCGGGTTCCGGCCTGGGCCAGGGCCGGGCCTGCCGCCAAGGCCAGGCCGGCGGCCAGAAGGGTGCGCCGCGCGATCATGCCCGGACTCCTGCCAGACCCCCGGTATGCCGGCAACCTTAACTGGCCCACGGCTTGCCGATGACTCCCTTCGCTGGATCAAAACGGGACAGGGAGAATCCCCATGCGTTCGCCAAACGGACCGATATTCAAACGCTATGAAATCGTCGCCATCGTCGCCTTCCTGGCCGTGGCCGCCCTGGTGACCGGATTCCGCCTGGTCTACTGAGCCGTACCCGGACTTCCGGGAACCCTTCACCCAAGTTCTGGCTTACCGACCCTTGGGGGATCGGAGACGCTTGCTTGAGCCAGGACGCCAACACGCCTGACGAAGGCCCGGTCACGCGCCATGCGGCGCGTGCTCGCGCCTGGCTGAAGCACGCCTTCGAACCCGAGACGCCGGAAGCCGCCGCCGCCCGCCGCGAACGCCACGACCCGAAGGTCGCGCGGCGGATGGTCATCGCCCTGTCGGTCGTCATCCTGCTGATCGTCGGCCTGCTGGTCATCTTCGACTGGAACTGGCTGCGCGGCCCGGTCGGGGCCGTCGCCTCGGCCCAGCTGCGCCGCACCGTGGTGCTGGCCGGCGATCTCGACGTCCATCCCTGGTCCTTGACCCCCCGGGCCGAGATCCACGACCTGCGCATCGCCCAGCCCGGCTGGGCCGCCGACGCCGGCGCCAAACCGGGCGAGCAGATGGCCACCGTCGGCCGGGTCGAGGCCAGCATCCAGCTGCCCGACCTCCTGCGCGGCCGCACGGTGCTGGGCTATGTCCGGGTGCGGCAGGCGAAAATCCATCTGATCCGCGACAGGGACGGGCGCGGCAACTGGGAGTTCGGAGCCCGCGACAAGGGCAGGTCGGCGAAACTTCCGGCCATCCGCCGCCTGCTGATCGACCGCGCCGACCTGCGGCTCGACGACGCCCAGCGCAAGGCGGTGTTCGAGGGCGTGGTCTCGACCGAGGAAAGCACCACCGGCGAGACCGCCGGCCGCTTCCTGCTGAAGGGCGACGGCTCCCTGAACCGGGCCAAATTCGTCGCCCGCATCGTCGGCGAGCCGCTGCTCAACATCTCGCCGGACCGGCCCTACCATTTCAAGGCCGAGGTCCAGGCCGGGGCCACCCGCATCCGCGCCGACGGCCAGATCGACCGGCCCTTCGACCTCAACCGCTTCGGGGCCCATTTTTCGCTGTCGGGCGCCGACATGAACGACCTCTACATCCTGACCGGCGTCGTCCTGCCCAACACCCCGCCCTACCGGGTCAGCGCCGGCCTGGTGCGCGACGGCGGTCGCTGGCACCTCAACAAGGCCCGCGGGATGATCGGCGAGAGCGACATCGCCGGCCAGCTGACCGTCGATACCAGCGGCAAGAAACCCCACCTGACCGCCGACCTGCACAGCCGCCGGGTCGATTTCGACGACCTCGGCGCCTTCTTCGGCATGCGGACCCGGCGGGTCGGCGGCGAGACCAAATCGACGCCGACGCCGGGCGGGCGGCTGCTGCCCGACTCCACCCTGCAGGTCGACCGGATCCGGGCCATGAACGCCGACGTCAAATTCCGCGCCGACGCCGTCAACGCCCCCGGCCTGCCGCTGCGCAAATTCTCCCTCGACCTCGATCTGCAGGACGGCGTCCTGAAGCTGAACCCGATCTCGTTCAGCCTCGACCGCGGCAATATCAAGGGCAGGGTGGTGCTCAACGCCACCAAGGCCACGCCCCATACCGACCTCGACCTGCGGATGACCGGCGGCCGGATCGAGGACTGGGTGTCGAGAAGGGTCCAGGGCCTGCCCGTCGTCGAGGGGGCGCTCGCCGCCCGGCTGAAGCTCAGCGGCAGCGGCAACTCGGTGCACCGCGCCGCCTCCAACGCCAACGGCAGCTTCACCCTGGTCGCGCCGCGCGGCGAGGTTCGCCAGGCCTTCGCCGAACTGCTCGGCGTCAACGCCAGCGCCGGACTGATCAAGCTGTTGTCGGAAGACCCGCAGAAGACGCCGCTGCGCTGCGCCGTCGCCGACTTCCAGGTGCGGAACGGGGTCGCCCACTCCAACCGCATCCTCGTCGACACCGGCGTAGTGCTGGTCGAGGGCAGCGGCAGCATTAACCTCGAGACCGAGCGGATGAACCTGCGTTTCGAGGGCGATTCCAAGAAGCCGCGCCTGCTGCACCTGTTCATGCCGATCACCGTCAGCGGGCCGTTGACCAAGCCCGGTATCGGCGTCGAAGCCGGTCCGGCCGTGGCCCAGGGCGGCCTGGCCCTGGCGCTCGGCAGCATCCTGTCGCCCTTCGCCGCCATCCTGCCCTTCGTCGATCCGGGCCTGGCCAACGACGCCAACTGCGGGGCCCTGGTCCGCGAGGGCCGCAAGCGCGGCGCGCCGACCAGCCTGGCCACCGCCCCGGTCACCGAGAGCCAGATCGAGGGCGCGCAGAAGGAGCGGAAGGACCGCCAGAAGGCGCTCCGCGACGAACGCCAGGACCGCGACCGGAACAATCGCAAGGGCCGCGACTGAACCGCCCAGGGGCTGCGATTTCCGAAAACCGGCCTTATCTGCTATAGGGCCGCCTCCATCGGACATCCCCTCTCGTGACCACGACCCTCGACCTTTCCCGGGCCGCCAAGCCTGTTTCAACCGTCAACCTGTCGGGCCTGACGCGCGACGGCCTGCGCCAGGCGCTGATCGACGGCGGCGCCGTGCCGGCCGACAAGGCGCGCATGCGGGCCAGCCAGATCTGGCGCTGGATGCACCAGGCCGGGGTCACCGACTTCGCCGACATGACCGATGTCGCCAAGGACACCCGGGCCAAACTCGCCGAGACCTTCACCATCGCCCGCCCGGAAATCGTCGAGCGGCAGGTGTCGAAGGACGGCACCCGCAAGTGGCTGATCCGCACCGCCCCCGGCATCGAGATCGAGACCGTCTACATCCCCGACGTCGGCCGCTCCGGCGCCCTCTGCGTCTCCAGCCAGGTCGGCTGCACGCTGAACTGCACCTTCTGCCACACGGGCACCCAGGCCCTGGTCCGCAACCTGACCGCCGCCGAGATCGTCGCCCAGGTGCAGGTGGCCAAGGACGACTTAGGTGAATGGCCGTCGGACAAGGAAGACCGGCTGCTCAGCAACATCGTCTTCATGGGCATGGGCGAGCCGCTCTATAACCTCGACGCCGTCACCGACGCCCTCGACATCCTCAGCGACAACGAGGGCATCAGCATCAGCCGCCGGCGGATCACCGTCTCGACCTCGGGCGTGGTGCCGCAGCTTCAGACGCTGGGGATGCGGACCCAGGCCATGCTGGCCATCAGCCTGCACGCCACCAACGACGAGCTGCGCAACGAGCTGGTGCCGCTCAACAAGAAGTACAACATCGCCGAGCTGATGGCCGGCATCCGCGCCTACCCGGGCCTTTCCAACGCCCGCCGGGTGACGTTCGAGTACGTCATGCTCAAGGGCGTCAACGACAGCCCGGCCGAGGCCCGCGCCCTGGTGGCGCTGCTCAAGGGCATCCCGGCCAAGGTCAACCTGATCCCGTTCAATCCCTGGCCCGGCAGCCCTTACGAGTGCTCGACCTGGCCGGTGATCGAGACCTTCGCGGCCATCCTCAACAAGGCCGGCTTCGCCTCCCCGATCCGCACCCCGCGCGGCCGCGACATCCTCGCCGCCTGCGGCCAGCTGAAGAGCGAGAGCGAGAAGGTCCGGGCGTCGGCTCGCCGCAAGGCGACGCCGGACGCGGAAGCGGCGGCGTAGGGCCGCACGCGCCGCTGGTGAAGACCTTGTCACACCCGGCCCATGCCGTGCTAACCATCGGCCCCCGTCTCTCCAGAGATCCGTGATGCCGACCGAACTGCAGTCTCCGGAAATGGCCGCCTTCGCCAACGGCTTCCCCCTGGCGCTGGCCCACGCCGGCGTGACCCTGGTCATGCTGGTGCTCGGCGCGACCCTCTATGCCCTGCTGACGCCGCACAAGGAGATCACCCTCATCCGTGAGGGCAACTCCGCGGCCGCCCTGTCGTTGGCCGGCGTGCTGGTGGCCTTGACCATTCCGCTCAGCACGGCCCTGTCGACGTCCAACTCGCTGATGGACATCGTCATCTGGGGGACCAGCGCCACCTTTGTGCAGCTGCTGGTCTTCCGCCTGACCGACTTCGTGCTGCATGGCCTGCCCCAGCGTATCCAGGATGGCGAAATATCGGCCGCCCTGCTGCTGGTCGGGGCCAAGATCGCCACCGCCCTGATCCTGTCGGCCGCGATCGCCGCCTGACGACCGCATGAACTTCCCCAGGCTTCCCGACTGGACGATCTACGGCGCGGTGGTCCTGGCCCTGCTGATCGCCTCGATCGGCCGTCGCGAGAACTCCGACGCCCCGGCCCCGCCGCCGCCCGTCCCGGGCGAGGGCGGCGTGCCGCTGGGCCCGGCCTCGCCCTTCGATCCCTCGGTGGTCGTCGAGATGCAGGAGAAGGCCCAGCCGACCAGCGGCACCGCCTTCTCCATCGCCGACCGCGGCGTCTGGATCACCGCCCGCCATGTGGTCGAAGGCTGCAACCAGGTGGCCGTCGTGGTCGCCGAGGGCCGTGGCGTCGCCACCCGCGTCAGCGTCAACACCCAGGGTGACGCCGCCGTGCTGTTCAGCGACGGCGGCTCGCCGGCCATGCCGATCATCTCCCCGGCCGACGCCCGGAAACTCAAGCGCGGCGACCGCGCCTTCCACCCCGGCTTTCCCCAGGGCAAGGCCGGCGAGGTGACCTCCCGGCTGCTGGGCCGCGAAAACCTGGTGACCCATGGCCGGGGCGCCCGCAGCGAGGGGGTGCTGGTCTGGGCCGAGGTCGGCCGGACCAACACCTTGAAAGGGCCGCTGGCCGGCCTGTCCGGCGCCCCGGCCCTCGACGCCGCCGGCCGGGTCATGGGCGTCACGGTCGCCGAGAACCCGCGCCGGGGCCGCATCTACACCACCACGCCGGAAACCCTGCTGGCGGCCATGACCGCCGCCGGCCAGCCGGCCTCGCACTTCGCCACCGGCGAGCCGGTCAATACCGAGAACTACGGCCGCGTGGCCGACGCCCTGCGCAGGGACCTGCGGGTGGCGCAGGTGGTCTGTCTGGTCTGATCGAAGCGATTATAGCACGGACGGGGGTTGGCGTCCGAGATTTAGCTCAGGCAATTCAACCACTTGACGGTTGCCAACAGGCCTACCGAAGACCGTCCCACTGTCCGCCGGGGGGTGTCTTTCGACCACCCCCTGTCCTCCCTTTGACCCGCCCTTCGCCGGCGGTCGTCGCCGCTCGGCGGAGAAACGGCCGGCGCGCCCGCTGAACAAGTCTAGACATATTGGCCGGCCTCAGGCGGGCGGGGAGGTTTCGACGGTTTTCGGCTGCGGATTGCGGGCGGCGACGATGAAGGTCAGGGCGATGGCCAGCAGGCCGACGATGGTCGTGTAGACGTAGAACACCAGATAGCCCGTCCCCAGCGCCGCCGGCGCCACGCCGGACTTGGCCAGGGCTTCGGCATAGCTTTCCGGCGGCAGGCCGGTCATCCAGCCGTTGACCCCGGCGAAGGTCCCGCCCTCGTTGGCCGACTTGGCGACGCTTTCGACGATGCGGCCGGACTGGCTGGCCAGCACCTTGCCGAACAGGGCGTAGAGCGACGAGAACAGGGCGTACTGGGTGGCCGTGAAGCCCTGGCCCGTCAGGCTGGACATGTAGGCGATCAGCGCCGTGCCGGCGAAACCGCCGCCGACGTTGTCGGCCGCGATGGCGATCATCAGCCCGTAGATGCTGTGGCCTTCCATCGCCAGCCAGGCGAAGGCGAGGTTGCTGAGCGAGCCGAGCAGGGCGCCGATGATCAGGGTGCGCATCATGCCCAGCTTCAGCACCGACCAACCGCCCAGGGTCACGCCGAGGATCGACATCACCGCCCCGAACACCTTCTGCACCTCGGCGATCTCGAGCTTGGAGAAGCCGAGGTCGAGGTAGAAGGCGCCGTTGACGTTGAGCAGGAAGTCGGCGACCCGGTAGACGCAGATCAAGGCCAGGATCAGGGCGGCGACGTTGCCGTAGCGCTCGAAGAACTCGACGACCGGCCGCAGCAGGGTCGAAAACAGGATCACCCCCGGCCGGGTGCGCACCCTGGGTATGGGAATGGCGGCCAGGACGATCAGGCCGAAGCCGAAGACGATCGAGCCGACCAGCAGGGCCGCCTTCCAGTCGCCTTCCCAGCCGGCCTTGAGCGCCGCGCCGGCGTCCGGCGCGCCGAGTGCGGCGAGAATGGCGGCGGCGAAGTCGGCGCTGCCCGACAGGCCGACCCCGAGGGTCAGGGCGCCGGTCACCAGGATGGCGGCGCGGACGATCCATTCGGCGATCTCGGCGGCGATGTTGGGCTTGAGGTCGCCCGTATCGATGGCCCGGACCTGATGCTGCGCCTCGCGCGGCGCCAACAGCGTCGCGGCGATGCCGACCGACATCAGGGCCGCCATCACCGCATAAGAGAAGCTCCAGGAGACGACTTCGGCCAGGATCAGCGGCACGGCGCCGGCGATGACCAGGGCGATGCGGTATCCCCACTGATAGGCGGCGGCCATGGCCCCCTGTTTGGCGTCCTCGGCCACCTCGATGCGCCAGGCGTCGATGACGATGTCCTGGTTGGCCGAGGCGAAGCTGGCCAGCACGGCGAACAGCGCCATCATCCCGAGGCTGGTCTTCGGGTCTGTTCCCGAAATCATCCAGAGGGCGATGACCAGCACCACCTGCGAGACCAGCATCCAGGACCGGCGATGGCCCAGCCAGCCGGTCAGGAAGGGCACGTTGGTGCGATCGACGATGGGGGCCCAGAGGAACTTGAGCGCCGTGAACATGGTCGCCAACCCGAACAGGGTGATGGTCTTCAGGCTCAGCCCCTCGTCCCGCAGCCAGATGGTCAGGGTGCCGAACACCAGCAGGTTGGGAAGCCCGGCCGAGAAGCCGAGGAAGAACATCACCGTGGTGCTGCGCAGGTCGCGGGCCCCCTCGCCGGTCGCCGAGGCCGGTTCGCCGAAACGGTTGGCGGCGGCCTGGCCGGGCAGGAAGCCGAGGTCGATCAGCCACCAGAGCTGGCCCAGCACCGGAACCAGCGCCGCCAGCATCCACCAGCCGCTGCGGCCCCGGTCATGGCACCGCTTCACCCCGACCGCGGCCAGGGGCCAGATCAGGCCCACGGCGATGATCCAGGGCAGGGCCGCCAGCACGCCATAGCCTGGCGGCATGGTCACTGGGGCTGCGGTCGGATCGACCGGCGGCTTCAGATTCACCATCGCCCAGAAGAGGGCGAACATGGCCGCGCCGGCGATGGCGACCAGCCAGAACTGGGCCCGGCCGACCCGGCCGTCAAAGCCGAACAGCAGCTGGTTGGCGCTCTGGCCCTTCGGTTCCGGCGCGGTGTCGGCGGCTGCCATGAGTCCCCTCCCGTGGGTAGGGACGTGTGGTCCCCGTCTAGCCGGCCAGCTTGGCCTGAGCCGTCGGCGGCGTCCAGCGGGCCCAGCGGGCGAGCGCGGTGCGCAGGGCGTCGGCGGTCAGCGGTTTGACCAGGAAGTCGTCCATCCCGGCCGCCAGGCAGGCGCGGCGGTCGTCCTCGAAGGCGTCGGCGGTGAGGGCGACGATGGGGGTGGAGACGCCCCGCGCCCGCAAGGCCCGGGCCGCGTCGAGGCCCGACAGGCCGGGCATGCGCACGTCCATCAGGATCAGGTCGTAGCGGCCGGCCTCCATGGCCGCCAGGGTCTCCTCGCCGCTGGCGGCGCGGTCGACGACGGCCCCCTCGCGCTCAAGCAGGGTGCGGGCCAGGAAGGCGTTGATCGGATTGTCCTCGGCCAGTAGCACCCGGGCCCCCGGGGCCGCGGCGGGGGCGATGCGTTCGTCTTCGCTGGCGACCGCTTCGACCGGGGCGGCGACGCCTTGCGCCGCGAGAACCCGGGCGGCCAGGGAGGCGCGGCGCAGGGGCTTGATCAGATAGCCGGCGAACCCGGCGGCGCGGCAGGGCTCGATGCGGTCGCGCTCGTCGGGGCGCAGCAGGAGGATGGCTTGCTGGCCGGCCGGGGGCTTCAGGCCCCGACGGCCCTTGATCAGGCCATGGTCGATGAGCAGCACGGCGCCGGCCGGGGCCTTGGCCACCGCGCCGGCCACGCCGGCGGCGGCCAGGGCCGTGCCGCCGCAGGCCTCGATCTGGCGCACCGCCGCGGCGCGGACAGCAGGGTTGAGGCTGGCGACGACGACCGTTCGACCCGACAAGCTGTCATCGACCGCCCCAACGCGCAGGAGGGGGTCGCCGACGGCCTCGAAATCGGCGCTGAACCAGAAGCGGGCCCCGCCGCCCCCCATCGCGTCTATGGGGGCATCCTCGACGCCGACATGGGCGCAGTGGGCCTCGGCCAGCAGCTGGACGATGGCCAGGCCGAGGCCCGCCCCGCCGAGCGCCGAGCCGCCATGGGTGGGGTCGGCGTGGGTGAAGGGCTCGAAGATCCGGCCCTTGGCCTCGTCGGGCACGCCCGGGCCGTTGTCGGTGACGGTGAAGCGGATGCGGCCGGGCCCCTCGGGCTCGGCGGCGATCAGCACGCCGCCCTTTTCGGTGAACTTGACGGCGTTGCCGGCGAAGTTGAGCAGCACCTGGCGCAGCCGCCCCTCGTCGCCCATCACCGTGCCGAGGCCCGGCGCGGCGGCCCAGGCCACCTCGATGCCCTTCTCATGGGCGCGGGGACTCATCAGCTCGGCAACCTGGCGCAACAGGCTCTCGACCTCCATCGGGGCCGGATGCAGCTCCAGCTTGCCGGCTCCCAGCCGGGCCAGGTCGAGCACGTCGTTGATCAGACCCAGCAGGTGATCGCCGCTCTCCTTGAGCGCCTTCACATAGTCGCGCTGCTCGGGCGACAGGTCGGTGCCGTCCAGCAGCCGGGCCATGCCCAGCACCCCGTTCAGGGGCGTGCGGAACTCGTGGCTCAGGGTGGCCAGCTGCTGGGGGGTGATGGCGTCTGTGGTCATGGACGGCGAGCTTAGGCCTGACCCGTTAAGGCGGGGTTGGGACGGCGGCTTGACTTGCAAGGGTCGTGTGGAAAAGAACGGCGGTCGTCGGCCGGGCCTTTCCGCGCCTTTGGAGGACCAGATGGCGCCGCGTCAGGCCGTGCTTGGAATGGACGAGGCCAGCTTCTTCCATGGCTCGGCGCGCGTGTTCGAGAACGTCTCCTTCCTGCTCGACGATGCGCGCACCGCCCTGGTCGGCGAGAACGGGGCGGGCAAGACCACCCTGCTGCGCTGTCTGTCCGGCGAGCTGGAGCTCGACAGGGGCCAGATCCTCAGGTCGCGGTCGTTGCGGGTCGGTTCCCTGCCGCAGGACATTCCGCCGGGGCTCGACGACCTCACCGTTCGCGAGGTGTTGCGCCGGTCGCTCGACAGGGTGGGCCATGGCGACGACGACTGGCGCATCGACGTGCTGCTGGACGAGATCGAGGTCGCCCCCGAGGTCGCCGACCAGAGCTTCGGGTCGCTGTCGGGCGGCTGGCGGCGGCTGCTGCTGATCGCCGGGGCGGCGGTGCTGGAGGAGCCCGACATCCTCATCCTCGACGAGCCGACCAACCACCTGGACCTTTCCAACATCAACCGGTTGGAGGACTGGCTGACCGGGGCCTTCGACGTGCCGATGCTGATCGTCAGCCATGACCGCGAGTTCCTCAACCGGGTCACCGACCGCACCCTGTTCCTGCGCCCTGACGGGGTGCATGCCTTCAAGAGTCGCTTCGACGTCGCCCGCGAGGCGCTGCTGCTACGCGACGCCGCCGCCGCCACCCAGCGCAAGGTCGAGGAGAAGGAGGTGCGCCGGCTGGAGGCCGCCGCCGCCCGCTACAAGGTCTGGGCGGTGAAGAACCCCGACCTCAACAAGCGCAAGAAGGCCATCGAAACGCGGATCGCCCGTATCGAGAACGACCGCACGGAGGTCCTCGGCCATCGCGAGCGGCGGCTGGAACTGGCTGACGGCGACATCGACGCCAAGGTCGCCTTGCGGGTGCAGGGCCTGACGGTGACGACGCCGGACAACCCTCCTCGCACCCTGATCACCATCGACCGCCTCGCCATCGCCGCCGGCGACCGGGTGGCGATCCTGGGCGCCAACGGGGCGGGCAAGACGACCCTGCTCAACGCCCTGGCCGCCGCCTTCGACCCCGACCGGGAGCACTATGACGGCACGGCGGCCGTCCGGTTCAATCCGGCCGCGCGCCTGGTCTACTTCGACCAGTCGATGAAAGACCTGCCGCTGAAGACCAGCCTGCTAAGCTTTGTCACCGCCGCGCCGGACGCGACCGAGCGCGAGGCGACACGACTGCTGGCCCAGGCGGGGTTTCCCTACCTGCGCATCAACGATCCGATCAGCCGCCTCAGCTACGGCGAGCGGGCCCGGCTGATCTTCCTGCGGCTGAAGCTGGAGCGGCCCAACTTCTACCTGCTCGACGAGCCGACCAACCACCTCGACATCGAGGGCCAGGAAGCCCTCGAGGCCGAGTTGGAGACGGCCGAGGTCAGCTGTCTGTTCGTCTCCCACGACCGGTATTTCACGCGCACGGCGGCCAACCGATTTCTGGAAATCCGCCGGGGCAAACTGGTCGAGGTCGACGACCCGGACGCCTTCTTCGACGCCCAGGGCCGCTAGAGCCGCGGATCGACCGCCTCGCTCTCGGCGGCCAGCACGGCGAAGACGCATTCATGGACCCGGCGCAGGGGTTCGCGGGCGACAAAGCGCAATAGCGCCTCATGGCCGAGGGCGAACTCGCGGAGGGCGAGGTTGCGCTTGCCGCCCAGGCCGCGCTGGCGCAGGCGTTCGAGGTTCTCCGGCGCGTCGTACTCGGGGCCGTAGATGATCCGCAGGTACTCGCGGCCGCGCACCTTGAGGGCCGGCTGCAGCAGGCCCTTGGGGCCACGGGCCACGAAGTCGAGCGGCTTGATCACCATGCCCTCGCCGCCGGCGGCGGTCAGCGCCTCCCACCAGGCGACCGCGTCGGCGCAACTGGCCTCGTCGCCCAGCTCGACGACGCGCCAGCGGGTCGCGGCGATGACCGCGTCGCCGGTCGCGGCCAGGCGATCGGCGATGGCCATGTGGGTCAGGTGGTCCTGGTCGAACCAGACCCGGCCCTCGCTGGCCAGCAGATGGAAGGGGGCGACCTTGAGATCCTCCACCCCGCCGACCGGCCAGACATAGGGGGCCCAGGCCTTGCCGTAGAGGGCGGCGCGGGCGGCGCGATCCTCGAAGCGGGTGGCCAGGGCGGCGGCTTCCGGGTTGAGGGCGGCGGCGCGGCGCAGGGCCTGCGCGCCGGCGTTCAGCCCGGCCACGGAAGAGGCGGCGACCGGGGCGTACTGGGCCTCGATCAGGGCGCCGGCCTTGGCCGACCAGGGCATGATCTCGGCGTCGAGCAGCAGCCAGTCGGTGGCCAGCTCCTCCCACAGGCCGGCGGCCTCGACGGCCCCGCGCAGGCGGGCGAGCAGGCCTTCGGTCATGGCCGCGTCGCCGAAGAAGGCGCGGCCGGTGCGGGTCCAGATCTGGCCGGCCTCGCCGGCCATGCCGCCGAAGCGCGCCCGGGCGGCGGCGGCGTCGCGGCAGAGGGCGATGACCGCCCGCGAGCCCATGTGCTTCTCCTGCGCCACCAGCCGGGTCACGCCCCGTTCGCGGTAGTGGGCCAGGGCCTCTTCCGGCCGCTCCAGCCAGCCCTCGCGGGTGCTGGTCTCGACCGGCGACATGGTCGGCGGCAGATAGGCCAGCCATTGGGGGCCGAGCGCATAGCGGCTCATCACCTCGAGGGCGGCGCTGGCCTTTTCCTCGGGGATGACCAGCCGGCCGCGCAGGGTCGTGTCGATCCAGCGGCGGCCGGTGACGTCGGCGATGTCGAGCAGGTCGTCGGCGTCGGCCTGGGCCGAACGCGCGGCCTCGCCGCCCAGGGGGCGCATGGGCTCGAACCAGGTCTGCAGGGCCGGGACCTCGACCAGGTCCTTCTCGGGCCAGCGCAGGGCGGTCAGCTTGCCGCCGAACACGCAGCCGGTGTCGATGCAGAGGGTGTTGTTGACCCACTGCGCCTCGAGCATCGGCGTGTGGCCATAGACCACGGCCGTGTCGCCCCGGTACTTCGCGGCCCAGTCGGCGCGCACGGGAAGGCCGAACTCGTCGATCTCGCCGGTCGTCTCGCCATAGAGGGCGAACTCGCGCACGGCGCCGGAGCCGCGGCCGATCATCTCTTCCTTGAGGCCGGCGTGGGCGACGGCCAGCCGGCCGCCGTCCAGCCAGACGTGGCTGCGCAGGTCGGCGAGGAAGGTGGCGACCTGCGCCTTGAAGGCCGGGCTCTCGGCCTCCATCTGGTCGGCGGTCTGTTGCAGGCCGTGGCTGAGCGTGACCTTGCGGCCCTCCAGCCAGCGGCCGAACTTGCGCTCATGGTTGCCCTGCACGGCATAGGCGCCGCCCGCCTCGACCATGCTCATGGCGATGCGCACGCAGTCGGGGCTGGCCGGACCGCGATCGACCAGGTCGCCGACGAAGACGGCCTTGCGGCCCGGCG
The DNA here is from genome assembly GCA_028291265.1 of Caulobacter sp. Classification (GTDB taxonomy): domain Bacteria; phylum Pseudomonadota; class Alphaproteobacteria; order Caulobacterales; family Caulobacteraceae; genus Caulobacter. The sequence goes on along the minus strand of JAQGIK010000095.1, from coordinate 3,204 downwards.
GCGGGGTGACGCTGACTGTCCGCTCGCCGTCCGTCTGCGACCAGGCCACGGCGTAGCCGAGCTTTTCAAGCAGCAGTTCCAGCTCGGCGGCGCAGCCGTGGATGTCGCCGATGATGTCGAACGGGCCATGGTCGGTGCGCTTGTCGGTCCACAGCGGCTGGCGGCTGACCTCGGCGGCCGCGATGCCGGCCTCGGTCCCCAGGGTCCAGACCTGGCGGAAGCCCTCGCGCTGCAGGCCGCGAACGCCGCGGCGCAGTTCGTCGGTCATCCGCTTGACGACGCCCGCCCCGAAGGCGCGGTTCTCCCGCCCCTTGTTGTGGGCGAGGCAGGCCTCGATGCCCGGGTCGAGCACGATGGCCACCGGCAGGGCGTGCCAGCGGCGGGCCAGCTCGATCCAGCCCTTGCGGTCGGCGGCCCGGATGTTGGTGGCGTCGATGACCGCCAGCCGCCGGTGCTTGAGGCGCTTCTCGGCGATGGCGCGGACCAGGTCGAAGGCGTCGTTGCTGACCGACTGGTCGGTCTCGTCGTCGCTGACCAGGGCCCGGGCGTAGTCGGACGAGATCACCTCGGTGGGCGCGAAACTTCGGGCGGCGAAGCTGGACTTGCCCGCGCCGCTGGCGCCGATCAGCACCACCAGGGCGAAGTCGGGAATGGCGATGTCGGTGGGGTCGGGGCGTCTCATCGGGTCAGCACCGCCATCTGGGTGGGGGCGCCGAGCTCCGGGTGGACCTCGCCGATGTCGCTGAAGACGGCGCGGTAGCCGAAGTCGCGCTCGATGCCCGCCGCCCAGTCCCGGAACTGGGCCCGCGTCCACTCGAAACGATGGTCGGGATGGCGCATGGCGCCAGCCGCCAGCTTCGGAAAGAGGGCGTTGTATTCGGCGTTGGGGGTGGTGACGACGACGGCGCCGGGCCGCGCCTGGCCGAACACCACCTGGGCCAGGGCCGGCAGGCGGTCCTCGTCGAGATGTTCGATGACCTCGACCAGGGCGGCGGCGTCGACGCCATGCCAGCGCTCGTCGCGGTAGGTCAGCGAGCCGTGCAGCAGCGTGACCCGGCCTTCGGGCGGGCCGCCGGGTTCGTTCAACTTCAGGCGCCTGGCCGCCCATTCGAGATCGCGCAGGCCGGCGTCGAGCCCGATCAGCCGTTCGGCCCAGCGGGTCTTGACCAGCTGGCGCAGCAGCTTGCCCTCGCCGCAGCCGAGGTCGGCGACGGCCCGGGCCCCGGTCGCTTCCAGCGCCACCGCCACGGCCAGCATGCGGGCGTCATTGAGCTTGATCGGCGCCTCCAGCTGGTCCTCGCGGGTCTGCCGCGGCTCGCCCGGCAGAATCGCCTCGGCCGCCTCGGGGGCCAGCCGCGCCAGGGCGGCGTCGGCCAGGCCGCGGCGATGGATCAGGTAGCGGCGGACGATCAGGTCGCGCGACGGATGGCCCTCCAGCCAGCCCTTGCCGCGGGCCATCAGCTTGTCGACCTCGTCGTCGCCGACCCAGTAGTGCTTGTCGTCGTCGAGCACCGGGATCAGCACATAGAGGTGGCTGAGCAGGGCCGACAGCCGCGCGGTCCCGGCCAGGCGCAGGGTGACATAGCGCGAGGCCTCGCCTTCGGGCCCGGCGACGGGCTCGACCTCGACCGCCCAGCCGAGCGGCTCGAACAGGGCGCGCACCAGGGCCTCGCCGCCGCGGGCCGGCAGCGGGGTGATCACCGCCTCGAGCGGAATCTCGGCCGCCGCCAGCTCGGGCCGGGCCGTGCAGACGCCGTTCATGGCCGTGCGCAGGGTCTTGTTGAGGGCCACCGACAGGAAGGAGCTGGCCGCATAGGGCCGGTCGTTGACGTACTGGTCGAGCAGGCCCTCGCCCATGCCCTTGCCGCGCACCAAGCCGACCGGGTCGATGTCGAGGATCAGCGCCGCCTCGCAGCGCGCCTCGTTGGCCTCGGCATAGACGAGATGCGCCTTGCCGAAGGCGAGCTCCATCTCGTGCAGGCGGCCGGGATGCTTGTGCAGCAGGAAGCCGAGGTCGGTGGCCGGCTGGTGGGTGGTGGCGAGGGACAGGTACATCGTTTCACTACGTCAGGGTTCAGGTCGGGGGGAAAGGGGACTTCAGCCTCGCTTGAGGCCGAAGTCCCGCAGCTTCAGCTTGGCCCGGCGGCCGTCCGGGTGGTGCCAGACGACGCCTTCGATGTCCCGGCCGGCCATCCAGGCCTTGAGGCCCTCGAAGTCGCGTGGCGGCTGAGGGGCGAAGGCCAGGGCGGCGGTGTCGTGCGGCGACAGGACGTGGTCGGCCAGGCCCTCCGGATTGCCCTGCACCTTGGGGCCGAGCAGCTCGTAGGCGCCGTCGGCCGGCGATTCCAGGCGCGCGAAGGCTTCCCGGAACCAGCGGTCCTCGGGGCCGTCGCCGACCCGCGTCCAGCCGACCGTCTTGCCGGTCTCATCGTCGCGGTCGGCCAGCTCGAAGCCGGCCGGCGCGGCCTCGCCCTGGCGCAGTTCGCGGCGCCTGTAGAGGACGCCGCCCAGCACCCGGGCGCAGGCGCCGTCAATCTTGCGCGTGGCCACGCCCTCGCCGTCGATCACCCATTGGCAGGGCGGGTTGATGGTGGCGACGACCCGGCTGCGGTCGCCGGTCCAGTCACGATCAAACAGGGTCGGAATCTTCTTCATGGCTATCTCCAAACACAAAAATCCCCTCCAGGCGGGCCGGGAGGGGTGGCGGTCTTGTTGCTAGATCAGGTGGTTCTAGCGAGACGTCCCTTCAGCCCATGCGACAGCGCGCCCAGGTTCATAAACCGGGCGGCCCAAGTTGCATGCTTTGAACAGGTTCAGGGTCATCACCCGGGCCTCCTACTCGCGTCGGGGAACGACTGCAAGTCGCGATAGCGCCGGTATCAGATCGACAGCCGGTGAAACCCCATGGCCGGCGGCGCCGACACACCCTCCTCCGCGCCGGGGCCGGTGCGGCGGTAGATCAGGGCTTCGGCGACATGGATGCGGCGCACGCCTTCGGCCTGATCGAGGTCGGCGATGTTGCGGGCCAGGCGCAGGGTGCGGGTCCAGCCGCGGGCGGTCAGCCGGCCGGTCTCGGCGGCGCGGGCCATCAGGGCGCGGGCGGCGTCGTCGAGGGCCAGGGCCTTTTCCAGGAAGTCGCCGTCGGCGCGGGAGTTGAGCGTCGGGGCGCCGTCCCCGGCCTCCTCGGCGCGGGCCGCCTGCAGG
>JAQGIK010000068.1 GCA_028291265.1 Caulobacter sp. | reverse complement strand
GGACGACAGCGGCACGTTGCGCATGTGCACGCGCAGGATGCGCTCACGGCCGTTGACGTCGGGGTTGGGCACCACGACCTGGCGGTCGAAGCGGCCCGGACGCAGCAGGGCGGGGTCGAGCACGTCGGGACGGTTGGTGGCGGCGATGAGGATGATGCCCTCGTTGGCCTCGAAGCCGTCCATCTCGACCAGCAGCTGGTTGAGGGTCTGCTCGCGCTCGTCGTTGCCGCCGCCCAGGCCGGCGCCGCGGTGGCGGCCGACGGCGTCGATTTCGTCGATGAAGATGATGCAGGGGGCGTTCTTCTTGGCCTGCTCGAACATGTCGCGCACGCGGCTGGCGCCGACGCCGACGAACATTTCGACGAAGTCCGACCCGGAGATGGTGAAGAAGGGCACGCCCGCCTCACCGGCGACGGCGCGGGCGTTCAGGGTTTTACCCGTACCGGGAGGGCCGACCAGCAGGGCGCCCTTGGGGATCTTGCCGCCCAGGCGCTGGAACTTGGCCGGGTCTTTCAGGAAATCGACGATCTCCTGCAGCTCTTCCTTGGCCTCGTCGACGCCGGCGACGTCGTCAAAGGTGATGCGGTTCTTGTTCTCGGTCAGCAGCCGGGCCTTGGACTTGCCGAAGCCCATGGCGCCCCGGGCGCCGCCCTGCATCTGGCGCATGAAAAAGATCCACACCCCGATCAGCAGCAGGATCGGCAGGGCGCCGGACAGCAGGCTCCAGATGTTGAACTTCTCGGCCCGCTGGAAATTGACGTCGACGCCCTTGGCCTCGAGCCGCTTGAGCAGTTCCTCGTTCGGCGGGGCGGTCGAATAGACGACCGAGCCGTCGCCCGCGGTCAGCTTGGCGCGGCTGCCGGCGAAGTCGACCTTGCGGATCTCGCCGGAGTCGACCTTGGCGAGCATGGTCGAATAGGTGATGTCGCCGCCGACCTTGTTGGCCGGCTGGCCGCTGACCGCCTGGTTGCCGCTCAGCACGCTGTAGATGCCGATCATCACGACGACGATGACGCCCCAGACCGCGAAATTCCGCAAATTCATGCTGTCTACTCAGGTCCGCAAAAAGGGTTGTGACACATCAATGTAGGACGCCGCCCCCGGGTTCGCCATGACGTGCGACCGGATGCGCATCCGCTTCCTTGGTGATCAGGCCCAGCGCCGCTTCGAAACGGACCTGGACCAGCGACCGGATACGGACAGACGGGCTAACTGCAAGGATCGGGCAAGTCCAGTGCCCGGCGCCGTCGCTGACCACCGGAAGCGACCCGCGGACAGCCGAAGGCAGGGCTTTCAGGGCCGTTTGCTCCGATTTCGGCAGAAGGGCCGCATGTCCCCAAAGTGGTTGCACCGTAAGGCCGGGCGCGCCGGCGGTCAGTTCGAAACGGCCGTCGAACACGGCGGGCTCATTCTGGCACAACGCCAGGGGCGACAAGGGCGCGCGCGACAATTCGCCGGTCTCCCGGGAGACGGTGAGGGTATCGCCGGCGGCTTGGATGCGGGCCCCCGCCAGGGTGGCGATGACGTCCTCCTGAGCGATGCGGTCCAGAAGGTTGGTCAGCTGTTCGGTGCGCGGCGGGGTGGAGGTTCCGGCCGCGCAGAGGCAGGCGGCGGACAGGATCCGGGCCGGTGCATCGCGGAACAGGATGATCTCGCCGCCGCGGCCGTACATCGCCTCGACGTTGAAATGCGGACCTCGCGCCAGGGCGGCGGGACGGGCCAGCGGCTTGGCGACGCGGGCCCGGGCCCGGGCGTAGCGCAGGTCGAGGTTGGCCGGATCGTCGATCCAGCTGACGCCCCGGCGGGCCAGCCAATCCTGCAGTTCGCCGCGCAGGACGGTCAGCAAGGGCCGCAGCACGAACACACCGCGTCCCTCCGGCCAGGCTGGCGACGGCGCCCATTCCCGGGCGTCTGGCACGCTCGAGCCGGCCGCCCGCATGGCGGCGCTTTCGCCGAGATCGCTGGCGGTATGGCCCATCAGCAGGACGCTGGCCCCGGCCTCGCGGGCGGCGCGGGCCAGCAGGGCGTGGCGGGCGGCGCGGGCGGCGGCGGGCAGGCCGGTCTTCGGCTTGTCGCCGGTCCAGGCCAGGGTGCGGTGGGCGCGACCGCGCTCGGCGGCCATGGCGGCGCAGCGGCTTGCCCAGTCGGCGCTGGCGTCCTGCAGGCCGTGGTCGACGGTCAGGGCGATCACCGGCCGGCCGTTCAGCCGCGCCCAGCCGCTGACCAGATGCAGCAGGGCAAGCGAGTCCGAGCCGCCGGAGAGGGCGACGGCCAGCGGCGCGTCCGTATGGGTCTCGAGGCGCTCGTCGAGGACGGCGGCGACGCGGGTCGCGACCGGGTCCCGGACCTGGACGGTCAGCCCGCGCACTTGGCCTGCGCGCGCACCGCCTGGGCCCGGGTGGTCACTCCGGCGGCGGCGTTGGGATAGCGGCGCGGCAGCTCGCCCAGCGCCTGGCAGGCGTCGGCCGGCAGCTTCTGGGCCACCAGGCTGCGGGCCAGCTCGACCACGGCGTCCGGCGCCCAGCTGGTCTTGGGCCAGCCGCGCACGGCGCCGAGATAGGCGCCGGCGGCCCTGGAGTTGTCGCCCCGGGCGCTGAGGGTCTTGCCCAGCCAGTAGCGGGCTTCCGGCGCCTTGGGCGTGTCGCCGAACTCGCCGACATAGCGGTCGAAGCTGACCTCGGCGGCCGAATAGTCGCCGTCGGCCATCTGCTTGCGGCCGAGCGCGAAGAGCTCGTCCGGATCGACCGGGGTTTCGGCGACGGCGGCCTGTTCCTCGGTCGGCGAGGCGGCCGCCGTCGCTTCCAGCGAGGCGATGCGGCCCTCGAGGGCGGCCAGCCGGTCGCCGAGGGCCTTGTTGTTGGCTTCCGAGGTCGCGAGCGCCTGCTTGGTGCGGTCCAGCTCCATGCCCAGCTCTTCGTTGCCGGCGTTGCTGCGGGTCAGGGTCTGTTCCAGGTCGCCGACGCGGTCGGTGAGGGTGGCCAGCATGGCCCCGGTCTCGGCGTCCTGCACCGTCACCGGCTTGCCGCTGTCACGGCCCTGGAAGACGATGGCGCGCAGCTCGCGGACCACCTTCTCCATCTTCTCCAGCCGCTTGACCGAGCGGTCGTCCAGCGGGTCGGGCATCGGGGTCTGGGCCACGGCCGCGAAGTGGACCGAGACGGCGATCAGCACCGCCACGAAGGGGGCGGCTTTCAGGGAGGCGGAGAGCGTCGGCTTCATGAGGGGCAACAAGTCCTGTGTCCGGCGTCAATATTACGGCGAGCATACGAAAAAGGGGGCCGCATCGGCGACCCCCTTTCCGCAGTCAGGTCACGGGCGGCTTACATCCCGCCGCTGGTGATGATCGTCTGGCCGTTGCGGTTCTGCTGGTAGGCTTCCTCGTCCGTGCCCGGGTTGATCGGCCGTTCCTTGCCGTTCGACAGGGTCATGATCCGGCTGGGCGAGACGCCGCGCGAGACCAGGTAGTCCTTGACCGCGTTGGAGCGGCGGCTGCCGAGGGCGAGGTTGTACTCGCGGGTGCCGCGTTCATCGCAGTTGCCCTCGATGCGGATCGAGACGTTCGGATAGCGGCGCAACCAGGCGGCCTGGGCGTCGAGCACCGGCATGGCGTCGCTGCGGACGTCGTAGCTGTCGAGGTCGAAGTAGACGAAGTCGCCGACGTTGATGATGAAGTCCTGGGTCGAACCCGGGATCGGCCGGGTGTCGACGGCGCCGGGGCCGGCCGGCGGCCGGTAGGGCACGTCCGGGATACCCCCTTGCGGCGGTTGGCCGGCGTCCGGGTTGGTCTTCGGCTTGGTGGCGCAGGCGGCCAGAGAGGCGGCGGCGACGACCACCAGGGCCAGTCTCATGACGCTTTGGGTGTTGAAGCGCATGGCTTCCTCCTTCGGCTAGAATTGTCGGCCCGATAGTGGCGCCGATCCTTGAACGCTTGCGACTTAAAACTCTGACCGGGCCTCACAATGCCGTGGGACTGCGACGCCCGGACAACAATTCTTCTGACGATTGAACCGTCTGTTCCCCACTAATCCAGAAGAGGCGACCAGGCCGGGTCCGACCCCGACCCCCGATAGGGGGCCGGACGTAGAATGCGGCCGGTGATGTCCACGTTCCAAAGCCTGGGTTCACCCCCCCGGCCCTCGCGGAAGAACATCAGCACCCGCCCGTTCGGCGCCCAGGTCGGACCCTCGTCGAGATAGCTGGTGGTCAGGATGCGTTCGTCCGAGCCGTCGGGCTTCATCACTCCGATGTGGAACTCGCCGCCCGACTGTTTGGTGAAGGCGATGAAGTCGCCCTTGGGGCTCCAGACCGGCGTGGTGTAGCGCCCGCCGCCCCGCGAAATGCGGCGCACGCCCGAACCGTCGGCGTTCATCACGTAGAGCTGTGGCGAGCCGGCCCGGTCGGAGTTGAAGACGATCTGGCCGCCGTTCGGCGAGAAGCTGCCGGAGGTGTCGATGCCCGGGTCGCTGGTCAGCCGGGTCTGGCCACGGCTGCGCAGGTCCATCAGATAGAGGTCGCTGTTGCCATTCTTCTCGACGCTGAACACCACCCGGTCGCCGCTCGGCGAAAAGCGCGGCGCGAAGACCATGCCGGCGAAGCGGCCCAGCGTCTCCTGGCGGCCGGTCGAGATGTTGAACAGGTAGATCGACGACCCCGTCGGCCGCAGGGCCATGTAGGTGATCTCCTGGCTGTTGGCCGAGAAGCGCGGGGTCATGACGATATAGCTGCCGTCGGTCAGGTAGCTGTTGTTGGCTCCGTCCTGGTCCATGATCGACAGGCGTTTGACGCGCTTTCCGCGCGCCCCGCTCTCGGCGATGAAGACGACGCGGGTGTCGAAATAGCCGCTCTCGCCGGTCAGGCGCTGGTAGATCTGGTCGCTGATCTTGTGGGCCACGCGGCGCCAGTTTTCCGGCGTCGAGGTGAACTGCAGGCCCAGCAGCTGCGTGCCCGAACCGATGTCCCACAGGCGGAAATCGACCCGCAGGCGGCCGTCGCCCTCGGTCGTCACCTGGCCGTTGACCAGCACCTGGGTGTCGATGGTCTTCCAGGCCTCGAAGTTGGGCTGGATGGCGATGTCGAGGTTGCGTTCGGGGAAGGCGGCCGGATTGACCGGCGCGAACAGGCCCGACTGCTCGAGGTTGGCGCTGATCACCTGGGCGATGTCGCCGCCGCGGCCGCCGCTGAAGGCGGGGATGGCGATCGGCACCGGCTGGATGTTGCCCTGGTTGACGTCGACCTCGATCTGGGCGGCGGCGACGCCGGGAAGCGCGGCCGTTCCCATGACCAGGGCGCAGAGCGCGAAGAGCAGGTGGCGGAGAGTCATGTCGGCTTCCTCAGGGCGCTTGGCTTCGCAGCCTCGCGGACATCGGGGACGGGAATGAGGCGGAGGCTCATAGGGCGCAGGCCTTCTGGGCGTCGAAGTTGAGGGTCAGGCTGTCGCCGGCCAGTTCGGCCGGCATGTCCTTGAACGGCTGGGCGCGATTGACGGCCAGGATGGCGCGGGTCTTGCCGGCCTCGACCAGGGAGGGGTCGGCGCCCGAACTGCGCACGATCTCCGGCTCGCCGATGACCCGGCCCGATTGCGACAGCACCACCTTGACCGAGACCCTCACCGAACGGCCGCCTTCGACGAAGCAGTTGGGCCGCCAGTATTTGTAGAGGTCGGCCAGCAGGCCCTGCAGCCACTCGCCGGGCGGACCGCCGCCGGCCCCGCCCTTCGGCGCCGGCTTTGGCGAGGTCGGGGGACGGGGCGGGCCCTTGGCGCCGCCGCCCTTGGGTTGACCGCCGCCGGCCTTCTGGAGGCGTTTTTCGAGGTCGTCGAAGTCGAGGTTGGCCTGCTTCTTGGGGGTCGGCGATGGCGTCGGCTTGGCCTTTTCCTGGGCCTTGGCGGGCACGGGCTCGGGCTTGGGCGTCGGTTCCGGGGCCGGCGGGGCGACAGGCTCGGGCGGCAGCTCGGGGATCGGTTCCTCGGTCAGGGCGTCGAGTTCCTCGGGGCCCTGCTGGCTCTTGCGCAGTTCGGCCGGGCCGTCGGTGACGATGGTCACCGGCACGGCGCCGAGGGTGATCGGCTTCGACTGATGCGGCCAGGCGAACAGGGCAATCAGACCCACGCCCAGGTGGACGACCACCGAGGCGATCAGGGCCGGCGCAAGCTGTCGGCGCTCACGGGCCATGGGTCAGGCGCGCCTCATCGCCGTCATTCGCCGGCCGCTGGCGACTTGGGACCGCTGCTCGGGCCGCCGGTATCGGTGATCAGGTTGATGCGGCTGAAGCCGCCGGTGCTGATCGCCGCCATCACCTGGGCCACGACCTCGAATGAGGCCAGGCCGTCGGCGCGGACATAGATGGGCCGCTCGAAATTCTCGTTGGACATGGCCGCCAGCCGCGCCTTGAGGGCCCCGAAGGGGATTTCCTCCTCGCCGACATAGAGCTTGCCGTCCTTGCGGACCGTCAGGGTCAGGGGCTCGGACTGGTCCTGCAGCGAGCCGGCCTCGGTCTTGGGCAGTTCGATGGAGACGCCGCTGGTCAGCAGCGGGGCTGAGATCATGAAGATGATCAGCAGCACCAGCATGACGTCGACCAGGGGGGTGACGTTGATCTCCGACAGCGCGCCGCGCCGGCCACGGCCTCGCCGCCGACGGCGACCGCCGCCCGCGCCGAAGGCGTCGTTGGACGAGAGCGCCATGGCCTAGACCTTCTCGGCCAGGCGGCGCTGGATGGCGGTGGAGAGATCGTCGGCGAAGCCTTCGAGGCGGCCGGCGAACTTGCCGGAGTCGGTCGAGAACTTGTTGTAGGCGATGTAGGCGGGAATGGCGGCGATCAGGCCCAGGGCGGTCGCGAACAGCGCCTCGGCGATGGCCGGCGCGACGACGGGCAGCGAGGTGTTCTGCTCCAGCGCGATGTTCTTGAAGGCGTTCATGATGCCCCAGACCGTACCGAACAGGCCGATGAAGGGGCTGGCGGTGGCGACGATGGCCAGCGTGCCCAGGCCCTCTTCGGCCTTCTGGCTCTCGCGGGCGATGTTGCTGTCGAGGACGCGGTCGATGCGCTGGATCAGCAGCGCTGTCTGGGTGTCGCCGATGGCGCCCTTGGCCCGGGTGTCGCGCCATTCGCGTAAGGCCGCGTTGAGCAGGCGCGGCAGCGGGTGTTTGGAATTGCCGGCCTCCTGGGCGATCTCCTCGAGGGGGCGGCCCGAGCCGACCTTGTCCTCGAAGGCGTTGGCCTGGCGGTTGAGGCCGCCGAAGCGGACGAACTTGTCGATGATCACCGCCCAGCTGACCAAGGATGCGATGGCCAGGCCGACCATGACGCCCTTGATGACCCAGTCGGCCTTGAAGAACAGGGCGACGAACGAGAAGCTCTCGGGCGAGACGGCGTGCGGTTCCATGCGGCTTGGGGCTCCCCCGGCGAGTTCAATGTCGTCTTACCCGCATCATCTGCGCGGCTTTGGTGACAATAAGGCGTCGAAAAGACATGTGCCCTAGTGGTTAACCAGCTGTGACCGGAATGCACGCCGACTCGTGGCCTGCGTGCAAAATGGGGGACTATTCCGGCGTGAACCAGGGCCGCAGCTTGTCGGCCATGCCCGGCGGCGGTTTCGAGGGGCGGCCGTCGAGGCGGATGCAGGCGGCGTTGACCGCCGCCAGGGCGATCAGGTCCTCGCCGCGAGTGATGCTCTGGCTGATGAACAGGCGCGGGCCCTTCACCTGGTCGTAGGTGGTGCGGACGGTCAGGGCGTCGTCGATGCGGGCCGGGCGCTTGAAGTCGAGCTCCATGCGGGTGACGACGAAGGCGATGGGCTGCTCGCCGTCCAGCAGGTCGCTGTGCGAGACCCCGGCCAGGCGCAGGAAGTCGCTGCGGCCGCGCTCGAAATAACGGAGGTAGTTGGCGTGGTAGACGACGCCGGAGAAGTCGGTGTCCTCATAGTAGATGCGCACGGGCAGGCGGTGTTCGCGGCCGGCGAAGATGCCGGCGGTCGGTTCGGGGAGGTCGCTCATCGCCTGTGGGCCTTCAGATCGCGGTCGCCTCCGTCATAAGGGCCAGCTGGCCGATGAGGAAGGCATGGTCGCGCGCCGGATCGCCGCGTCCGAAGAGGAAGGCCAGCACCACACCCGTGAGCAAGGAGGGCGCGACGATCAGAAATGGCCAGTAGCGTTCGAACATCCCAGCGGCCACGGCGAAGACGCTGACCAGGCCGACGACGGCGATCAGCAGCCCGAACCAGCCGCCGGCCAGCAGGGCGGCCAGGGGATGAAGCCCCCGGCGGCAGATGAGGGTGGTGGCGCCGCGGTCGGAGAGCAGGCTGACATCGAGGCAGACGCGGAACAGGCTGCGCCAGCGCACCCGGCGGCGCAGGCTGGCGTAGAGGGGGCCGACCTCGCCGATGATGGGCTTGCGGCCGAATACCCGCCAGGGGCTGTCGACGCCGGCCCGCAATCGGGCCACGCAGGTCTGCTGATCCAACGGCGAATGCATGCGCGTCTCCGGGATCAGGGTAGGGGAAAGGGGGGATATGACACGAACTCAAGGCAACCTGACCCCGACACAACCAGAACCAGAGCGCCAAGGTTCCCTTAGGTGAAGGTTGAGCGGCCCGTTTTGGGTGTTCGGCTATTCCTCGAACAGCATCCCTTGTGCCTTGGGCAGGAGCCCGGGCGGGGTCGGGGGTTCCTGGAGGCCGAGGTGCAGATAGGCCTTGCCGCAGGCGACGCGGCCGCGCGGGGTGCGCTGGATGAAGCCCTGCTGCATCAGGTAGGGCTCGATGACGTCCTCGACGGCGTCGCGGGCCTCGGCGATGGCGTAGGCCAGGGTTTCGACCCCGGCCGGGCCGCCGTTGTAGTGCTCGATCAGGGCCCGCAGGTAGCGGCGGTCGAGGCTGTCGAGGCCGTGCTCGTCGACCTCGAGGCGGGCGAGCGCCCGGGCGGCGTGCTTCTGGTCGATGACCTCGGCCCCATCGGCGGCGGCGAAGTCGCGGACCCGGCGCAGCAAGCGGCCGGCGACGCGCGGCGTGCCCCGGGAGCGGGCGGCGATCTCGGCGGCGCCGTCGTCGCTGACCGCGATGCCCATGCGGCGCGAGGCGTGGTCGATGACCAGCTTGAGTTCGGCCTGGGTGTAGAACTCCAGGCGGATGGGGATGCCGAAGCGGTCGCGCAGGGGGGTGGCCAGCAGGCCGGCGCGGGTGGTGGCGGCGACCAGGGTGAAGGGGGCCAGGTCGATGCGGATCGAGCGGGCCGAGGGGCCCTCGCCGATGACCAGGTCGAGGACCTGGTCCTCCATGGCCGGGTAGAGGATTTCCTCGACGTTCGACGGCAGGCGGTGGATCTCGTCGATGAACAGGACGTCGTTGGGCTCGAGGTTGGTCAGGATGGCGGCCAGGTCGCCGGCCTTGGCCAGCACCGGGCCGCTGGTGGCGCGAAAGTTGACCCCCAGTTCGCGGGCGACGATCTGGGCCAGCGTGGTCTTGCCGAGGCCCGGCGGGCCGAACAGCAGGACGTGGTCGAGCGGCTCGCCGCGGGCCCGGGCGGCGTCGATGAAGACCTTGAGATTGCCCTTGGCCTGCTGCTGGCCGACGAACTCGGCCAGGGTCTGCGGCCGCATGGCCTTGTCGGGACCCTCGGTGGGGGCTTCGGCGGGCGAGACGATGCGGGTCACCGGCCGAGTTCCTGCAGGCCGGCCTTGATCAGGGCCGAGACGTCGGCGTCTTCGCCCAGCCGCAGATGCGCCTGCTCGACGACGCGGCGGGCCATCGGCTCGGCGACGCCGAGGCCCATAAGGGCCGAGACGGCCTCACCGGCCGCCGAGGGCGGCGCGGCGCGCGGGGCGGCGGCGTTCGGTGCGAAGATGGCGGGACCGTCGCTGATCGGCTTGTCCTTGAGCTCGGTGACGATGCGTTGGGCCAGCTTGGGCCCGACGCCGTTGGCGCGGCCGATCAGGGCCTTGTCGTCGCGGGCGATGGCGCCGGCCAGTTCGGCCGGGGAGGCGACGTCAAGCACGGCCATGGCCGCCTTGGGACCGACGCCCTGGATGGCGCGGAGCAGGACGAAGGCGCGGCGCTCGTCCCTGGCCAGGAAGCCGTAGAGCTGCGGGCCGATCTGCTCGCTCCAGGGGTTTTCGGTGTGCAGGACCGTTTCTTCGCCCACGGGCGGCAGGCGGCTCAGGGTGCGGGCCCCGCAGCGAACGACATAGCCGACGCCGCCGACGTCGATCAGGCATTCGTCCTCGGCGATCTCGGCGACGATGCCGCGCAGGCGCCCGATCATGCGACTCGTCCCAGCGCCTTGCGCAGGCTGTGGTGGGTGACCTGGCCGATGGCGCGGGCCTTGCGGGCGTGGGCGTGGGCGATGGCGACGGCAAGCGCGTCGGCGCTGTCGGCGGTGGGGCCGCCGGCCGTCGGCAGCAGACGGGCGATCATGTAGGCGACCTGGGTCTTGTCGGCCCCGCCGGTGCCGACCACCGACTTCTTGACCTCCTTGGCCGAGTATTCGGCGACCAACAGCCCGGCCCTGGCGGGCGCGATCATGGCGGCGGCGCGGGCGTGGCCGAGCTTCAGGGTCGACTGGGCGTTGGTGTTGAGGAAGGTCTCCTCCACCGCCGCCTCATGGGGCGCGTAAGTCTCGATGACCCCGGTGATGCCCTCGAACAGGCAGAGCAGGCGGTCGGAGAAGGCGGCCTTGTCGTCGGGCGAAATGACCCCGTGCGCGACCCAGCTCAGCCGGGAGCCATCGACGTCGATGACGCCCCAGCCGGTCTTGCGGAGGCCCGGATCGAGCCCGAGGAGTCGGATCGTGTTCGCCATATGTTTCCCTACATTGGCGACGAGTCTGAAGAAAGTGCAAACGCCGAAAGGTCAGTGGTTCCTGGGCGCGATCTCGAATTCCACGACATTGCGGTTCTGGCGCAGCATGGCGGCCAGTTCGTCCAGCTTCTCGCGACTCTTGGCGCGGACCGTGGCGCCGTGCTCGATGAGGCTGCCCTTCTTCATCAGGCGGTGGCTGAACGGGGCCGGGTCGAGGCCCAGTTCGAGGATCTGGCGGCGCAGTTCGGCGGTGTCGGGGGCCGAGTCGCGGGCGTAGCGGATGGTGACCTCGGCGAGGGCCTGCTGCGGCAGAACCTTGTCGATCAGGCGGAAGGTGTTGAGGATGACCAGGGCCAGCACGGTGCCGGCGATGGCGACGCTCCAGAAGCCGACGCCGTAGAGGATGCCGAGCGCCGAGGTGATCCAGATCGAGGCGGCCGTGGTCAGGCCGTGGACAGTGAAGCCCTCGCGGAAGATGACGCCGCCGCCGAGGAAGCCGACGCCGGTCAGGATGCCGTGGCTCATGCGCACCGGGTCGATGCGGATGACGTCATGCGGCGTGCTGGCGCCGACCCAGGCGATCTGGTGATTGGCGGCGACCATCAGGATGGCGCTGGTCAGGCAGAGCAGGGCGTGGGTGCGGAACCCGGCCGGCTGGCCGCGATGGCCGCGTTCGACCCCGATCAGGCTGCCCGCCACCAGGGCGGCGATCAGCGGCAGAAAATACTCGGGATGGAAGACCCGAGCGTCGAGAAAATTCATTGCAAACCCCTCCGGGAGCGGATCATTGACCCGTTCGCAGAAATTGCAAATAGCCTTGTGAATCGAACGGCTTGCGGCCGATCAGCCGAGTTTGGCCAGGTCCTCGTCGCTGATGTCGAAGTTGGCGTAGACGTTCTGGACGTCGTCCTCGTCGTCGAGGGTGTCGATCAGCCTCATGATCGTGGCGACCGCGTCGCCTTCCACCGGGGTCAGCGACTTGGGCCGCCAGGTGATGGCGGTGGTCTTGGGATCGCCGAGCGTGCTGGTCAGGGCGTCGACGACGGCGGTCAGGTCCTCGAAGGCGGTCCAGATGACGTGGCCGTCCTCGTCGGACTCGACGTCCTCGGCGCCGGCCTCGATGGCCGCTTCCATGACCGCGTCCTCGCTGCCGGCCTTGGCCGGGTAGGTGATCTGGCCCATGCGGTCGAACATGAAGGCCACCGAACCGGTCTCGCCCAGGGCCCCGCCGTTCTTGGCGAAGATCGAGCGGACGTTGGCGGCGGCGCGGTTTCTGTTGTCGGTCAGGGCCTCGACGATGACGCCGACGCCGCCGGGGCCGAAGCCCTCGTAGCGGATTTCGTCATAGGACTCGGCGTCGCCGCCCGCGCCCTTCTTGATGGCCCGTTCGATGACGTCCTTGGGCAGGCTTTCGGACTTGGCGTTGTTGACCGCCAGGCGCAGGCGCGGGTTCATCGCCGGGTCGGGCATGCCCGACTTGGCGGCGACGGTGATCTCGCGGGAGAGCTTGGAGAACAGCTTGGACCGGGCGGCGTCGGCGCGGCCCTTGCGGTGCATGATGTTCTTGAATTTGGAGTGGCCGGCCATCGTCGGTCTTCTGTCTGGACATGAAATCGGGACGGGGGTTCTAGCCTCACAAGGCGGCTCTGTCATCCGGGCGCGGTTTCGGTCTAGCCTCTGGCAAAACCGGGGAGAGCGGGGATGAGCCAGGACAGGCAGCGCGGCGGCCATCTGATGGTCATCGGCGGGGCGTCGGCGGGGACCATTTTCGAGTGGTACGACTTCTACCTCTACGGCTCTCTGGCCGGCTTCATCTCCAAGCACTTCTTCAGCGGGGTCAACGAGACCACCGGCTACATCCTGGCCCTGATGGCGTTTGCCGCCGGCTTCTTCGTGCGGCCGTTCGGGGCGGTGGTGTTCGGCAGGCTGGGCGACCTCTGGGGGCGCAAGAACACCTTCCTGGTCACCATGTTGTTGATGGGCGCCTCGACCTTCGTCGTCGGGCTGCTGCCGGACTACAAGACCATCGGGCTGGCGGCGCCGATCCTGCTGGTGGCGATGCGGCTGATCCAGGGGCTGGCGCTGGGCGGCGAGTATGGCGGCGCGGCGACCTATGTCGCCGAGCACGCGCCGCCCGGGAAGCGCGGGCTCTACACCAGCTTTATCCAGACCACCGCGACTCTGGGCCTGTTCCTGTCGCTGATCGTCATTCTGGGCGTGCGCGGCCAGACGGGCGAGGCGGTCTTCGCCGACTGGGGCTGGCGGATTCCGTTCCTGGCCTCGGCGCTTCTGCTGATCGTCAGTCTGTGGATCCGCCTGCGGCTGAACGAAAGCCCGGTGTTCCAGAAGATGGTCGACGAGGGCCGGGCGGCGAAAAAGCCGCTGGCCGAGGCCTTCGCCGACGGCAAGAACCTGAAGCTGGTGATCCTGGCGCTGGTTGGCCTCACGGCCGGCCAGGCGGTGGTCTGGTACAC
The DNA here is from genome assembly GCA_028291265.1 of Caulobacter sp. Taxonomy (GTDB): domain Bacteria; phylum Pseudomonadota; class Alphaproteobacteria; order Caulobacterales; family Caulobacteraceae; genus Caulobacter. The sequence goes on along the minus strand of JAQGIK010000068.1, from coordinate 41,522 downwards.
GGGGCAGTTCTACGCCCTGTTCTTCCTCGAGAAGACCCTGAAGGTCGACGGGGCGCTGACCAACAGCCTGGTGGCGATCGCGCTGTTGATGGGGACGCCGTTCTTCATCGTCTTCGGCTGGCTGTCGGACCGCATCGGGCGCAAGCCGGTGATCCTGGCCGGCTGCCTGATCGCGGCGCTGGCCATCTTCCCGCTGTTCAAGGCTTTGACGGTGGCGGCCAACCCCGAGCTGGCGGCGGCCACGCAAAGCGCGCCGGTCAAGGTCATCGCCGATCCGGCCGCCTGCGCCTTCCAGTTCGATCCGGTCGGCAAGACCGCCTTCACCGACAGCTGCGACGTCGCCAAGTCGGCGCTGGCCTCGGCGGGGGTGTCCTACGAGAACGTCGCCGCCCCGGCCGGGACCCTGGCGGTGGTCGAGGTCGGCGGGACGAAGGTGGCGTCCTTCGAGGGGGCAGGCATGCCGACCAAGGTCTTCACCGAGGCTCAGACGGCCTGGCGAAAGACGCTTGGCGCGGCGCTGAAGACCGCCGGCTATCCGGCCAAGGCGGACCCCGCGAAGATGAACAAGCCGATGGTGGTGGCCATCCTGTTCGCGCTCGTGCTGCTGGTGACCATGGTCTACGGGCCGATCGCCGCGGCCCTGGTCGAGATGTTCCCGGCCCGCATCCGCTACACCTCGATGAGCCTGCCCTACCATGTCGGCAACGGCTGGTTCGGCGGCTTCCTGCCGACCACGGCCTTCGCCATGGTGGCGGCCACCGGCAACATCTACTACGGGCTCTGGTACCCGGTGGTGGTGGCCGCGGCGACGGCGGTGATCGGCTGGCTGTTCCTCCGCGAGATGAAAGGCGCCGATATCGACGCCTGAACGCCTCTTTTCGAGCAATATCAATGGCATGGCGGAATCCGGCGGTGGCCCTCGGGTGGCCTTTCGGTCGCCCTTGGGTGGCCCTTTGGTGTGACTTCGGGGGTCATGGGGTGGCCCGTCGGTCGGCCTGGCGCGCAGGGGCGCGGGGCCGCTTATCGAAGCGGTGAGATCAGTCTAGCAGATCGGCCGCTGACTAGGGGCGCACGACGATCGAGGTGAAGTCGCTGGCGAACGAGCCCTCGGGGGAGGCCGGCGGGCGCAGCCAGATCGCCGACAGCATGAATTCGCCGGTGACGTCGGCCGGCAGGGTGACGATGCCCCTGGCGTCGGTCTTCAGTTTCCGGCCGGGCTGGCCGTTGGCGAACAGTCGCACGGTGTGGTTTTCGAGCCAGCCGTTGGGCGAGCCGCTCAGCCGGAAGCGGCGTGGCGAAGGGCCGGGCTCCATGGCGACGAACTCCAGATCCTGGCCGACAACGTACATGGCCGTGCGGTCGCCGGCGCAGGTCTCGACGCAGACCAGGGCCTTGGCGTTCTTGGTGTAGGTCTCGCGCCACTCGCCCTGGGCCTCGATCGCCTTCCAGGCGGCGATGACGTCCGGGCCCGGGTCGGCCTCGTCGAAATATTCGGCGACATCGACGGAAGCCATGACGATGGGGTGCGGCTTCAGGGATATGGCCACCACCGCCATGCCCGTGCGGTTTGGTGTCAGGGCGACTTCGAGCACGCCGGGGCCAGGGCCGACCACCACGACCGGCTGATCCGACGCCGCCATGCTGGCGACGAGCCGAGCGACCCGCTCCGGCTTGGGCCCGGTGTCGGGGGCGGGGAAGGCCATGCCGCTGGTGAAGCCGAGGGTGATCGGCTGGCCGACCTGGGCGCGGGACGCGGATGGGCGGAGCCAGGACTCGTGTGCCGTCGCGGCGGTGGCGGTCAGGGCGGCGATCAGGACGAGCGGGAGGAGGCGCATGACGATCACCCTAGCCCTCCCTCCCCTTTATGGGGAGGGACAGCGAGGCGAAGCCTCGCAGGGTGGGGAACTGGCGGTCAGGCGCGAATGGTGGGTGGTCCTGGGCGCCAGGACAACCTGCTCTGGGTGGGTTGCATCCGACTTCCCCACCCTGCGCGCTTTGCGCGCCGTCCCTCCCCATGAAGGGGAGGGAGGAACAGCGCTTAGTCAGATCAGGCCGGTTGGAGCGACTTGTCGATCTTGATGGTCAGTTCGCCGCTTTCGTAGCGCTTGGCCATTTTCGCCGTGCTCAGCGGCTTGATCTTGCCGGCCCAGCCTTCGGCCCCGAACTCCTCGAAGCGCTGCTGGCAGATCTTGCGCATGGCGTCCTTGGCGGGCTTCAGGTAGGCGCGCGGGTCGAACTCGCCGGGCTTCTGCGACAGGACGCGGCGGATGGCGCCGGTCATGGCCATGCGGTTGTCGGTGTCGATGTTGATCTTGCGGACGCCGTGCTTGATGCCGCGCTGGATTTCCTCGACCGGCACGCCCCAGGTCTCGGGCATCTCGCCGCCGTAGGCGTTGATGATCTCCTGCAGGTCCTTGGGCACCGAGGAGCTGCCGTGCATCACCAGGTGGGTGTTGGGCAGGCGGTGGTGGATTTCCTCGATGACGTTCATGGCCAGCACCGCGCCGTCGGGCTGGCGGCTGAACTTGTAGGCGCCGTGGCTGGTGCCCATCGCAATCGCCAGCGCGTCGACCTGGGTCCGCTTGACGAAGTCGACGGCCTGGTCCGGATCGGTCAGCAGGGCGTCGTGGCCGAGCTTGCCCTCGAAGCCGTGGCCGTCCTCGGCCTCGCCCATGCCGGTTTCCAGGCTGCCCAGCACACCCAGTTCGCCCTCGACGGAGACGCCGCAGCTGTGGGCCATCTCGACCACCCGGCGGGTGACGTCGACGTTGTATTCGTAAGAAGCCGGGGTCTTGGCGTCTTCCTCGAGGGAGCCGTCCATCATCACGCTGGTGAAGCCGTACTGGATGGCGGTGGCGCAGGTGGCCGGGCCGTTGCCGTGGTCCTGGTGCATGCAGACGGGGATGTGGGGGTAGATCTCGACCAGGGCGTCGATCAGCCGGGCCAGCATGATGTCGTTGGCGTAGTTGCGGGCCCCACGGCTGGCCTGGATGATGACCGGCGCGTCGACGGCGTCGGCCGCCTCCATGATCGCCAGGCCCTGTTCCATGTTGTTGATGTTGAAGGCGGGCAGGCCGTAGTCGTGCTCGGCGGCGTGGTCGAGCAGCTGGCGCAGGGTGATGCGGGCCACGGGGAACTCCTCAGGCGGGCGTGTGCTGATTTTGTGGGTCGGGTTTAGACAAGGGGAGTGAAGGAGTCACCCCCGGTTGTCACGGACCCGTGATCACAATGCCGCCTACAGCCCTTCCTGCGGCAGGCCATCGGCGATCTCGTAGTAGTCGCCCTTGTCGGCGACGAAGATGTGCCTGGCCAGCGTCAGGCCGGTGGGCTTTTCCAGCGCGCCCATGGCGAAGGCGATGCGCCTGCCGTGGATCGGGTCCCAGAACAGCTGCGAGCCGCAGGTAGCGCAGAAGCCGCGACGGACCTTTTCGGAGGAGGCGTACCAGCGCAAGGCGCCGCCCTCGTCCTCAATGGCCAGGGCCTCCTTCGGCACGTCGGCCGAGGCCCAGAAATGGCCGGAGGCCTTGCGGCACATGGAACAGTGGCAGGCGTCGGAGTGGTCAATGACGGCGTCGGTGGAAAACCGCACCGCGCCGCAGAGGCACGAGCCCTTGTGCATGTCAGATCTCGAAGAGGGGCGCCGGCGGTGAGGCCGGCGCCCTGTTGTCGTTACATCCGGTGCAGCGCGCACAGCTTGTTGCCGTCGGGGTCGCGCAGGTAGGCGAGGTACATCTTGCCGACGCTGCCTTCACGGACGCCGGGCGGGTCCTCGATGGAGACGCCGCCGGCTTCGACGCCGGCGTCGTGCCAGGCCTTGGCCTGCTCGGGCGAGTCGGCGGCGAAGCCGATGGTGCCGCCGTTGGCGTGGCAGGCCGGCGCGCCGTCGATGGGCTCGGAAACGCAGAAGACGCCCTTGGGGGTCATGTAGAACATGCGGTGGCCGTCGATGACCGAGGGCCCGACGCCGAGCGTGGCCATCAGCTTGTCGTAGAAGGCCTTGGATTTGGTGAGGTCGTTGGTGCCGACCATGACGTGCGAAAACATTGGTGGTTTCTCCCCTTTGACGGCGTTGGGCTGAGGCAAACGTCCGTTCGAACTTGATTTGAGGGAAGATGCCGCCGGCCGCAAGAGCCGGATGGCCGGCGGCGTCAGGCCATCTTCAGGCGACGGCCAATGATGGCCCCAACGGTTGCGCCGACCGCAGCGGGCCAGCCGAAATCGACCATACATTCCAGGTAGAAGGTCCAGGGCACGGGCAGACGCTCGGCGCGCGTCAGAAAGACATCGAGCAGCCAGAGCCAGCCAAGGATCGGCGTCAGCAGGCCGACAAGGACGGCGCGCCGCGGGCGCCAGGCGGCGAAGATGACCGAAAGCAGGAAAACGGTGAGGACCTGCGCCCCTTTCGCCGCCTCCATGAAAGGCGCGCCGAGCGCCATGGCCAGCTCCATCCCGTAGCCGGCGATCCAGATCTGGCCATAGAGCGCGGCGGGCAGCGCCACGAGGTAGGGGAGTTCCCGGCGAGCTGACCATCCCAGCGCCGCGACGAAGCCCCCGGCCGCCCAGCGCAGGGCGGCGGACCCGTCTTCGATGACCTCGGACTCGGCCCTGAGGGCCTCGACCCACTGCCGACGGGCCGGCGGAGCGATGCGGACGGCAAGACGCAACAGGATGTCGGCGAGACGGGTCATGCCGTGGCGGCTCCGAGCTTGAAGGCGGCGGGGTTGGCGCGGGCGGCGCGCAGGGCGGCGCGGCCGGCCCCGGTCAGGCGATAGACGTGGCGGCGCGGGCGGCCGGGGCGGTCGGATTCGACCCACTGGTCCTCCAGCAGGCCGTGGTCGGCGAGGCGGGCCAGGATCGGATAGAGGGAGCCGGACTTGAGATCGGTCGCGGCGGCGACCTCCAGGCCATAGAGCCAGTCGGCTCCGGCGCCTTCGAGGGCGATCAGGACGTCGAGGGTCTGCGGCGACAGGCGGCGCGGGGCGGCGGGCATGGGGAAACTCTATCTATGTAGAGTTTTGAGTCAAGGCCGGCCTGTCAATGTTCGAACAGGGCGCCGATCTCGTCCAGTTCACGGGCGCTCAGGCTGGCGTGGCCGGGGTCCATGACAATGGCCTGGCCGAGGTAGGCCCAGTAGAGGAAGCGGGCCCGGGCTTCGGCCCGGGCCTGGGGCAGGCCGGCGGCGGCGAGCAGGCCGGCGATGTAGGCGATGCGGCGGTTATCGACGGCGGCGACGGCTGTGGCCACGGCGGGATCGGTGGCGGCCCATGCGCGGATCGCCCGGTCCAGCCCCGCCCCGTATTTGAAGGCCCGGCGGAGCAGGAACTTCAGGCGGCCCTGGCCGGCGCGGCCGCTTTCCAGGAGGGCGATGGTCTGTTCGGTGGTGCGCTCCTGCCAGGCGCGCAGGATCTCGGCGTGGAAGGCGGCGAGGTCGGCGAAGTGCCAGTAGAAGCTGCCGCGCGAGACGTTGAGGGCGGTTGAGAGGGGGCCGGCCTTGAGGCCGTTCGGGCCTTCGGCGGCCAGGGTTTTCAGGCCGTGGTCGATCCAGGCGGACTTGGAGAGGCGGTCGCTCATCGGCCAACCATACACAACTGTATTGACTCGGGCCACGGCGGCGAGCACAAGGCGACCATACAGGAGTGTATGGTCATGGAATTGCACGCGCTCGCCCTGACGGCGGCCGGCATCGTCGGCGGCGCGACGGCGGTGATTCACGGGGTGCTGACCCAGAAGCTGATGGTCCGGCCGGTCGGGGTGCTTGCCGTCGAGGGGCGATTGAGCCTGACCATCCGACGGATCGTGCCGATGCTGCTGCAGTACAGCACCTTCAGCTGGCTGCTCTGCGGGCTGGCGCTGGTCTGGGCGGCCGGGCAGGGCGCGGAGGTGCGGCTGGCCGTGGGCCTGCTGGCCGGCGGGCAGTATCTGTTCGCGGCGGTCGGCAACGCCTGGGGCACGCGTGGGAAGCATCCGGGGTGGATGCTGATGGCTGTGGCGGTGGGACTGATCGAGTATGGGGTGAGTGGCGGCTGACGCCGGTGGTTCGCTCTCCGCCCCCGCGAGGGGGCGGAGGACGGAGCGTGAGCGACGGACCAGGAGGCGGGGCCGTGCCGGCGGTTGGTGACTAGCCTTCCAGCGGCGGCGGAGACCCCCTCGGTCTGGCTCGCTTGCAGCGCTCGCCAGAGGATGGTTCCCCCGCCAAGCGGGGGAGAGCGAAACGCCGTCGCCGCGTCCTTTAGACCTGCAACGCCTCGACGCCGGGCAGGACCTTGCCTTCCATCCATTCGAGGAAGGCGCCGCCGGCGGTACTCACGAAAGTAAGCTCGGCCGCGACGCCGGCGTGGTTCAGGGCGCCGACGGTGTCGCCGCCGCCGGCGACGGCGATCAGCTTGCCGGCCGTGGCCAGCTTCGCCGCATGCTTCGCGGCCGCGACGGTGGCGGCGTCGAAGGGCGGGACCTCGAAGACGCCGAGCGGGCCGTTCCAGATCAGGGTCTTCGATTCGCTCATGGCGTCGATCAGCTGCGCCAGGCTGTTGGGGCCGACGTCGAAGATCTTGTCGTCGGGTTCCAGGCCGCCCGCCGTCTGGCTCAGTTCGACGGTGCGGGTGGCGGCGCCGGGCTTGAGGTCCTTGGCCACCACCACGTCGGTGGGCAGCAGGATGTGGCAGCCGGCGGCCTTGGCGCTGTCCAGGATCTGGCGGGCGGTGTCGGCCAGGTCCTTCTCGCAGAGCGAGGCGGCGATGTCGTAGCCCTGGGCGAAGCGGAAGGTGTTGGCCATGCCGCCGCCGATGGCCAGGTACTGCAGCTTGCGGACCAGGTTGTTCAGGAGGTCGAGCTTGGTCGAGACCTTGGCCCCGCCGACGATGCCCATCACCGGCCGCTGCGGATTGCCGAGGGCGGCGTCGAGGGCCTCCAGTTCACGCTGCATGGAGAGGCCCGGGTAGGCCGGCAGCAGGCGGGCGAGGCCCTCGGTCGAGGCGTGGGCGCGGTGGGCGGCGCTGAAGGCGTCGTTGACGTAGAGGTCGCCGAAGGCGGCCAACTCGGTGACGAAGGCGGGATCGTTGGCCTCCTCGCCGGGATGGAAACGCAGGTTCTCCATCAGGGCGACGCCGCCGTTTTCCAGCTTGCTGACCACCCTGTAGGCGGGCTCGCCGATGCAGTCGTCGGCGAACAGTACGGGCTGTTCGAGCAGGGCCGACAGCGGCTCGGCGATGGGGGCCAGGCTCATCGCCGGGACGCGCTTGCCCTTGGGGCGGTCGAAGTGGGCCAGCAGGATGGTCCTGGCGCCCTTGGTGGAGAGGTAGCGGATGGTCGGCAGCACGGCGCGCAGGCGGGTGTCGTCGGTGATGACGTCATCGGCCATCGGCACGTTGAGATCGACCCGGACCAGGACGCGCTTGCCGGCGAGGTCGGCGGTTTCGAGGGAGCGGAAGGGCATGGGTCTACGGTCCGTTCTAACTATCCCCGTCATCCCGGCCGCAGCGCGCCGCGCGGAGAGCCGGGACCCAGGGGCCGCCCAAGCCGGCGGCTGATACAGCGAGATCACGCACCCCCTGGGTCCCGGATAGCCCCTGCGGGGCCTCCGGGATGACGGAGGTGTGGGGTCTTACAGGAACTTCGCCATCACTAGGGCCGTGTCGCTCATCCGCGTCGCGAAGCCCCATTCGTTGTCGTACCAGGTCAGGACGCGGGCCAACTTTCCATCCACCACTTGCGTCTGCGGCAGGGCGGCGGTCGAGCTGGCGGCGACGTGGTTGAGGTCGATGGAGACCAGCGGGTCGTTGGTGGTGGCCAGGACGCCCGACATCGGGCCGTCGGCGGCTGCCTGCAGGGCGGCGTTGATTTCCGCCACCGTCACGTCGCGGCCGGCCACGACCTTGAGGTCGACGACCGAGACGTTGGGGGTCGGAACGCGGATCGAGGAGCCGTCGAGCTTGCCCTTCAGTTCCGGCAGGACCAGGCCCAGCGCCTTGGCGGCGCCGGTCGAGGTCGGGATCATGCTCAGGGCGGCGGCGCGGCCGCGGTAGAGGTCCTTGTGCATGGTGTCGAGGGTGGGCTGGTCGCCGGTGTAGGCATGGATCGTCGTCATGTAGCCGCGCTCGATGCCGAACAGGTCGTTGAGGACCTTGGCGACGGGGGCCAGCGCATTGGTGGTGCAGCTGCCGTTGGAGACGACGATGTCGTCGGCGGTCAGGGTCTCGTGGTTGACCTTGTAGACGATGGTCTTGTCGGCGCCTTCGGCCGGGGCGCTGACCAGCACGCGGCGGGCGCCGGCGGTGAGGTGGGCGCTGGCCTTGTCCTTGGCCGTGAAGATGCCGGTGCATTCGAAGGCGATGTCGACGCCCAGCGCCTTGTGCGGCAGGTTGGCGGGGTCGCGCTCGGCGCTGACCTTGATCTTGCCCATGCCGACGTCGATCCAGTCCTCGCCCGTGGTCACCGTGCCGGGGAAGCGGCCGTGGACGCTGTCGTAGCGCAGCAGGTGGGCGTTGGTCTCGACGGGGCCCAGGTCGTTGATGCCGACAACCTCGATGTCGTCACGGCCATGTTCGGCGATCGAGCGGAGAACGAGACGGCCGATACGGCCAAAGCCGTTGATGGCGACGCGGATGGTCATGGGTGTGGGGCTCCCGCCGGCGATTTCCTGAATGGCCGGGGGTTTTGCGTTTGGGGGGCGGGAAGTCAACCCTTGGGGCCGTCAACCCACGTTACCGGATGTAATCCGCACCCCGCCTGCACGGGGGTTTTCAGTCCCGGCGGTAGCGCGCGCCGGGGCCGGAGGGGCCCATCACCTCGAAGGCGACGACCTTGCCGCTGGCGTCGCGTTCGAAGACGGCGCGGCGGGTGAGGTTGACGGAGTCGAAGAAGGTGTCGCCGCCCAGCGGCGAGACGGCCCAGCCGGGACGGCCCTGGCGCTTGACCAGCATGCGGCCGCCTTCCTCGACGATCGACACCGGGCCGTAGCTTCCCAGGTAGTCGGCCCTGGCGTAGGCGACGGCCGGGGCGGCCTGGGCCTTGAGGGCTTCCAGGGTCCAGCGGCTGTCCCGGGCGAAGGGGCCATTCGGGGTTTTGGCCAGCACCGCCTCGAGGGCCAGGATGCGGGCGCGGTCAAGGGCGTCGGCGGCCGGGACGGCGACGTCGGGCTTGACCCCGCCGCCTTCCCAGTTGGCCTTGGTGATCGGATTGATCGGCGCCCCGCGCGAGATGAAGATCGAGAAGCCGTCGCCCAGCGGGGCCGGGCCGCCCGGGTTGGCCGCGCCGCCCGTGGTCTCGCCGACCACCACCGCCCGCTTGGCGGCCTGCATCGTGTAGGGGAAGGATTCGGCCGCGGAGCCGGTGCGGCCGCTGACCAGGATGAAGACGGGGACGTCGGTGCGCGGGTGGGCGTACCAGGTGGCGGGGCCTTCGCTCTGGGTCCCCTGGCGGCTGTGGAAGGTGTTGAAGATGTCGGCGCCCTTGGGCGTGAAGGCGCTGACCAGGTAGCCGACCATGGCCGGCGAGCCGCCGCCGTTGAAGCGCAGGTCGATGATCACCGCGTCGGCGCCGGAGATCAGCGTCAGGGCCGCGTCCACCGCCTGGCGGGCGGGGGCGTCGTCGGCGTCGAAGTCGGCGAACTCGCTCATGTTGATGTAGCCGATGGCCCCCGGCAGCATCTCGACCCGGCCGAAGCCGTAGGCGATGCGGGCTTCCTCGGCCTCTTCCTCGGGGCTGGGGCCGGGGGGCGGACCGCCGGCCAGGCCGGGACCCGGGCCGGGCCCCTGGCGCGGCGGCGGGCGGCTGGGGTCCCAGGTGACGCTGAAGTGGTGGTCGAGCGGGCGAAGGCGGTCGGTGAGGGCGGTGGCCAGGTCGCGGGGATCGGTCAGCCCGTCATACTTGCCGGCCGCGGTTTCCTTGCGCAGGTCGGCGGCGATGGCGCCGGCCCTGGCGGGGTCGAAGTAGAGGTCCTCGATGGCCTTGGCGGTGCGGCTGACGACCTCGCGTGGCGGCGGGGCCTTGGGCTGGGCCAGGGCGGCTGTGGGCAACAGCAGGGCGAGCGCGACGGCGGCGGCGCGGATGAGCATGGGAGTCCCTCTTGGTTGCCGTCAATTGGACGGTCGGCAGAGGGTTAGACCAGTGAATTTGCCGTAAGGTGTCGGGGCTGAAACAGTGTTCGGTGAAAGGGCCTCAAGAACCCCGGACGACTTTCACCTTCGAAGCCGCTTCGGTGGCCCGCGCCCGGGCCTCGTCGGTGTCCGCGCCGCGGGCGATGGCGACGCCCATGCGGCGGCGTTCGAAGGCTTCGGGCTTGCCGAACAGGCGCAGGTCGGCGCCGGGCACGCTGAGCGCCTCCGCCACCCCCTCGAAGCCGACCCCGACGGCGTCCATGCCGCCGTAGATCACCGCGCTGGCGCCGGGGCGCTCGAGGGTGACGTCGACCGGCAGGCCGAGGATGGCGCGGGCGTGGAGGGCGAACTCGCTGAAGGTCTGGGTGGCCAGGGTGACCAGGCCGGTGTCGTGCGGGCGGGGGCTGACCTCGCTGAACCAGACCTTGTCGCCCTTCACGAACAGCTCGACGCCGAACAGGCCGCGGCCGCCGAGCGCGGCGGTGACCTTGCCGGCCATGTCGCGGGCCCGTTCGAGGGCGAGGGGGCTCATGGCCTGGGGCTGCCAGGATTCCACATAGTCGCCCTTGACCTGACGATGGCCGACCGGGGCGCAGAAGCTGGTCTGGACCTCGCCGGCGGCGTCGAGCGAACGGACGGTCAGCAGGGTGATCTCGTAGTCGAAGGCGACGGCGCCCTCGACGATGACCTTGGCCTCGGCGACGCGGCCGGCCGAGAGGGCGTAGGCCCAGGCGGCGGCGATGTCGGCCGGGGTCTCGACGTAGGACTGGCCCTTGCCGGAACTGCTCATCACCGGTTTGACAAAGCAGGGGAAGCCGACCTTTTCGGCGCCGGCGGCCAGTTCGGCCTGCGTGGTGGCGAAGGCGTAGGGGCTGGTCGGCAGGCCGAGCTCTTCGGCGGCCAGGCGGCGGATGCCCTCGCGGTTCATGGTCAGCTGGGTGGCGCGGGCAGTCGGGATCACCGTGGCCAGTCCGTCGGCCTCGATGCGGGCCAGTTCGTCGGTGGCGATGGCCTCGATCTCCGGCACGATCAGGTGCGGGCGTTCGGCTTCGACGAGCGCGCGTAACGCAGACGCGTCGGTCATCTGGATGACGTGGCTGCGGTGGGCGACCTGCATGGCCGGGGCGCCTGCGTAGCGGTCGACCCCGATCACCTCGACGCCGAGGCGCTGCAGTTCGATGACCACCTCCTTGCCGAGCTCGCCGCAGCCGAGCAGCATCACCTTGACGGCGTTGGGGGCGAGGGGCGTGCCGAGCTTCATCGTTCAGTCCTTGAGGGGTTCGTAGAGGCGCAGCTGGTTGCCGAAGGGGTCGAGCAGATTGACCTCGAGGTCGTCGCCGTCGCGCTCGAGGCCCGGACGCAGGTAGCCGTACGACCTGTCCCTCAGCTCCTCGTGAAAGGCGGCCAGGCCCTGGACCTTCACCCGGATGGTCGAGCCGGGCAGGGCGTCGCCGTAGTGTTCCGACAGGTGCAGCACCAGGCCGTCGCGCTCGACCTGCATGTAGAGCGGCAGCGCCGGTTCGAAGCGGTGCTCCCAGGCCACCGTCATGCCGAGGTAGTCGCGGTAGAACTCCAGGGCCTTGGCGACGTCGAAGATGCGGAAGATCGGGACGAGGTCGCTGAAGGTGGTCATTGGTAGAGCTTGGCCCTCTTGGCCGCGTCGATGGCGTCGGTCAGGGCCGGCTTGGCGCCGCGCTTGCGGAGCTCGTCGGTCTTCATGATCACCGGGTCGTCGCAGGCCTGGACGACGTGCGGCACGCTGGCCATGGCCAGCGCCACGCCCTGGGCCTTGGCGTCGATCCACAGCACCAGGCTGTCGGCGGCGTCGTAGACCTCGTCACAGTCGCGGTCGGCGCGCTGGGCCTTGGCGGCGGCCTTGTAGAAGTCGAGCAGGGCCGGGGCCTTGACGGCGCCCAGCTGGCTGCCGTCGCCGGCGTCGATGAGGACCTCGGGGGTGACCAGGTCGGCGGGCAGGTAGTCGGCCCAGTTTATCGGCCGGCCGGTGCCCAGGTCATAGGTCAGGGCGGTGCGGGTGATCGAGGGGTAGGCGCCGCCGCAGTTGGCGTAGTCGCTGGAGATCAGGGTCAGGAAGGGCTCGCCGATCATCGGGGCGGTGACGGCGCGTTCGAATTCGATGTCCTTGCCCTTGCCGCAGTCCTTGATGGCCTTCTTGCCGCGGGCGTCGGCGCGGGTCAGGGCCTGGTTGATGCGCTCGATCTTGGGACCGGTCGGGTTGACGATGCGCGGGAAGGCGTCGGCGGTTTCGCTGAGGCCGTTCTGGCCCTGCAGGCCGATCGGGCCGGCGAGAGCCGGGGTCGCGACGGCGGCGGCGGCGAGAATGGCGAGGGTCAGGCGGCGCATTCTTAAGTCTCCCGAAGGGCCCCGGACGAGGGCGCCGCCACCTTCTCCCGGCGAGCGGGAGAAGGGAAGCACTAGGCGAGCTTCGCCTTCGCCGCCGCCGCCACGGCTTCGGCGGTGATGCCGAACTCCTTGTAGAGGCGCTCGTACGGCGCGCTGGCGCCAAAGCCGGTCATGCCGACGAAGACGCCGTCTTCGCCGATGAAGCGCTGCCAGCCGAAGCCGACGGCGGCTTCGACCGCGACGCGGACCGGGGCGTCGCCGATGGTCTGCTTGCGGTAGGCCGGCGATTGCGTTTCGAACAGCTCCCAGCAGGGGGTCGAGACGACGCGGGCGGCGATGCCGTCGGTGGCGAGGAGGGTGCGGGCGGCCAGGGCCACGGCGACTTCGGTGCCGCTGGCGAAGAGGGTGACCTGGGCCTTGCCCTCGGCCGGGGCGATTTCGTAGGCGCCCTTGGCCGACATGTTTTCGGCGGCGAAGGTGCGGCCGACCGGGGTCTTCTGGCGGGACAGGGCCATGATCGACGGGCTGGTTTTCTGCTCCAGCGCCGCCTTCCAGCATTCGGCGGCCTCGACCGCGTCGGCCGGGCGGAAGACCAGCAGATTGGGCATGGCGCGCAGGGCGGCCAGGTGTTCGACGGGCTGGTGGGTGGGGCCGTCTTCGCCGAGGCCGATGGAGTCGTGGGTCATCACATGGATGACGCGGACGCCCATCAGGGCGCCGAGCCGGATGGCGGCGCGGCTGTAGTCGCTGAACACCATGAAGGTGCCGCTGAACGGGATGACCCCGCCGTGCAGCGCCATTCCGTTCATCGCCGCCGCCATGCCGTGCTCGCGCACGCCGTAGTGGACGTAGGTCCCGGCGTAGTCGGGCGCGTCGAACGGGACCATGCCCTTGACGTAGGTGTTGTTGGAGCCGGTCAGGTCGGCCGAGCCGCCGATCATCTCCGGGATGGCCGGGGTCAGTTTCGCGAGCGCCGAGCCGCTGTGGACGCGGGTGGCGTTGGCGACCGGCTCGTTGAGCAGGTCGGCGACGTAGGCGTCCAGGGCCTTGAAGGCGTCCTTCGGCAGGTCGCCCTTCATGGCGCGGGTGAAGTCGGCCCCCCTGTCGCTGGCCTTGAGGCGAGCATCCCATTTGCGGCGGATGCCGGCGCCTTTTCGACCGGCCTTCTTCCAGGCGTCTGCGATGTCGTCGGGAATCTCGAACGGCGGCAGGGGCCAGCCCATGGCGGCGCGGGCCAGGGTCGCCTCCTCGTCGAACAGGCTGTAGCCGTGGCCGTGGACGTCGCCTTCCTTGGCCCCGGCGCCCTTGGAGATCAGGGTCTTGCAGGCCAGCATCACCGGCCGGTCCTGCTTCGTCGCCCAGCGCATGGCGGCGGCGATCTTGCCGTGGTCGTGGCCGTCGACGGCCTTCACCGCCCAGCCGGCCGCCTTGAAGCGGGCCAGCTGGTCGCCGGTCTCGGAGATGGTGGCGGCGCCGTCGATGGTGGTGTTGTTGTCGTCGAAGAGGACGATGAGTTTGTTCAGCTTCAGCCGCCCGGCCAGGCTGATGGCTTCGTGGCTGACGCCTTCCATCAGGCAGCCGTCGCCGGCGATCACCCAGGTGCGGTGGTCGACCAGGTCGTCGCCGTAGCGGGCGTGCATAGAGCGCTCGGCCATCGCCATGCCGACGGCGGTGGCGATGCCCTGGCCCAGGGGACCGGTGGTGGTCTCGACGCCGGGGGTGTGGCCGTACTCGGGATGCCCGGGGGTCTTGCTGCCCCACTGACGGAAACTTCTGATCTCGTCCATCGTCACGGCCTTGCTGCCGGTCAGGTGCAGCAGGCTGTAGATCAGCATCGAGGCGTGGCCGGCCGACAGCACGAAGCGGTCGCGGTCGGCCCAGTCGGGCTTGGCCGCGTCGTATTTCAGGAACCTGGTGAACAGCACCGTGGCCACGTCGGCCAGGCCCATCGGCGCGCCCTGGTGCCCCGATTTCGCCGCATGGACCGCGTCCATGGAGAGCACGCGGATGGCGTCGGCCATCTTCACGGGACTGACGGACATGGGGGACTCGCTGTTGCTGCCGGTTTCGGGGCCGTTCGCACGTGACGGCCTTTGGCGCAACCGCCTTCCGGTCTTGCGCCGACGCAGTCTATAGAGATCGTGTGATCAAGGAGCGCGACGAATGAGCGGAGAGTCGGAGGGCAGCGCCCTCGACCTGGCCGCGCGCCGCCTGGAGCGGGCGCTGGGGGTATTGGAGCAGCGGCTGGGCGAACGCGTGCGCGAAGCCGGGGCCGAGGCCGGCGGCCTGTTCGACGCCGACCGCGCCAGGCTGGCCTCCGAGCTGGACGCGTCGCGGGCCCGCGAGCGCCTGCTGGAAGAGGCCGGGGCGCAGGCTTCCGAGGCGCTTGGCCGGGCCATCGGCGAAATTCGTTCCGCGCTGGGAGAGGGCTAGATGGGCCAGCTCAATGTGACGGTGAACGGCAAGCCCTTCCTGGTCGGCTGCGAGGACGGCCAGGAACGCCACCTGATGGACCTGGCCGCGGCCTTCGACCAGCAGGTGCGGCAGGTCGGGCAGGAGGTCGGCCAACTGGGCGAGACGCGGCTGTTTTTGATGACGGCGCTGCTGCTGACCGACGAGCTGTCGGACCTGAAGCTGCGGCTGACCCATATGCAGAACGAGCTGGCCAAGGTTCAGGCCGAGCAGGCGCGGGTCGAGATGAAGGCCGCCGCGGCGCTGGAAAACGCCGCCAAACGCATCGAGAAGATGGGCAGCGGCGAGAGCTGATCGGTCCCGCCTTGAGAACGCCGCCTTAAGCGCCTACCTTAGGCCTCGGCGGTTGCTGCGGTTCATGTCGGAAGCGAACTATCCTTCTGACCTTAATTCTCTCGAAGGGAGCTGTCCCTGTCCGTGGCCGTGGCTGCGGGTATATGGCGCCCACCTGGTTATCCGGGTCTGAGGGGATAAAACTGTCTTCCACGGTCCTCGCGGCGCCGCCACCCTAGGTCTCATGCAGAACGACCCCGTCCTCGACGCCCAGAAGGCCGCCCTGCGCATCGAGGCCCGCCGCCATCGCAAGGCGCTGCAGATCCAGCATCCCGAAGCCGACTGGATGATCGCCGACCGTATCGGCGACCTCGTCGACGCCCTGGGCCTCAAGCCCGGCGTGGCGGCGATCTACAAGGCGCTCGGCGCCGAGATCGACCCGCGACCGCTTGGCGACAGCCTGGTCCGCCGGGGCTGGCGGCTGGCCCTGCCGGTGGTCATCGACCTGGACGGGCCGCTGGAGTTTCGCGCCTGGGCGCCGCGCGAGCCGCTGGCCCACGACGTCGCCGGCCTGCCCGCGCCGCTCGACAGCGCCGCGCCGGTCGCCCCCAGCCTGATCCTCGTGCCCCTGCTGGCCTTCGACCGGCATGGTCACCGGCTGGGGCAGGGCGGCGGCTTCTACGACCGCACCTTCGGGGCGCTGCGCGGTTTTCCCCGTCCGCCGCCCTTCATCGGACTGGCCTATCATGGGCAGGAGATCGAGACCGTGCCGTACGGACCGTTCGACCAGCCGCTGGATGGGATTCTGACCGAGGCGGGCTATACTGCGGTGCGAAAGGACTTTTGATGCGTATCGCTTTTTTCGGGGATGTCGTCGGCCGGGCCGGCCGTGACGGTGTCGCCGACCACCTGCCGGGGCTTCGCCGCCGCCTGTCGCTCGACTTCGTGATCGTCAACGCCGAGAACGCCGCCGCCGGCTTCGGCATCACCGAGAACACCGCCCGCGAGCTGTTCGAGGCCGGGGCCGACTGCCTGACGCTCGGCAACCACAGCTGGGACCAGAAGGAGGCGCTGACCTACATTGTCCGCGAGCCGCGCCTGATCCGTCCCGCCAACTATCCGATCCTGTCCGACGCGCCGGGCCGGGGCTCCAACCTGTTCGTGCTGGGCGATGGCCGCCGCATCCTTGTGGTGAATCTGCTGGGCCGCGTCCATATGGACGCCATGGACGACCCCTTCGCCGCCGCCAACCGCGAACTCGACCAGGCCCCGATCGGCGACATCGCCGACGCCGTGGTCGTCGACATGCACTGCGAGGCGACCAGCGAGAAGATGGCCATGGGCCATTTCTGCGACGGCCGCGCCAGCCTGGTGGTCGGCACCCACACCCATGTGCCCACCGCCGACGCCCAGATCCTGCCTGGCGGCACCGCCTACCAGACCGACGCCGGGGCCTGCGCCGACTACAACAGCGTCATCGGCAACGACAAGGAAGAGCCGCTGCGCCGGTTCACCACCAAGATCAGCCAGGGCCGCTACAGGCCGGCCGAGGGACCGGCGACGGTCTGCGGCGTCTATGTCGAGACCGACGACCGCACCGGCCTGGCAATGCGCATCGAGCCGATCCGCATCGGCGGGCGGCTGAAGGAAACCGTGCCCGAGGTTGCGCTGCAGACCGCTTGAGGTTTTCTGGCGTTGTCGCTCGGGTTCGGCTGCCTATCTGGGAAGCTAGCGATAACGGAGAGCGACATGACCGATCCCATCTACACCGCCAGGGCCCATGCCGTCGGCGGCCGCGCCGGCACGGCGAAGTCCGATGACGGCCATCTGGACGTCACGCTGGGCTATCCCAAATCGATGGGCGGCGACGGTTCGGGGACCAATCCCGAGCAGCTGTTCGCGGCTGGCTACGCGGCCTGTTTCCTCGGCGCGCTCGGTCTGGTGGCGCGCATGGCCCGGGTAAAGCTCGGCGAGCACAGCCTCGATTCCGAGGTCGACCTGATCAAGGACGACACCAGCTTCCACATCGGTGTGCGGCTGACGCTGAATGCGCCAGAGCTCGACAAGGCCCAGGCCGAAGCGCTGCTGCACCAGGCCCATGAGGTGTGCCCCTACTCGAAGGCGACGCGCGGCAATGTCGACGTGACGCTGGCGGTCGCCTAGCCGGGGATAAACGGGCGGTGAGGGGTACACCCGCGCCGCCCACCCGCTATGTTGCCTCAAACGACCGTTCGAGGACTTCATGGCTTTCAAGCGCCTGCTCATCGCCAACCGGGGCGAGATCGCCATCCGCATCGCCCGGGCGGCGGCCGGCCTTGGCCTGACCAGCGTGGCGATCCACAGCCAGGACGACGCCCAGAGCCTGCATGTGCGGGCCGCCGACGAGGCGTTTCCGCTCACCGCCAGCGGCCCGGCCGCCTATCTCGACATCGCCGCCGTGATCGCCGCGGCGCAGGCGACGGGATGCAACGTCATCCATCCGGGCTACGGCTTTCTGTCGGAAAACGCCGCCTTCGCCCGGGCCTGCGCCGCCGCCGGCATCGTCTTCATCGGCCCGTCGCCAGATGCGCTGGAAACCTTCGGCGACAAGGCCGCGGCCCGGACCCTGGCCGCCCGGCTGAACGTGCCGCTGCTGGCCGGAACCGGCCCCGTCGACGCGGCCGGGGCCGAGCGGTTCCTGGCCGAGCATGGGGCGATGATGCTGAAGGCCGTGGCCGGCGGCGGCGGGCGGGGCATGCGCATCGTGCGGCCCGGCGACGACGTCAAGGCGGCCCATGCCGCCTGTTCGCGTGAAGCGAAAGCCGCGTTCGGCGACGGCGCGGTCTATGCCGAATGGCTGGTCGACAACGCCCGCCACATCGAGGTGCAGGTGGCCGGCGACGCGGCGACCTGCGTGGCGGTCGGCGAGCGCGACTGCTCGGTTCAGCGCCGCCACCAGAAGATCATCGAGATCGCCCCGGCCCCGGCGTTGGGCGAGCGGTTGCGCAGCGCGCTGCACGAAGCGGCGGTGAAGCTGTGCGCCGCCAAACATCTCAAGGGGCTGGCCACGGTCGAGTTCCTGGTCGATGCCGCCAGCGGCCGTTTCGCCTTCATCGAGACGAACGCCCGGCTGCAGGTCGAGCACACCGTCACGGAAGAAGTCACCGGCCTCGACCTGGTGCAGATCCAGATCAACCTCGCGGCCGGCGCCTCGCTGGCCAAGCTGGGCCTCGCCGAGACCCCGCCGTTCAAGGGCGCCGCCATCCAGGCGCGGGTCAATCTGGAGACGCTGAACGCCGATGGCTCGGCCCAGCCGGCCGGCGGCCTGATCCGCGCCTATGAGCCGCCGACCGGCCCCGGGGTCCGCGTCGACGGCTTCGGCTACGGCGGCTATGTCACCAGCCCCAGTTACGACAGCCTGCTGGCCAAGGTCATCGTCCGCGCCGCCGACCATGCGACGGCCGCCGCCAAGACGGCCAGGGCGTTGAAGGAATTCCGCCTCGAGGGCGTCGACAGCAACATCCCCCTGCTGCGGGCCCTGCTGGCCGAGCCGGCGGTGGCCCAAGGCCGGGCGACGACGCGGTTCCTGGAGGAGAACCTCGAACGGTTGCTGGCCGAGGCCGAGGCGCTGTCGCCGGTGGAGGCCTACGAGGTCGCCATGGCCGAGGAGGCCGTCGCCGAGGCCTTCGAGGAGGTGGCGGGCGCCCAGGCCGTGCCGGCCCCGCTGCAGGCCACGGTCGGTCA
The DNA here is from genome assembly GCA_028291265.1 of Caulobacter sp. Classification (GTDB taxonomy): domain Bacteria; phylum Pseudomonadota; class Alphaproteobacteria; order Caulobacterales; family Caulobacteraceae; genus Caulobacter. The sequence continues at coordinate 22,599 of JAQGIK010000068.1, read as the reverse complement.
GATCGAGGTCAGCGAGGGCGACCTCGTCCGGCCTGGACAGACCGTCGCCATCCTCGAAGCCATGAAGATGGAGCATGTCGTCGTCGCCCCGGTCGGCGGCCGCGTCGAACGGATCGCCGCGATGCGGGGCCAGACGCTGCTCAAGGGCCAGCCGCTGCTGTTCCTGGTCGCCGAGGATGTGGAGGGGCTCGACGCGGTCGAGGAAGCGGCGGGCGATCCCGACACCATCCGCCCTGACCTTCAAGAGGTCATCGACCGGCACGCCTTCACCCTCGACGTCAATCGTCCCGAGGCCGTCGCCAAGCGCCGCCGCACCGGCCATCGCACGGCCCGCGAGAACATCGACGACCTGGTCGATCCGGGCAGCTTCATCGAGTACGGGGCCCTGGCCATCGCCGCCCAGCGCCGCCGGCGCACGGTCGAGGACCTGATCGCCAACACCCCGGCCGACGGCATCATCACCGGCATCGGCACGGTCAACGGCGCCCTGTTCGCCCCGGAGAAGGCGCGCGTCGCCGCGCTCGCTTATGACTTCACGGTGCTGGCCGGGACGCAAGGGCACTTCAATCACAAGAAGACCGACCGGCTGCTGGGCATCGTCGACGAACAGAAACTGCCGGTCATCTGGTACGCCGAGGGCGGCGGCGGGCGGCCGGGCGACACCGACAGCATCGGCGTGGCCGGGCTGGACGTCACCACCTTCGGCAAGATGGCCGAGCTGGCCGGCGAGGTGCCCAAGATCGCCATCGTCGCCGGCCGCTGCTTCGCCGGCAACGCCGCCATCGCCGGCCTGTCGGAGGTGCTGATCGCCACCAAGGATTCGAACCTCGGCATGGGCGGGCCGGCGATGATCGAGGGCGGCGGGCTTGGCCTGTTCAAGCCCGAGGATATCGGCCCCTCGGCCACCCAATGGGCCAACGGCGTCATCGACATCCTGGCCGACGACGAGGCCCACGCCACGCGGCTGGCCAAGCATGCGTTGTCGATGTTCCAGGGCGACCTGGCCGAGTGGAGCGCGCCCGACCAGCGAAACCTGCGCCGGGCCATCCCGGAGAACCGCCTGCGGGTCTACGACATCCGCGCCGTCATCGAGGGCCTGGCCGACGCCGGCGCCTTCCTCGAACTGCGGCGCGGCTTCGCGGCCGGCATGGTCACCGGCTTCATCCGCATCGAGGGCCGGCCCATGGGGCTGATCGCCAACGATCCGAAACACCTCGGCGGGGCCATCGACTGCGACGGGGCCGAGAAGGCCGCCCGCTTCCTGCAGCTGTGTGACGCCTTCGACCTGCCCCTGGTCAGCCTCTGCGACACCCCCGGCTTCATGGTCGGGCCGGAGAGCGAGGACGCCGGGGCCGTGCGCCGGGTCTCGCGGCTGTTCGTGGCCGGGGCCAAGTTCGGGCCGCCGCTGTTCAGCCTGGTGCTGCGCAAGGGCTATGGGCTCGGGGCCCAGGCCATGGCCGGCGGCGGCTTCCATTCGCCCAACTTCATCGCCAGCTGGCCGACCGGCGAGTTCGGGGGGATGGGTCTCGAAGGGGCGGTCAAGCTCGGCTACCGCAAGGAACTGGAGGCCGAGACCGACCCGGCCAGGAACAAGGCGCTGTTCGAGAAGCTGGTCGCCAACATGTACGCCCGCGGCAAGGCCACGAGCATGGCGGCGGCGCTGGAGATCGACGCCGTCATCGACCCGGCCGACTCGCGCCGCTGGGTGATGGCCGGGCTGCAGAGCGCGAAGAAGCGCCGCAAGCCGGAGCGGCGGTGGGTCGATATGTGGTGACGGTCGTGCGTGCTTCGACACGCCCGCCATGCGGGCTGCTCAGGATGACTGACTTGGGTGGGGCTTACAAAAAACCAGTCATGCTGAGCAGCGGCCGCAGGCCGCGTGTCGAAGCACGCACGAACGCCTAAGCCAGCAGGTCCGGGGTCAGCCTGTTTTCCAGCTTCACGATCTGGTCGCGCATGATCAGCTTCTGCTTTTTCAGCCGGGCGATCTGCAGCTGGTCGGGGGTCGGCATCAGGCTCAGCGCCTCGACGGCCGCGTCGAGATCCTGGTGCTTCTGGCGCAGTTCCAGAAGCTGGGCGCGGATCTCCACGTTGGGCATGGGGATCATTTCCCCGTCGTTGTCGGCCATCAACCGTCCCCAAACGCAAATCGCGAACGGCCGACTCTAGCAGACCGCATCGATCAGGCCAGCGCCCTTGCGAGGTGCATCAGCGCTTCGACGGGCGGCGGGTCGCCCCAGGCCTCGCCGGCCCGGATCAGGGCGGGCAGGGCTGCGCCGGGGGCCGGCGGCGACAGGCCGGCCAGCGAGGTCATCAGCAGCTTTTCGAGATCGAGCTCGACCGCCGTCACCGTCTCGCGGACGGTCAGGCGGGCAGCGTCATCGACGGGGCCGAGCGGATTTTTCAGCGCCCGCCGCGACTGGCGCACCGGTCCAAGGATCGCCGCCTCCCAATGCCGCGCCAGTTCGGCGCCGTCGGCCAGGACGGCGTCGGGTGGCGAGGCCCAGGCGGCCCACAGCAGGTAGGCGGTCTGCTGGCCGTGGTCGTCCTGCAGGGCAAGGCAGGCCTCGGCGACGCCGGGCCGGTCGTAGGCGGCAAGCGCCCAATCCCAGAAAGAGGGGGCCCAGAAGTCGCCGCTCACGAGTCGATCCGGATGGCCTTCAGGTCCTCGCCCCAGCGTTTGACCGGCGCCCAGTCGAGGCCGAAGGCGTCGAGCGCCCGGCCGACCGACTGGTCGATCATCTCCTCGATCGAGGCGGGTCTGGCGTAGAAGGCCGGCATCGGCGGGGCGATCACCGCCCCCATCTCTGCCAGGGCGGTCATGGTCCGCAGATGGCCCAGGTGCAGCGGCGTCTCGCGGACCATCAGCACCAGCCGCCGGCGCTCCTTGAGCACCACGTCGGCGGCCCGGGTCAGCAGGGTGGAGGTGACGCCGGTGGCGATCTCGCTCATCGTCCGCACCGAGCAGGGGGCGATGATCATGCCGAGGGTCCGGAAGCTGCCCGAGGCGATCGCCGCCCCGACATCGCCGACCTTGTGGACGACATCGGCCCGGGCCGCGACATCGGCGACGGAGAGATTCGCCTCATGGGCGAGGGTCAGAACCGCCGATTTCGACATAACGAGGTGACTTTCGACACCTAATTCACGACAGGCGTCGAGGGCCCGGATTCCCAGCAAAGCCCCGCTGGCGCCGGAGATTCCGATGATTAACCGCCCTGTTTGCGCCATGCTGTGGGTCCAACCTCCCAGTTATGTGAACAGACTCCCCAGGGTCTGGGGTGTTCACTCAGTGTGCATAAATAGCCAAGGAGGCGAAGTACCATGGCCTTGGAAGCCCGTCTGCGGGAGCTCGATCTCCGGCACAGGAAACTGGACCGGACCATCGAGGAGGAACTGACGCATCCGGCATCCGACGATATCAGGATCGCTGAATTGAAACGGCAGAAACTGCGCCTCAAGGAAGAGATCGAAGGCCTGAAGGCTCGAACTCACTAGAATACGGAAAACCCCTCCACCGGTTGTCGGTAGAGGGGTTTTCTTTAGCGCGAGGGCGAAGGTGTGAGGATCAATCCTCGTCTTCGTCGTCGTAGTCTGTGGCCGGGCCGGCGTTGGCGAAGACGTTCTTGAGGTCGACGCGGCCGCCGCGCTCATCCTCGTCCTCGACCACTTCCGGGGCGGTCTCCTCAACCTGACCAGCCGGGCTCAGCGACGGGCCGTCGCTGACGATGCCCTTCTTGAGGTCGTCCTTGGCCTTCTTGTCGGCGGCCTTGCGGACCACGGCGTCCAGTTCGATCTGGCCGACGAGGCCCAGCGTCACCGGGTCGACGGGCTTGAGGTTGGCGCTGTTCCAGTGGCTGCGGTCGCGGACCGCCTCGATGGTCGACTTGGTGGTGCCGAGCAGCTTGGAGATCTGGGCGTCGGTGACTTCCGGGTGGTTGCGCACGAACCAGGCGATGGCGTCCGGACGGTCCTGGCGGCGCGACACCGGGGTGTAGCGCGGGGCCTTCTTCTGCGGCTTCAGCAGTTCGGCGTGGCGGCTCTTCTGCACCTGCATGCGGTACTTGGAATCGGCCGAGGCCTTGTCCAGTTCTTCGCGGTTCAGCTGGCCGTTGGTGATCGGGTCGGCGCCGCGGATGTCGCGCGCCACTTCACCGTCGGCGATGCCGCGCACTTCCAGCGGGTGCAGCCCGCAGAAGTCGGCGATCTGCTCGAAGGTCAGGGAGGTGTTGTCCACCAGCCAGACGGCGGTGGCCTTCGGCATCAGGATGGGTTCGGCCATTGGGCATGCTCCAGAAACAGCGGCGCCCGGCCTTTCGGCCGGGCGGGTCTTGAAATCAGCTATAGCGAGGTTCCCCGAGGAAGGGAACGGGGAGCTTGCAGGCCCCTTGTTTTTGGGCCCTGCAAGCCCCCGAAATCCCGCTAAATTCGTCCCATCAGCAAGAGGACGATGACGATGACCAGCACGATGCCGAGGCCACCGCTGGGGAAGTAGCCCCAGTTCCTGGAGTGGCCCCAGGTGGGCAGGGCGCCGACCAGCGCCAGGATCAGGATGATGATCAGGATCGTACCGAGCATGAGAGGAGTTCCTTGAACAGCGTTAAGTCTCCGCGGTTCAATTCCTTCGGGCCCGCCAGGTTCCTTAAGTGGAGGTCTCGACAATGTATGTCGCCGTCTATGCCTGGCGGGTGAAGCCGGGCCACGAAGACCGCTTCCGCGAAGCCTGGCGGCGCGGCACCGAGGCGATCACCCGGATCTACGGCTCGTTCGGCTCACGGCTGCACCGCGCCGAGGACGGGCGCTTCATCGGCTATGCCGAATGGCCGGACGAGGCGACCTGGCGAAAGGCCTTCGACGCCAAGATGGTCTACGACGATGCCGAGGCGCGGGCGATGTTCGTCGAGGCGCTGGAAGAGGACAGCCGGCCGGGCGAACTGATCGCCAACATGGAGGTGACGGATGATTTGCTCACCCGGCGCCTGCGTCAGGCCACCTGATCCTTGGTCACCCGGTTGGCCCACAGCAGGCCGATGAAGCCGCCCTTGATGCGCGGCAGCAGGGCCAGGACCACGCCGGTCAGCAGCAGCAGCGCCGCCGGGACGGTGATCCACGGCGAGGCTTCCCACATGATCGGGAAGAAGAAGGCCGGGGCGACCAGCAGGTGGCCGACGATCAGGATCGTCAGATAGGCCGGGCCGTCGTCGGCGCGGTATTGCGAGAGGTCGTGGCCGCAGGCCTCGCATTCCGGCTCGACCTTCAGGTAGCGGCCGAACAGGCGGCCCTCGCCGCAGTTGGGGCAGCGTCCTTTGAGGCCGCGCTTGATACCAAGGCCCACGGGCCGGCGGACGTTTGTGGCGTTCGACATGGCGGGCATATGCGCCTTCGCCAGGGGTTTCGAAAGGGCGGCGAGACGTCGCGCGCCGTCACTTTGAGTTTCAGGTTATGGCCTTCAGGGCCCCGCCCAGTTCGTCGACCATTTCGGGCGTCGTCGCCCAGCTGCACATGAAGCGCACCGTGCCGTCGAGGAAGCGGTAGACGAACCAGCCCTGGCCCTTCAGCCGGTCGAGCGCCGCCTCGTCCATCTCGACGAACAGGCCGTTGGCCTCGACCGGATGGCGCAGCGGGAAGGGCATTTGCGCTGCCAGCCGCTGGGCCATGGCGTTGGCGTGGGCGGCGCGGCGGGACCAGGCGCCGGTCTCCAGCAGGCCGATCCACGGTGCGGCCAGGTAGCGGCCCTTGGAGACCAGCTGGCCGGCATGCTTGAGCCGGGCGTCGAAGCGGCGGCCCAGCGCCTTGTCGAGCAGGACCACGGCCTCGGTCGGGGTCGAGCCGGACTTGGTGCCGCCCATGATCAGGATGTCGACGCCCATCTTCGCGACCGACTTGAGGTCGAACCCGGCCGCCACGGCATTGGCCAGCCGGGCGCCGTCGAGGTGGACGCCATAGCCCATGGCCTTCACGGGCCTGATCAGGGCTTCGAGGTCGGCCTGGGAATAGACCGTCCCGTATTCGGTGGCCTGGGTCAGCGACAGGGCCGCCGCCGGCTGGCGGTAGCTGACGTCCGGCTGGGCCAGGGCCTCGGTCAGGGCCGGCAGGTCGATCTTGCCGGAGGGACCGGGCAGGCCGATCAGGCCGACGCCGGCCCCGAAGAAGCCCGGGGCGCCGGTCTCGTCGGTGCAGACATGGGCGTGCTCATGGGCCAGCACCGCCTCGTGCGGCTGGGCCAGCGCCGCCAAGGCCACCGAATTGGCCGCCGTGCCGGAGGCGGTGAAGCGGATGTCGGCGTCGGCGTCGAGCGCGGCGCGGATCAGGTCGGCGGCCCTGGCCGAGATGTGGTCGGTTCCATAGCCGGAGGCGGTCCCGGCGTTGGCGGCGATCAACGCCTCCATCACCTCGGGCATGGCCCCGGCGACGTTGTCGGAGGCGAAGTCGTAGCGGGCGTCGGTCATGAAAGGTTGTCTAGCGTCAGTGGGCGAGGAGGGAAACCGGCCAGCGTCCGTAAACCCTCTCCCTCCCACCCTGCTTCGCTGAAGCGACGCAGGGCGGGCCGCTCCCTCTCCCTCGCGGGAGAGGGTTTACGGAGCTTCCGGGGCAGGGAACGAGGTGTCCCACCAGCCCTTCCAACGGCCCTCGAGCTCGGCGAACGCCGCGTCGTCCAGCCCGTAGCTGGTGATCATCACCATGCCCGGTCCATGCCCGCCGCCGCCGGTCCAGCCGCCGGCGTCGTGGACGTTGAGCAGGCCGTCCCAGCCGTCGACGGTCATCGACACCTGGTGCGGCGAGACGTGCCAGAGCTTGCCGGCCACCGTGTCGCCGGTCGGCAACGTCCGGCCGACCGTATCGCCGACCTTGCCGCCGGTGAGGTCGGCCAGGCCCAGCGCCGCCAGCGGACGCTGACCCTCGCGCTCGCCCTTGGGCAGCGACAGCCACAGGGTCCGGCGGGGGGCGAGGTCATGCCCCTCCAGCCCGAACTTCAGCTGCTGGACGAACATGATCCAGCCCTCGACCATGTCCTGGTAGATGTCGGCCCAGGGCTCGGCGTCGGCCGGCGCGGAGCGCACCACCCGCAGGCGGCTGCCGGCCCCGTCGGCGCTCAGCTCGAACCGGTCCGTCGTCCCCTTGTATTCGAAGGCGATGGTGCGGGCGGCCTCGTCGACCATGGCTTCCTTGATCAGGATGTAGTCGACCTCGTCGGCCAGGCTCTCGGACTCCCAGCCGAACCAGCGGACAGCCTTGGCCGGGTCGCGCAGGGCCTGCCAGACGGTCTCGACCGGGGCGGCGATGGTCAGGTCGATGAGGACGCGGTCCCCGGTGTCGCTCGTGGTCATGGATGGCTCCTCAGCTTTGAACCCTTGGCGGGATGGGTGGCGGCGATCAGGCGATAAGGCTTGCCGCCGGCGGTGTCGAACTCGGCGACCAGGGTGGCGAGCGCCTCGGTCAGGCGCTCGGCGAAACGGGCGATGTCGCCGGGCGCGGCGAAGGCGATCTCGGCGTCGAGGGTGAAGGTCAGCAGGCGTCGGCCTTCGGCGTCGGCCGTCTGGCGCATGCGGCCGACCTCGCGCACGGTCTCCGAGGCGGTGCGGATCAGGTGGTCGGCGGCGTAGCGATCCTGGGTCAGCACCTCCGGGGCCGGGCCGGCCAGCAGGTCCGGGTCGACCACGTAGGCGTCGGCGCTGGCGGTGAACAGCCGCTCGGTGAAACCCCGGCGTTGGCGCTCCTCGACCAGTTGGACGAGGCCGGCCTCCTCCAGCGCCTTGAGATGGTAGCCGACCTTCTGGCGGGGCATGTCCAGCGTCGCCGCCAGGCTGGTCGCCGAGCCCGGAGTCTGCAGCTCGGTCAGCAGCCGACGGCGGATCGGCGAGAGGGCGGTCCTCACGCGGTCGGCGTCGTCGAGCAGGGCCATGGGGGCGGTCATGGCGGCAGGTAACAATAGAAAAATAAAGTTGTCAAATGGGGTGGAACGGTTTGACGGTTCGAGAGATCGCCGCTATCTGGCCGCCATGGTCGTTTCGCCCATCCGCACTGCCCGGCAGCAACGCCAGTCGCACAGACTGGCGGCCGTTGCGGCCGGCCGGATCGGGACTTAAGCCCGGCGCACCGCCGGCCCGACCGCCTTCGCAACCCCGCCCACCGGCGGGGTTTTGCTTTTGCGGCTCCGCCAACTCACAGGAGCCGACCCATGACCTTCACCACCGACGCCGACCTCGCCGCCATCGCCGCCGGCGTCATCGCCAAAACCTTGCCCAAACCGGCCTGGACCCACGCCGCCCACTTCGCCTGCGCCGTCTGGATCGTCATGCGGCGGCCGGACCTGGTCCCCGAGCACGACCTGCCGGGCCTGATCCGCGCCTACAACGAAGCCACCGACACGCCGAACACCGAGACTGGCGGCTATCACGAGACGATCACGCAAGCCTCGCTTCACGCGGTCCGCGCCGCTGTGGCTGAAGGCGGCTCACCAGTCGAGGTGCTGCATCGGCTGCTCGACAGCCACGGCCGCAGCGACTGGCTGTTGAAGCATTGGACGCGCGAGCGGCTGCTCAGCGTCGAGGCCCGAAGAAGTTGGGTCGAGCCGGATTTGTCGCCGCTGTTCTAGAGGGCGTGCGCCCAGGCCCTCACCTCGTCCACAAACAGCTCCGGCTCTTCCATCGCCGCGAAGTGGCCGCCTCTCGGCATGTCCTGCCAGCGGACGATGTTGTAGGCGCGGCCGGCCCAGCTCTGGGGCGGGGCCGAGTAGAGGGCCTCGCCGGGGAAGTTGGCGAAGGCGGTGGGGGTTTCGCAACGGGTCCCTTCGGCCAGGACGATGCCGCCTTCCTCGATCAGGGCGCGGTAGTACCAGGCCCCGGTCGTGAAGCTGCCGGTCATGACGTAGATCATGACGTTGGTGATCAGCTGGTCGAGGCTGAAGACGTCGGTGAAGGCCCTGGTCCGCAGGTCGGCCCAGTCGTGGAAGCGCTCGACGATCCAGGCCGCCTGGCCGACCGGGTTGCCGGCCCCGAGCCAGGCCACCGATTGGGGTTTGGAGACCTGCAGGCGCAGGTAGGCCCCCATCATGTCGCCGGCCGCACCGGTGCGGGTGATCCAGTCGATTTCGTCCTGGCTCTGGGGCGAGCCGGCCGGGCGCAGGCCGATCATGTTGAGGTGGATGGCTTTGGCGTTCGCGCCGTGGTCGTGGCCGAGCCAGCTGGTGACCAGGGCGCCCCAGTCGCCGCCCTGGGCGAGGTACCCAGAGTAACCGAGCACCTCGGTCATGAGCTTGTTGAACAGCCGCGCGGTGGAGCGCTGGCCGAAGGGCCGCGCCGGCTTCGAGGAGAAGCCGAAACCGGGGAGCGAGGGGATGACCAGGTCGAAGGCGTCCGCAGGGTTGCCGCCGAACCGCGAGGGGAAGGCCAGCCGCTCGGCCGCTCCCCAGAACTCGTAGTGGCTACCCGGCCAGCCATGGGTCAGCAGCAACGGCCGCTTGCCGCCGGCCTCGCCGACGAGGTGGACGAAGTGGATGTCGAAGTCCTCGACCCTGGCGGTGAACTGCGGGAAGCGGTTGAGCTCGGCCACCGCCGCGCGCCAGTCGTAGCCATCCGTCCAGTGGGCGCAGAGGTCTCGCAGGAACTGGGGGTCGGTCCCGCAGCCCCAGCCGCCCTCGATGGGGGCGACGGGGAAGGGATACTCACGAACCCGACGCAGGACGTCGGCGACGGCGGCTTCGTCCCAGGTGACTTCGAACGGCGTCGGCGCGGTCATGGCGGTTCCCCTTGGCTTTTGCGGATGCCGCCACCGGTTACGCAGCGGCGGTCAAGGTCGTTGCGTCCTTCGACACGCCCGCTGCGCGGGCTGCTCAGGATGACTGGCCTGGATGGATCCAACCAAAGTCAGTCATGCTGAGCAGCGGCCGTAGGCCGCGTGTCGAAGCGCGCACCTACGGGACCATCACCACCCGGCCGACCGCCTTCCGGCTTTCGATATAGGCGTGCGCGCCCGCCGCATCCGACAGCGGGAAGACCTTATCGATGACCACCGACAGCTCGCCCCTGGCGCAGTCCTCGATCAGGGTCTGGATCATGTCGTGGGCGCGGTCGGTCATGATCTCGGCGCCGAGGAAGACGCCGCTCAGGGAGCGGTTGCCGCCCATCAGCCCGCCGACGTCGACGACCATCGGTTCGCGCCCGGCGTTGCCGACCATCGACACCCGGCCGCGGTAGCCGAGGCTGGCCAGCGAGCCCTTCAGGGTCGCGCCGCCGACGCTGTCGACCACCAGGTTGACGCCCTTCTTGTCGGTCAGCCGCATCACCGCCTCGGGCACGCTTTCGGCCTGGTAGTTGATGCCGTGATCGAGGCCCCAGGCCTTCAGCTTCTCCAGCCGCGCGTCGCTCGAGGCCGTGGCCAGGACCCGTGCACCGGCCCGCTTGGCCAGCTGGATGGCCGCCAGGCCGACGCCGCTGGCTCCCGCCTGGACCAGCACGGTCTCGCCGGCCTTCAGGCGGCCGAACTCGAACAGGCAGTCGTGGGCGGTGCCGAAGGTGACCGGGATGGCCGAGGCCTGCTTCACATCGAAGCCGTCCGGGATGACCCAGCAGTTGCGGGCCGGCACGGCCCGCAACTCGGCATGGCTGCCGAAACCGTCGACGGTGGCCACCTTCTGGCCGAGCCGCAGGTGGCTGACCTCGGCCCCGATCTCGACGATCTCGCCGGCCGCCTGGTAGCCGACGACATGGGGGTGGTTCACCAGCGCCCCGCCGAAGCGGTTGAGGGTGTCGCCGCCCTCGATGCTGATCGCCTCGACGCGGATGACCACGCCCTTGGGATGGCAGACGGGATCGGCGACGTCCTCGTACTTCAGGACGGACGGCGGACCGTTCTCGTAATAGACGGCGGCTTTCATGGCGGGCTCCCTCTGGTTTTGGGGGAGCCTAGCGGCGCGGCCGCCGGATGCGGAATCAGAAAACCTCGGTGAGGCTAGTGGTGCGACTCAGGCGCCGCCAGATGCCCGCCGCCGGCGTGCGCCGCCTGCGGGGCCGGCGCATGGTGCGCGTGCGGGTCGGCCGGGCCGGCCACGGCCTTCGGGAACAGGCCGTCCTGGCTCCAGCCCGGCTGTTCGAAGCCCTGGTCGGCCACCTGCCACAAGAGCTGCACATAGCGCTTGGCCATCTCGCCGGTCACCGCCGAGGCGTCGATCTTCTCGGTCAGCACCGCGGTCATGCCCGATTCCCTGGCCGCATAGACGGTGCTCTTCAGAAGGTAGCCCTTCTTCTGCAGCTTCTCGATCCGCTCGGCGAAGGTCGGCTTCTTCTCTTCCTTCTTGCCCCAACCGAAGAGACCGCCGCCGCCGCCGGACCTCGGCCTGTCGTCGTCCGACTTGTCGGCCTTGGCCTTGATCTCCAGCTCCTTGAGCAGGACGTTCATCAGCTTGTTGCAGCCCGAGACCACGACATAGGCGGCCTGGTCGGCCTGGGCGGCGTCCCACAGCGGCTTGAAGCCGTCGCGGAACACTTCCGGCGTGGCCTTGCTGAAGCGCGGCGAGGCCGGCGGGCCGTGGTCATGACCCTTCTGCGAGGCTTGGTCGCCCAGCGGCTTGCCGCAGACGGGGCAGGGGCTGCCGGCGGCCGGCGGATTGTTGATCACGGTGATGCCGCCCATAGGCACACCGATAAGGGGGGGCACGCCGATCATCGGCTGGTGGACCATGACGGGGGTGGTGACACCGGTGAAGACGTTGGCGCCGGTCCCGGTGACGCTGGACATGGGGGCGGTGAAGACCTGGCCGGGCGAGCCGGGCAGGCCGACCGAAACGGCATGCTGGCCGACATAGGGCGCGGGCACGGAGGCCGGGGCATGCGGATGGGTCCCGTGGCCTTCGTGGCCCGAACCTTCCCGCTCGTAACGGCTGTCGAGGGAGCAGCGCGGCGCGTCGCTCACGACCCCAAACCCCCACGTTTCATGGTGTTCACCCCACTCATGCCCACAGTAACCCCCGATAACTATGGTTAACGAACCTTACGGGGGCGATTTTGGCAAGAGGATTGCCGCTCCGGGGGCGAGAAGAGTAGAGGATGCGGCCCCGCTGCTACGAAAGTTTATCCCCCTTGCGTCTTCCCCAGGCCCGCCTCGACCAGGTGCTCGACCGTTTCCGCGAAGTGGAAGCGCGCATGGGCGCGGCCACGGAAGGCCCCGAGATCGTCAGGCTGTCGAAGGAGCACGCCGAACTGAAGCCGGTGGCCGACGCCGTGGCCGGGCTGGAAAAGGTGCGGGCCGAACTGCCGGAACTGGAGACCATGGCCGCCGATCCGGACCCGGACATCTCCGAACTGGCCCGCGACGAGCTCGAACGCCTGCAGGACAGCCTGCCGGACATGGAACACGCCTTGGCCCTGATGCTGGCTCCCAAGGACAAGGACGAGAACGCCAGCGCCATCCTCGAAATCCGCGCCGGCACCGGCGGCGACGAGGCCGCCCTGTTCGCCGGCGACCTGTTCCGCATGTACGCCCGCTACGCCCAGCTGCAGGGCTGGAAGGTCGAGGTCGACAGCATCTCCGAGGGCGAGATGGGCGGCTACAAGGAAATCATCGCCTCGGTGACCGGCGACGGCGTGTTCGGCCGGCTGAAGTTCGAGAGCGGCGTGCACAGGGTGCAGCGGGTGCCGGCCACCGAGAGCCAGGGCCGCATCCACACCTCGGCGGCGACGGTGGCGGTGCTGCCCGAGGCCGAGGACGTCGAGATCGAGATCAACGACAGCGACCTGCGGATCGACACCTATCGGTCGTCCGGAGCCGGCGGCCAGCACGTCAACAAGACCGACTCGGCCGTGCGCATCACCCACCTGCCGACCGGCGTCGTGGTGACGAGTTCGGAAAAGAGCCAGCACGAGAACCGCCGCAAGGCGATGAAGAACCTCAAAGCCCGGCTCTACGACCTGCAGCGCACGGCCCTCGACGACGCCCGCTCCGAGGCCCGCAAGAGCCAGGTCGGGTCGGGCGACCGCTCCGAACGCATCCGCACCTACAACTTCCCGCAGGGCCGGGTCACCGACCACCGCATAAACCTGACCCTCTACAACCTGGAGCGCATCATGCCAGGGGATGCGCTGGACGACGTGATCAAGCCGCTGATCGCCGAGGACCAGGCGGCGCGGCTGTCGGCGCTGGAAGAGGCGTAGGGGCCGGCGATGGGGCGCTGACGCGCCCTCCCTCCCCATAAAGGGGAGGGAGGATCAGCGCCCTCGTTTCACCAAGCCCTTCCACACACCCTTCACCGTCCCGACCCCGCCGGCGATCTCCTCGCTCAGATCCAGCGCCTCCCCGACGGTGTCGGCCATCGCCGCGCCGCGCGCGCCCATCGGGGCCGGTGGGCCGGTCGTCGAGTCCTTCGCCGTCTGGTGCTCGATCTCGGCGTTCAGTTCGGCGCCGATCAGGATGGTCATCACCGAGAACCAGACCCACATCATGAAGGCGATTACCGCCCCCAGCGGGCCATAGGTGGCGTCGTAGTGGGCCAGGCTGCCGACGTACCAGGAGAAGCCGAGCGAGCCGCCGAGCCACAGGGCCGAAGCCACCACCGCCCCCCAGGTCAGCCACCGCCATCTGGCCTTCGCCCGCGACGGGCCGATCCGGTAGAGCAGGGTGAAGGCCAGCGCCGTCATGCCCAGCACCACCAGCCAGCGCAGCGGAATCCACAGCCCGAACAGCGTGTCCAGCCGCAGGAACGACAGCACGATCGGCAGGGCCACCAGCAGGCCCGCCGAGGTCGCCAGGAACAGCAGGGCCCCGAAGGTGCAGCCGTAGCTGATCAGGGTCTGGCGGAAGAAGGGCCGGCTTTCGGTCTCGTCGTAGGCGACGTTCAGCCCCTCGAACAGCGCCTTCATGCCGGCGTTGGCGCTCCATACCGAGACCAGCAGGCTGATCACGAAGGCTACCGTCAGCTTGCCGTCATGCGTGCCGGCGATGCGCAGCATCTGGTCGCCGACGATCTGCACGACGCTGGCCGGGAAGACGCCGCTCATCTCGTTGAGCTGGTCGCGCACCGTCGCCACGTCGGCGAACAGGCCGTAGAGCGAGACGAAGGCCCCGATGGCCGGGAAGATGGCCAGGAGGGCGTAGAAGGTCACCCCGCCGGCCACGGAGGGCAGCTTGTCCTGGCCGATCTCCCTGACCACCCGCCAGGCGATGTCGCGCCAGCCGAGCAGGGGGATATGGCGCGGCTTGGCCGCCTCCCGGCCGCGGCCGGGCTGGTCGGCGGCGAAGGCGGCGCTGCTCATCTGGCGCGGGTCGGAGGCGCCCGGCACGATCTTGCCGCCGGGTTCGGGTTCGGTCGCGAGGGTCTTGGGAGTCTTCGGCCATAGCCCGACGGCCGCCAGCAGGGCGATCCACGGCAGCAGGCCGTAGGGCCGGCTCCGGGCATAGCCGGCCGCCTGTCCCGGCATGGCCCGCCAATCGCGGCGCGCCGTCCAGCCGGCCGCGCGGCCGGCGCCCTTGCCGAGCCTGTAGGCGCCGCGTCCCAGCGCCCCCGCCATCTTCCTTGAGGGTCGTTTGCCGCCCCCACCCTTGACCAAAGCCATCCAGCGCCTCCGAAGGGGCAAACACGCTTGGGCGGCCGGGGGTTGCGGCGGGGCCCCGGCTTTGGCACTTGATCACCATGCGCGCCATCGTCGACAGCCTCTATCGCCACCCGATCAAGGGCTTCACGCCCGAGCCGCTGGAACGGGCCGAGCTGGTCGCCGGCGCCTGCTTCCCGAACGACCGGCTGTTCGCGGTCGAGAACGGCCCGAGCGGCTTCGACCCCGCCGCCCCCGGCCACATCTCCAAGTCGAAGTTCACCGTGCTGGCCCAGATCGCAGCAGTGGCCAAGGTTCATACCGCCTATTGGGACGAGACCGAGTTGCTGCTCGCGTTCTGCGACACGCACGAGGATTGGGCCGGCAGCCTGAAAACCCCGGAAGGACGACAGAGCTTCGCGGACTGGCTGATGGAGGTTCTTGGCGAGGCCGCCACCGGCCCGCTGCGGGTCATCGAGGGCCCGGGCGCCCACCGCTTCATGGACCATCCGCGGGGCCATGTGTCGATTATCAACCTGGCCAGTGTCCGCGACCTGGAGCTGAAGATCGGCCGGCCGCTTGATCCGCTGCGCTTCCGGGCCAATCTCTACGTCGAGGGCTGGGACGCCTGGGCCGAGAACGACTGGGCCGGCCGCACCTTGTCCCTCGGCGGGGCCCGCGCCACGGTCTACAAGCCCATCGTCCGCTGCGCCGCCACGGCCGTCGATCCGACCACCGCCGAGCGGGACATCGACATCCCGGCCGCCTTGTTCGAGCACTACGCCCACGTCCTGTGCGGCATCTACGTCAACGTCACCGACAGCGGCGCCATCGCGGTCGGCGATGCACTTGAAGTTCTGCCGGTCGCCGATGGCGACCGCGGGGAACTCCAATGACCAACCTCGTCACCGCCTGGAAGACCGCCCAGGCCACCCTCAAGGCGGCCGGCGTCGACCAGCCCTCGATCGACGCCCGGCTGATGCTGGAGGCCGCCGCCGGCGCCACCCGCATGGACATCCTGACCGACCCCTACCGCGAGCTGACGCCCGACCAGCAGGCGACCTTCGACGACTTCATCGGCCAGCGGGCCCGCCGCAAGCCGGTCAGCCACATCCTCGGCCGCAAGGGCTTCTGGAAGATCATGCTGTCGGTTACGCCCGACGTCCTGACGCCGCGCCCCGACACCGAGAGCATCCTCGACGTCGTCCTGCCGGCCTTCCCGGAGGCCATGGCTTTCCAGATGCTCGACCTCGGCGTCGGCAGCGGCGCCATCCTGCTGGCCATCCTCGCCGAGCGGCCGGCCGCCAGGGGGCTGGGCGTCGACAGCTCCAGCGAAGCCCTGGCCGTGGCCAAGGAGAACGCCGCCAACCTCGACCTCAACAATCGCGCGGCCTTCCTGCACGGCGACTGGACCGCGGGCCTGGGCGACGGCCAGTTCGACCTGGTGGTCTCCAACCCGCCCTATATTCCCACGAAGGACATCGACACGCTCGATCCGGAGGTGCGCGACCATGAGCCGCGCCTGGCGCTGGACGGCGGGGCCGACGGCCTCGACGCCTACCGCCTGCTGGCGCCGGAGATCCTGCGGGTCCTGAAGCCCGGCGGCCTGTTCGCCGTGGAGATCGGCCACGACCAGTCGGCGGCCGTCGAAGCCCTGTTCAGGCAGGCCGGCGCGGGCCAGGTGCGGACCACCAAAGACCTCGGTGTTCGCGACCGTGTGGTCACTGGTTTCAAAAACCCCTTGGAAACAGGCGGATGAGGGGTTACATCCTGACTCGTTCCCTACCTTAAAAGCCGTACCGGGGTGACCTGAAACGGCGGGCGCGCGAGCCACGAAGGGCTGCGAGCCGGGCGGGAACCCAAGGACCACTCCAACAGGACAGTCACGGACCAGCACAGCGTCCGATACGTCACAAGGCAAGCTTCAAGGCCCGTGCAACCGGCGCCTGAGCGACAGGAACATCATGAGAGATTTCAAGGGCATGAAGCGGCAGCGCGGCCGCAACCGGAACACCGGCAACAAGCCCCAGCAGCACAACGCCAACCGCGCCTACGACTCCAACGGACCCGAGGGCATCAAGGTGCGCGGGGCCGCCCAGAGCGTCTTCGAAAAGTACCAGCAGTTGGCGCGCGACGCGACCACCGGCGGCGACCGGGTGCTGGCCGAGAACTACCTCCAGCACGCCGAGCACTACTTCCGCCTGATCCGGGCCATCCAGCCGAACCGGCCGGTCACCGACATCATCGGCCGCGACCACTACAGCTCGGGCATGGACATCGACTTCGAGGCCGAGCACGAGGAGCCCACCGAGGCCCAGATCGCCGAGGCCACCGAGAACAAGCCGGAACCCGAAGACGGCGACGACCGCCCCCGCTTCGAAAATCGCCAGAACAACAACCAGAACCGCGACCGCGACGACCGGCCCCGCGACCGCGATGGCTACCAGGGCAATCGCCAGAACAACAATCAGAACAACAACAACCAGAACCGCGACGACCGTCCCCGTGACCGCTGGCGCGATGATCGTCCCCGCGACGGCCAGCAGGGCGGCCAGCAACAGCAAAACCGGGATGACCGGCCGCGCGATGGGCAGCAGCAGCGCGACGATCGTCCCCGTGACGATCGTCCCCGCGAGGATCGCTTCCGCGACCGCGACGACCGCCCGCGCGATCCGCAACAGCAACAACAGCCGCCGCGCGACGAAGCGCCCCGTGAGGCCCAATCTCGCGAAGACCGTCCCCGCGAGGAGCGTGAGCCGCGCCGCAGCCGCTACGAGCGCGACCGTCCCCGCGAGGAGCGCGCCGAGAGCCGCGAGGCCCGTGACCCGCTGCAGGTGATCGAACCCCAGGCGGCCCCGCTCGCCGCCGAGCCCAAGCGTCCCTCGCCCCGCCTGCGCGGCCAGGACGGCGCGGTCTCCGAACTGCCCGGCTTCCTCTCCCGCTCGGCCCCCGCGCCGGCCGCCGACGACGCCGAACCGGCCGCCAAGCCCAAGCGCCGCCGCGCCCCCAAGAGCTTCGAAGGCGACGCGCCGAAGGGCGACGACGAAGGCTGAGCCGTCCTCCCTCCCCTTTATGGGGAGGGACCGACGCCGAAGCGGTCAGGGTGGGGAAGTCGGATGCAACCCACCCAGAGCTTGTGGTCTTGACGCCCCAAGCCTTCCGTCGTCCCAGCTTGAACCCGAGTACCCCACCCTGCGAGGCTTCGCCTCGCTGTCCCTCCCCATAAAAGAGGAGGGAGGGGCTCCTCCGCACCGCTTCCCCCCTCTTCGGGGCGTTACACGCAATGCACAGGCGCTAGGCTCCGGTCATTCTCCGGAGCCTTCCATGCGTCTCGCCGCCGTCCTCGCCCTCGTCCTGATCGCCGCGCCGTTCGCCGCGACCCCGAGCCTCGCCGCCGCCCCGGCCAAGGTCCGGCTGACCTGCAAGCCCGGCAAGGCGCTCAAATCCGTCGTCGCGGCCATCACCGCCACCCCGGAAATCCAGGACGCCGAGCCCTCCAAGCGGGCCATGTGCCTCTACGTCGGCGCCGCCCAGCCCGGCCCCTACAAGCGCTTCGCCATCGTGCAGATGGAGTACTTCCCCCTCTGGTGCGGCTCGGCCGGCTGCCAGGTCATCGTCTTCCTCGAGGACGCCCAGGGCCAATGGCGCGCCGCCATCGACCCGCAGATGACCAACAACGGCTTCGTCAAGGAGGAGGGCGCGCGGCTCGACTTCGGCCATGCCGTCCAGGGCCTGCCGGCCATTACCGTGCCGCAACGGCCTGACCAGGACGTGGTCCCGATTCCCTGGACCTTCGACGCCGAGGCCGGCTTCTACCGCCGGCCCGACGAACCGCAGGAATAGGGCCTAGCCGAACACCGCCGGCCGGCGGTCCTTCCACGGCATTTCCTTCTCCAACTGTCCAGCCAGCCGGTACAGCGTCCCCTCGTCGGCGTACCGCGACGTGAACATCATGGCGATCGGCAGGCCGTCGGCCGACTGATGCAGCGGCAGGCTCAGCGAGGGCTGGCCGGTGAAGTTGAACGGCGGGGTGAAGGGGAAGGTCGCCGACTGGGCCTTGTCGAAGGCCCGCAGGTCGTCGGTCAGGGTGTCGAGGTACTCGTGTTTCGGCGGCGTCGTGGCCAGCACCGGGGTCAGATAGACGTCGAAGGTCTCGAAATTGCGCAGGATCTCGCGGTTCATCAGGCGCAGCTGCTGCCAGCCCCACATGGCCTGGTCGCCGGTGATCCGCTTGCCGGCCTCGTAGCCGCGCCGGGCCAGGCCCTCGATCTCGCCGTCGCCGGGCTCGCGGCCCAGCTTCTCGACCCAGCGCCGCACCCCGGCCGAGAAGTTGCTGGCCGAGACCAGCGCCTGGGCCCGGTAGAGGGTGCGGTAGTCGATCCCCAGCCCCTGCTCGACCACCTCATGGCCCAGCGCCTTCAGGGTCGCCGCCGTCTCGGCCAGCTTGGCGGCGACTTCGTCGGAGATCGGCTTGCCGTTCGGGGTTTCGGGCGACCAGAATACCCGCAGCTTGCCCGGCGAGCGGCTGACCTCGTCCAGATAGGGCCGCTCCTTGGCCGGGTGGGCGTATGGCGAGGCCGGTTCCGGATAGCCGGTGGCGTCCAGCATGGCGGCGCTGTCGCGCACCGTGCGGCTGACCACGTGATCGACCGAGAAGCCGATGGCGCGGTCGTAGTCCTCGCCGCCGTTGGGATTGCGGTCGCGGGTCGTCTTCATGCCGACCAGGCCGCAACAGGCGGCCGGGATGCGGATGCTGCCGAGACCATCGCTGGCGTGGGCCAGGGGCACCATGCCCGAGGCCGTTGCGCTGGCCGCGCCGCCGGAGGAGCCGCCGCTGATCCGGGTCGGGTCCCAGGGATTGGAGCATTTGCCGAGGCGGCGGCTGGTGGTGACGCCGGGAATGCCGAACTCCGGGGTGTTGGTCTTGCCGACCAGCACCACGCCGGCGGCCCGGTAGCGTCTGACCAGCTCGCTGTCGTCGGCGTCGGCGGCCACCTGGGCGAACATCGAGCCGGAGGTGCGGGGCCAGCCCTTCACCTGGGCGCCGAGGTCCTTGATCAGGAAGGGCACGCCCTTGAACGGCCCCTCGGGCAGGTCGCCGGCCGCCACCTTGCGGGCTTCGTCGTATTCCTTGTGGACCACGGCGTTGAGCACGCCGTTGTGGGCCTCGATCTTCTCAATCGCGGCCTCGAGAATCTCCCCGGGCGAAACCTTCTTGTCCTTCACCAGGGCCGCCAGCCCCAACCCGTCATGCTCGGCGTATTCCGCGAAGGCCATGGTCTCTCTCCCGATCCGTTCTGATTTTCTTTGAAGCTTGTCAGCGCGCGGCCAGGAAGGCCAGCTTCTCGACGGGGCCCAGCGAGCCGGCGTCGCGCTTGAGGTCGGCGAAGGCTCCCTCCGCCGCGTCCAGGGCGCCGTCGATGTCGGCTTCCGTCATCGCCGCGCAGAGGAACAGGTTGTGCCAGGGGTGGACGTAGACGCCGCGCGCCAGCATGGCGCTGGACCAGGCGAAGCCGAGCCGCAGGTCGGGATCCTCGTCGAACAGGAACAGCGGCATGGTCTCCGGCCCCGTCTGGCGCAGGCCGAACCCCGCCGCCGAGGCCCGCTGATGCAGGCCGGTCCGCAACCGCACCCCCAACCGCTGAATGCGCTCCAGATAGTCGGTCTCGCGCACCAGCCGCAGGGTTTCCAGCCCCGCCGCCATGGCCGCCCCGGCGAACCAGAAGCTGCCGGTGACATAGATGGAGGCCGCCGCCTTGCGGGCCTTGTCGTTGCCCATCAGGGCCGAGATCGGATGGCCGTTGGCGATGCACTTGCCCCAGGTCGAAAGGTCCGGCGCCACGCCCAGCACCGACCAGCTGCAGTCCCGCGCTACCCTGAGGCCGCCCCGCACGTCGTCGACCACCAGCAGGGCCCCGTGTTTGTCGGCCAGCTCCCGGGCCCGCCGTGCATAGGCCGGATCGGGCGGCGCCTGGTCGACGAAGGCGTCGTGGCGGAAGGGGGCGGCGAAGATGGCCGCCAGGTCGTCGCCGGCGACGGCGACGGCGGCTTCCAGGCTGGCGATGTCGTTGTAGGCGCAGAAGTGCTGGTGGGCCTTGTCGCTGGGGACCACGCCGCCGGGCCGGGGCGTGCACCAGGGGGCGGCGCCATGGTAGGCGCCCCTGGCCAGCACCAGGCCCTTGGCGCCGGTGTGGGCGCGGGCGGTCATCATCGCCATGGTCGTGGCGTCGGTGCCGTTCTTGCAGAACATCGCCCAGTCGGCGTGGCTGACCATCGCTGTCATGGCCTCGGCCAGGTCGACCATCAGCCCGCTCGGTCCGGTCAGGGCGTCGCCCATCTCCAGCTGGCGCACATAGGCGGCGTTGATCTCCGGCTGGCCGTAGCCGAACAGGTTGGGCCCGTAGGCGCACATCAGGTCGAGATAACGCCGGCCGTCGGCGTCGGTCAGGTGGGCGCCCTCGCCGCCGCTGAAGAACTGCGGATAGTCGTCGGGCAGCAGGCCGACCGACTGGTGGCCGTACATGCCGCCGGGGATCACCGCCTCGGCCCGCGCCCGCAGGCTCCTGTCCACCGGCCCGCTCATTGCTTCGCTCCCTTATTTTCAGGAACGATACGCGACCTGAGCGGGGCGACAACTCACATCAGCCCGCGCGCCTGTTCGACCACGGCCAGGAACAGCTCGACGTTGGCGCGAAGATTGTCGCGGTGGACGCCGCCGTCGAAGACAATGTAGCGGCTGAGGGTCAGCACCTTCGGCTCGTCGGCCCGCACCTGCACGGCGGCGAAATCCAGCCGCTTCAACGCCTCCTGGGCCTTGAGCGGGGTGTCGTAGGTGACAAAGGCCATCAAGGTCGCGCCCCGACAACGCGCGGCGGCATCGCAGGCCGCGCCCTGGATGACGAAGGCCGCCCCGTTCACCGAGCGCACGGCCAGCACCGGGTCGCCGTTGTCGAGCTTGGCGTCCTGGACGACGGTCAGGCCCATGCCCTGGGCCAGCGCCTTCATCTGCGCCGGCGTCCAGCTGCTGAGCAAAGGAATCGGAGCGGGCGCCGCCGCCACGGATTTCGGCGGCGTCGCGGCCGGCGCCGGCCCCGCGGCCAGCATCCCGATCAGAAGAACCCCCGCCAGTCTCATCCCGGATGGCGCCTCAGCCAGGTCGCGGCATAGCCGCAGATCGGCACGATTTCCTCGCCCTTTTCCCGGGCGTTGGCCTGAAGCCCACGCATCAGCCGGTCGCTGGTTCCCTTGCCGCGCAGGGGCACGGGGGAGAAGACATAGTCGATGTACAGCCGGCCGCCCTCGCGGCGGTAATCGGCGTAGGCGGTCTGGCCCTGCTCGACCAGCTCGTAGCGGCCGGCCCCGGCGTTGTCGGTGACGTTTGTCATGATGCCAATATAGCGCCTCGCGCGGCCGTCCGATCCCCGTTATCCTCTGGAAAAACCTGATCTCGGGGAAAAAATCATGCGCGCAGTTCTCGCCGGTGTTTCGCTGATCGGCCTTCTGGCCCTGACCGCCTGTGACAAGGGGGCCGACAAGGCCGATGTCGCCGGCGACGACGCCAAGCCCGCGGTCGCGGTGGCCAAGGCCCCCGAGGGGCCGCCCAAGCAGACCCCCGGGCAGTGGGAATACAAGAACACCATCATGGGCCGGACGATGGCCATGAAGATGTGCGTCGACGCCAAGTCCTCGCAGGCCGTCTCCTGGGTCAACCCGACGGTCGAGTCGCAGGACTGTTCCAAGCGCGAGTACAGCAAGCAGGCCGACGGCACCTGGACCTTCTACACCGTCTGCCGCACGGCCATGGGCGGCGAGACCACCACCTCCGGCGCCGCCAAGGGCGACTTCGCCCGCAACTTCACGGTCCTGGTGACGATGAAGACCGAGGGGGCCACCGAAAAGGCCGCCAACGGCGTCTTCGACATGAAGATCGACGCCAGCTACGTCGGCCCCTGTCCGGCCGGCCAGCGCGGCGGCGACGTCGTCAAGCCCAACGGCCAGATCGAGAACATCGTCGACGCCGCCCAAGGCAAGCGTTAGGCGCCTAGGACGAATCGACATTCAGCGCATCCAGAGCATG
>JAQGIK010000035.1 GCA_028291265.1 Caulobacter sp. | reverse complement strand
CCGATGATCGTCGAGACCCTGCGCCAGGAGGAGGAGCGCTTCCGCGTCACCCTCGGCCGCGGCATCGGCCTGCTTGACGAAGCCACCGCCGACCTGGCCGAGGGCGGCGTGCTGTCCGGCGACGTCGCCTTCAAGCTCTACGACACCTACGGCTTCCCGCTCGACCTCACGCAGGACGCCGTGCGAGCCCGGGGCATCACGGTCGACACCGACGGCTTCGACGCCGCCATGAAGGACCAGCAGGACAACAGCCGCGCCAACTGGAAGGGCTCGGGCCAGAAGTCGGCCGGGGCCGCCTGGTTCAGCGTCCGCGACGAGGTCGGGGCCACCGCGTTCACCGGCTACGACAGCGTCGACGGAACCGGCAAGGTCGTCGCCCTGCTGGTCGACGGCGAGCCGGTCGCCGCCGCCGCTTCGGGCGAGACCGTCCAGGCCGTCTTCGACCGCACCCCCTTCTACGCCGAGAGCGGCGGCCAGGCCGGCGACAAGGGCGTCGTCGAATGGGACGGCGGCTCGGGCGAGGTGCTCGACGTCCAGAAGCAGGCCGGCGACCTCTTCGCCCATGAGATCAAGGTGCTGAGCGGTTCGTTGACCGTCGGCGCGTCGGCGGCGCTGCACGTCGATCCGCCGGCCCGCCAGGCGACCCGCGCCAACCACTCGGCCACCCACCTTCTGCATGCGGCCCTGCGCCATGTGCTGGGTCCGCACGTCAGCCAGAAGGGCCAGATGGTCGACGGCGACCGCATCCGCTTCGACTTCAGCCACGGCGGCCCGGTGACGGCCGCCGAGATCACGGCCATCGAGGACGAGGTCAACACCGTCGTCCTGCAGAACCGGGCCGCCGAGACCAAGCTGATGAAGCCGGAACAGGCCATCGAGGCCGGGGCCATGGCCCTGTTCGGCGAAAAGTACGGCGACGAGGTTCGCGTGCTGGCGCTGGGCAAGGCGCTGGACGGGGAGGGCGACTACTCGGTCGAACTCTGCGGCGGCACCCACGTCTCGCGCACGGGCGACATCGGTCTCTTCAAGGTGGTGTCGGAGGGCGGCGTCGCCGCCGGCATCCGCCGCATCGAGGCCCTGACCGGCGATGCGGCCCGCAAATGGCTGGAGGCGCAAGCCGCGATCGCGACCGGTTTGGCCGAAAAGTTCAAGGCGCCAGTGTCCGAGGTCGCCGCCCGCGTCGAGGCCCTCGAAGGCCAGCGCAAGGCGCTCGAAAAGGCCCTGGCCGACGCCAAGAAGGCCTTGGCGCTGGGCGGCGGCGGCTCGGCGGCTTCGGGGCCGGAAGACGTCGGCGGCGTCGCCTTCATCGGCCGGGTGCTCGACGGCGTCGGCGGCAAGGACCTGCGCGGCCTCGTCGAGGACTTCAAGAAGCAGGTCGGGTCGGGCGTCGTCGCCCTGGTCGGGGTTTCGGACGGCAAGGCCGCCGTGGCTGTCGCCGTGACCCCTGACCTGGCCGGCCGTTTCAACGCCGCCGAGCTGGCCAAGGCCGCCGTCATCGCCATGGGCGGCCAGGGCGCCGGCGGCAAACCCGACTTCGCTCAGGGCGGCGCCCCCGACGACAGCAAGGCCGCCGAAGGCGTCGCCGCCGTCAAGGCGGCGCTGGCGGGGTAACCGGGGCCTTCGGCCTCCAAGGTCGCCACGACCAGTTCCTCCCCGTGACGCTTCGCGTCCCGGAGGAGGAACTTCGATCGCGGCGAGGATCGTGCGGCTCGCTACATCCATGTCGGACAAGACCAGAGAGGCGGGGAGGCGCAGAACCTTGAAGCCTTGTTCGATCATCCAGCGGTCACGGATATCGTCCCGTTCGGGGCGGTCATCGCAACCATGCGCAGCCCCATCGACTTCAATAACCAAGCGTGCAGACGCGCAGTAAAAGTCTGCCACGTACGGGCCGACCGGCTGCTGCCGCCGAAAGCGGACGCCCTCCAGCTGATTGCCCCGCAGGACCCGCCACAGCAGCCCTTCCGGCAAGCTCATCTCCCGTCGGAGCGCCCGCGCCACCATGATCGTCCACCGACGACCGCGCACCGAACCTACCCCGCCGCGAAGATGGCGATCTTGTTCCCCGTCGGGTCCCGCAGGTAGGAGCCGTAGAACCCCGGCGTCCCCGGCGGTCGATGTCCCGGCGCGCCTTCGTCGGTCCCGCCCGCCGCCAGGCCGGCCGCATGGGCCGCGTCGACCTCGGTCGCCGTCTTGGCCTGGTAGGCCACCATGATGCCGTTGCCGGCCCGGGCCGGCTGGCCGTCGAAGGGCGGGCAGAGGGCGGTGTGACAGTCGGCGAAGCCCTCGCCGCCGCCCTTGGGACCGTAACCGATCCAGCCGCCGCCCTCGGTGCGGCGGTCATGGCCGAGCGCGTCGAACACCGCGTCGTAGAATTTGCCCGATTGCTCGCTGTCGAGCGCCCCGATGGTGACGTAGCCGATCATGAAAACCTCCCGTGTCTGAGGAGGAGAACCCTACGCCCAATCCAGAACAAAACAAGAACTATCGTTCGCCCTCGGGCAGCTGCACATGCACCAGCTTCCAGGCGAACAACGACCGCCGCTCGAAGGTCAGCAAGGTCACCTTCTCCGGCGCGTTCGGCCGCTTGACCGCGAACCGCACCCGTTCCAGCCCGAAATAGGCGACGCCGGGCCAGGGTCCGCTGACCATCCCCTTGGCGCCGCTCATGAAGCTGCCGTCCGGCTTGGCCTCCGGCGGCGCCGTCCCGGGCGCATAACCGCGCAGCACATCGCCCAGGCCGGCGACGGTGACATAGCGATCAACCTTGGGCGGCTGCGGCGCGACGTCCTTCCAGGCCCGCTTGATGGCCCCGATCGGGTCCTGCCAGATGGTCGGCGCCTCGGCGGTGCGGGTGCTGTCGGGGTCGAGCTGGCCGGCCAGGCTCTTGCGAACGGCCGGGAAGTCGACGAGCTGGCTCATCGCCTGCACGTCCTCGGCCACCGTCGCGGCCCGCAGGGCCCGGTAGCTGTAGAAGGGCGCCGCCACGAAGGCGATGGCGAACAGCGCCAGGGCGAGGAGGACGATCCGGAAGAGATTGCTGCGCATGGCCCCATTTAAGAGGCCCAAACCGCGCGCCCCGCAAGAGCGCTCACCCCTGAGGCGGCGCCTCGCTCTCGGCCAGGGCGCGGGCGATCAAGGCGCCGTGACTCATGGCCAGGAACCGCGACGCGTCCTCGACCCAGTCGAAGCGGGCCTCCGGCAGGATTTCGCGCCAGACCGCGAAGGTCCGCTCCGGGTCGTGCAGGAAGTCGTGGCGGCTGAGCAGCACCCGCCAATGGGCGGCCCCCCCCAGCGGCGGGCTGGTCCAGCGGCCGATGGCCGTCTGCTCGGCCACATAGCCGGCCACCCGCCCTGTCGCGAACAGCCGAAAGCCCCGCCGGTAGTCGGCCAGATTGCGGGGATCCGAAAAGGTGGCCAGGTCGAGCGGACTGCCCTCGACCGCCTTCAGCATGATCCGCCGCGACTGGTCGGTCGAGAGGTTGGCGACGATCAGCTTCACCAGCCCCTCGATCAGGTCCGGATGCCGCAGATAGGCCTCCTGCAACGCCCCCACCGGCCCGCGCCGGCGATTGTGCGAGGCGCTGGACGGGTCGGGATTGATCAGCAGCACCCGCCCCATCAGCTCCGGCGCCAGCCGGGCCATGGCCACCGCCACCTGCGCCCCGCCCCTGGCCACGACATCGACGCGGTCGAGTTTCAGGTGGCGCAGGAACAGCCGCACATCGTCGATGGCCGCGTCGAACGGCGCGGCCCGGGCGCGGGCCTTGTCCGGATGCGGGTCGGTCAGCCCGAACCCGGGCCGGTCCAGGCTCAGCGGCCGAAACCCCTCGGCCTGCAGCGCGGCCACCAGTCGGCTGGGGGCCGGCCGCGAGGCGGAGCTGGAATGCAGCACCAGCACCGGCCGCCCGGACCTCGGTCCATAGTCGCTGTAGGCGACCTGCGAGCCGTCGGGGCGCAGGAACAGGTTGAGGGGTTCGACCGTGTCGCTGTCGAGCTGGGCCTCGCCGTGGGTGGCGTCGGTGATCAGCGCCAGGGCCCGGGCCTCGGTCACCGCCCGCGCCAGGCCGGCCGCCGAGCGCACGCCCATGACGTCGAAGACGACCTCCAGCGCCTTCTTGGCGGTCGCCTCGGAGATCCCCGCCGCCGCCGCCGCCTCGGCCCGGGTCATCCCCTCGGCGATGCACAGCGCCAGCCGGGCCTGCCGGGGCGACAGGCCCCAGATGTCGGTCAGCTCGGCCGCCCCGGCCTCGCCCTGCGGCCAGACCCCGAACGACAGCCGCACCAGCCGCTCGATGAAGCCGGTGATCCGCGGCGCCCCGACCCGGCGCATGGCGTCGAAAGCGACCTTGCGGCCGGTCTGGTAGGAGACCCCGGCCTGCTGCGCCGCGCCGCGCACATCCCCGGTCCGCACCAGGCCGATGGCGATCCGGGTCTGCAGGTCGGTCAGGCCGAAGGCCTTGCAGACATCGGCCAGCACCTGGGCCGCCGACAGCGCCCCGACGACGACGATCACCGCCGCCGCCCGTTTGTCGTCCAGGCGGTCCATCGCCTCGCGCGGCAAGGCCCAGTCGCGGGTCAGCGGGACGGCGGCGTAGAGGGCGGTGGAGCGGCCGGCCGAGGCCTCGCCGTGGTCGATCAGCACCGTGCGGCGCCCGCCCTCAGCGATCACCCCGGCCAGCACCGTCCGGTCCGGTGGCGAGGTGTCGAACACCTGGCGCCAGGCGGCGTTGGCGAACAGGGGCTTGCCCAGCCGGTCGACCACCGCCACCCCCAGCCGCTCGGCCCGCACCAGCGCGAAGGCCGTTGTCGGCCCGCCAAGCCCCTTGGCGAAAGCGCGTGATCCGGTGCGCAGCAGGTCGGTGAGCGCGGCCGACTCGTTGAGCCACGGCTCCAGCGAACGGCCGGGAAGGGTCTCGTCTTCAGCGAACGGAGTCTGGCGATCCACCTGCGGTCCTCAAAGCAACTACAGCGCGCAATCGCGTTGACTAAACTCAACGTAACTCAGCTTTGCTGGTGATCGCCTAGTACAGGGGGCAGTGTGACAGAGGGTGTGACCGCGATCACGCTGATTTCTCAATTTCGGTATTGAATGAACCCAAGATTTCGCGCCACCTTGTCGTACAGCGCCCGGGCGATGGCGTTGCTCTCATGGGTCAGCCAGTAGACCCGCGCCGCGCCCAACGTCTCGGCCCGGGCGTAGACCGCCTCGATCAGGGCCCGGCCCGCCCCGCTGCCGCGCACCGTCGGATCGACGAACAGGTCCTCGAGGTAGCAATAGGGTTCCAGCGCCCAGGTGGCCGGATGCAGCACGCAATGGACGATGCCGATCGCCGCGCCGTCCTGCTCGGCGACGAGGGCGAACATCGGCCAGGCCGGATCCAGCAGCCGCTGGAAGGTCGCCTCGGTCACCGCCTCAGGCACGCTGGAGCGGTAGAAGTCGAGATAACCGGACCACAGCCGGCTCCAGGCCGGCCGGTCGGCGGCGGTCAGGTCGCGCAGGGTTCCGGAAAAGGCCATGTCAAGGAAGAGGGGGCGGAGGTTTCCCTCCGCCCCCGCTGTCGTCAGGCCTTGGCCATCGCCGCCTTGAGGTTCTCGTCGACCTTGTCGAGGAACCCTTCGGTGGTCAGCCAGCTCTGCTTGTCGCCGACCAGCAGCGCCAGGTCCTTGGTCATGAAGCCGGCCTCGACGGTGTCGATGCAGACCTTTTCCAGGGTGTGGGCGAAGTTGGCCAGGGCGTCGTTGCTGTCCAGCTTGGCGCGGTGGGCGAGGCCACGGGTCCAGGCGAAGATCGAGGCGATCGAGTTGGTCGAGGTCGACTGACCCTTCTGGTGCTGGCGGTAGTGGCGGGTGACGGTGCCGTGGGCGGCCTCGGCCTCGACGGTCTGGCCGTCGGGGGTCAGCAGCACCGAGGTCATCAGGCCCAGCGAGCCGAAGCCCTGGGCGACGATGTCGGACTGGACGTCGCCATCATAGTTCTTGCAGGCCCAGACATAGCCGCCCGACCACTTCAGCGCCGCGGCGACCATGTCGTCGATCAGGCGGTGCTCATAGGTGATGTTCGCCGCCTTGAACTTGTCGGCGTACTCGGCGTCGAACACTTCCTGGAAGATGTCCTTGAAGCGGCCGTCATAGGCTTTGAGGATGGTGTTCTTGGTCGACAGATAGACCGGGTAGCCGCGGCTCAGGCCGTAGGCGAACGAGGCGTGGGCGAAGTCGCGGATCGAGTCGTCCAGGTTGTACATGGCCATGGCCACGCCGCTGCCGGGCGCGTCGAACACTTCATGCTCGATGACCTTGCCATCTTCTCCCGTGAACTTGATTGTCAGAGTGCCCTTGCCCGGGAAGGTGA
>JAQGIK010000096.1 GCA_028291265.1 Caulobacter sp. | reverse complement strand
ACGCCGCCGGCCTGGCCGGCGTCGCCGGTCACGGCGCGGGGGCCGGCCAGCCATTCGAAGACCACGCCCTCTTCCTCGGCATTGGCCACCTCGCGCAGGGAGCCCGGCATGTTCTCCCGGTCGCGGCGATAAAGACAGGTGACGCTCTCCGCGCCCTGGCGGATGGCGGTGCGCACGCAGTCCATGGCCGTGTCGCCGCCGCCGACGACGACGACGCTCTTGCCCTGCGCATCGAGTTCGCCGCTGTCGAAGGCCGGCACGGCGTCGCCGTAGCCCTTGCGGTTGGAGGCGGTCAGGTAGTCCAGCGCGGCGACCACCCCGGCCGAGCCGGCCCCCGGCACGGGCAGGTCCTTGGCGGCATAGACGCCGGTGGCCAGCAGCACGGCGTCGTGCTCGCGGCGCAGGTCCTCGAGGGTGGCGTCCCGGCCGACCTCGAAGTTCAGTTTGAAGACGATGCCGCCGTCGGCGAGGCGGTTGGTGCGGCGCTCGACGACGTCTTTCTCCAGCTTGAAGCCTGGGATGCCATAGACCAGCAGGCCGCCCGGCCGGTCGTAGCGGTCGTAAACGGTGACGCTGTAGCCCTGCTCGCGAAGGCGCTCGGCGGCGGCCAGTCCGGCCGGGCCCGCGCCGACGATGCCCACCGACTGCCCACGATCCGCGCCGGCCACCAGCGGCGGCACCCAGCCCTCTTCCCAGGCCTTGTCGGACAGGTAGCGTTCGACCGCCCCGATGGTCACCGTCCCGTGGCCCGACTGCTCGATGACGCAACTGCCCTCGCACAGCCGGTCCTGCGGGCAGATGCGGCCGCAGATTTCGGGCATGGCGTTGGTCGCCTGCGACAGCTCATAGGCTTCCTGCAACCGGCCGGCGGCGGTCATCCGCAGCCAGTCGGGGATGTTGTTGTGCAGCGGACAATGGGTCTGGCAGAAGGGGATGCCGCATTGCGAGCAGCGCGAGGCCTGCTCGCTGGCCTTGGCGTCGACGAAGTCGGCGTAGATTTCCTGGAAGTCGCGGTCGCGCGCGGTCGCCTCACGCTTCTGGGGCGTGCGGCGGTCGATCACCGTGAACTTCAACATCCGTTCGGCCATCAGAGTCCCCACCCGTTTCCGGGGTCGAAAATTGCGTGAAACGGCTCATAGGGACTCGTTTAAGCAACAAGAATGCGACGGTCCATTTAATAGACTGAATTTCAGGTGATGCCGCAAGGCGTGGCGCCGCCCGCCGTCCAAATCGGCACAATTGGTCTTATAACTGGACAATATCCAAGGCAGAAGGATTTTCGGCGCCGCCCCTTGCCTTCATCCGCGCCAGCCGGGACAAGGCTCTTCCGCGTCACGAGGCCGAAGTATGCCCGACTGGTTGTCCGCCATCATTCTCGGCCTCGTCGAAGGCCTGACCGAGTTCATTCCGGTCTCCTCGACCGGCCACCTGCTGCTGACCAGCCGGGCGCTGGGGCTGGAGCCGGGCTTCTGGGACACCTTCGTGGTGATGATCCAGCTGGGCGCCATCCTCGCCGTCATCGCCCTCTACTTCCAGCGCCTGTGGGCCGTGCTGATCGGCCTGCCGACCAAGCCGGAAGCCCGCCGCTTCGCCTTGAGCGTGCTGATCGCCTTCATCCCGGCCGTGGTGCTCGGCTTGGCTCTGCACGACTTCATCAAGCAGGTGCTGTTCAACCCGACCGTGGTCTGCTGGTCGCTGATCGTCGGCGGCGTGGTGCTGATCCTGCTCGACCGCTGGCGCCCGACCCCCAAGGTCGTCGACGCCATGCAGACGCCGTTTGGCACGGCGCTCGGCGTCGGCCTGCTGCAATGCCTGTCGATGATCCCCGGCGTCTCGCGCTCGGGCGCCACCATCGCCGGCGGCGTGCTGATGGGCATGGAGCGCCGGGCGGCGGCCGAGTTCAGCTTCTTCCTGGCCATCCCGACCATGGTCGGCGCCTTCGCCCTCGACTTCATCGAAAGCCGCGACGCCATCTTCGCCCGCCCGGACGGCGTGATGCTGATCGCCATCGGTTTCGTGGTGTCGTTCGTCAGCGGCCTGCTGGTCATCAAATGGATGCTGGGCTTCATCGACAAACACGGCCTCAGCCCCTTCGGCTGGTGGCGCATCCTGGCGGGCGTCGTCGGGCTGGGGCTGCTGGCCCTGACCTGATCAGTCGGCGCTCAGCGCCTCGACCAGCCGCACCATGAACCCCGCCCCGCGCCGCATCTGGGCGATCTCGATCCATTCGTCCGGCTGGTGGGCCTGGTCGATCCAGCCGGGGCCGCAGAGCACGACCGGAAACCCGCCGCGCTGGAACTGCCCGGCC
The DNA here is from genome assembly GCA_028291265.1 of Caulobacter sp. Classification (GTDB taxonomy): domain Bacteria; phylum Pseudomonadota; class Alphaproteobacteria; order Caulobacterales; family Caulobacteraceae; genus Caulobacter. Next base: position 28,579 of record JAQGIK010000096.1, on the reverse strand, counting down.
TCGGCCGCGTAGGACACCGCCCGCAGCGGCCCGTTGTCGCCGGCCAGGCGACGCGCCAGCGCCTCGGCCGGGCCGCCGGCCTGCAGGGCCAGCGGCGGGACGTTGCTATAGAGCTCCCACTCCACCCCGCAGTCCTCCGACCGTGCCTTCAATTCGGCGTCCATCGCCGCGCATTTTTCCCAGAAGTCGGCCAGCAGCACCGTCGGGTCCTGGTCCGGCGGGCTGCGCAGGTCGAAGCTGAAGCTGCATTTGCGGGCCAGGATGTTCACCGCCGTGCCGCCGTGGATCAGGCCGATGGTCAGGGTCGCGTGCTTCGGCTCGAAGGGCGAAGCCGGGTCGGCCTGCGCGATCAGCCGGTCGGCCAGGGCCGTCAGCTCGCCCATCAGCGTCAGCGCCGCCATGTTGGCCGAGACACCCAGATGGGTCTGGCTGGAATGCGCCTCCTTGCCGGTCACCGTCACCTTGGCCGAGAGGATGCCCTTGTGGGCCCCCACCACCTCCATGCCGGTCGGTTCGCCGACCACGGCCAGGGCCGGCGGCGGCTCCTCGGCCGCCAGCGCCGCGATCATCGCCGGCGCGCCGAGGCAGCCGATCTCCTCGTCATAGGAAAAGGCCAGCCAGGCCGGCCGCTTCAGCTCGGCCTTGGCCAGTTCCGGGGCCGCCGCCAGGGCCAGGGCGATGAACCCCTTCATGTCGGCGCTGCCCCGCCCGTAAAGCTTTCCGTCCTTCTCGGTCAGCACCCAGGGATCGGTCGCCCAGGGCTGGCCGTCGACCGGCACCACGTCGGTATGGCCCGACAGGATCACCCCGCCCGCCGCCGCCGGCCCGATCCGCGCCATCAGGTTGGCCTTGGTCCCGTCGGCGTTGCCGACCCGCCGCGACTCGACGCCGAGGTCGGCCAGATAGGCCTCGACCCATTCGATCAGGGCCAGGTTGGAGTGGCGCGAGGTGGTGTCGAAGCCGACCAGGGTGGTCAGGATCTCGACGGCGCGGTCGTGAAGAACATCGGGGGAAACGGTCATCGCCCCCTACATAAGGCATATTGCTCAAGGAAGAACGGGCCGCCATCAGCGGAACTGGGTTGCGTGAGCCCAAGCCGCCGGTTACGCGCCAAGCCGACATGACCGCCCTGATCCTCACCCTCGCCTGCCCCGACCGCCGGGGCATCGTCGCCGCCGTCTCGACCTTTCTGGCGGGCCGCGACTGCAACATCCTCGACGCCCAGCAGTACGACGACGCCGAGACCGGCCGTTTCTTCATGCGCGTGGTGTTCGACCCGGACGGCGCCGCGGTCGACGATCTCCGCGAGGCCTTCACCGCCATCGGCAGCGAATTTTCCATGCGCTGGACCCTGCGCGACCCGGCCCAGCGCTACCGGGTGATGATCCTGGCGTCGAAGACTGACCACTGCCTGGCCGACCTCCTCTACCGCTGGCGCATCGAGGAGCTGCCGATGGACATCTCGGCCGTGGTCTCCAACCACGCGGCCGAGACCTTCCCGCACGTCGACCTCAAGGGCCTGCCCTTCCACCACCTGCCGGTTTCCAAGGCTGCCAAGCTCGAGCAGGAGGGCCAGCTCTGGGCCCTGATCCGCGAGACCCGGACCGACATCGTCGTCCTCGCCCGCTACATGCAGATCCTGTCCGACGGCCTGGCCGCCAAGCTGGAGGGCCGCTGCATCAACATCCACCACAGCTTCCTGCCGGGCTTCAAGGGGGCCAAGCCCTCCCATCAGGCCCACGCCCGCGGCGTGAAGGTGATCGGGGCCAGCGCCCACTACGTCACCGGCGACCTCGACGAGGGCCCGATCATCGAGCAGGACGTCGAACGCATCAGCCACCGCGACACGCCCGAAGACCTGGTCCGCAAGGGCCGCGACATCGAACGCCGCGTCCTGGCCCGGGCCCTGCGCTGGCGGCTGGAAGACCGGGTGCTGCTGAACGGCCGGAAGACGGTGGTGTTTACCGATTGATGCTCCCCCACCGGGGGAGCTGTCGTCGCCAAGCGACGACTGAGGGGGCTAACCCATCACCGAATTGCCGCGCGACGGCAGCACGCCGAGCAGCTTGATGCGGAAGACCAGCACAGCGTTGGGCGGGATGTTGCCCGAGCCTTCCTTGCCGTAGCCCTCTTCGGACGGGACATAGATGATCCACTCGTCGCCCGGGCGCATCTTGGGGATGACCTCCATCCAGGCCGGGATCAGGTTCTGCAGCGGCATGATGGCCGGCGCCCCGCGCTCGAAGCTGCTGTCGAAGACGTTGCCGTTGAGCAGCTTGCCCTCGTAGTGGACCTTCAGCTCGTCGCCCTTCTTCGGCTTCAGGCCGCTGACCGGGCCCGAGCTGACGACGATGTACTGGATGCCATCCTTCAGCACCTGAACGCCGGGCTTGCTGGCGTTCTCCTTCATGAAGGTCTCGCCCTCGACGGCGTTCTTCTGGGCCAGGCGCTCGTTGTCGCAGCCGGCCAGGGACAGGGCCGCGACGGCGGCGAGGATGACGGGAATGAAGCGCATGGCTGGATCTCTCAAACAACTCTCGGCGGATACCCGCAGTCGCGCAGGGCGTCCATGATCTCCTGGGTGTGCCGGGCGTCGCGGGTCTCGATCATGACGTCGAACTCGGCGCCCTTGGCCGGCACGTCGAGGGCCAGGCGGTTGTGGGCCACCTCGATGATGTTGCCGCCCATCTCGCCGATGACGCGGGAGACCGTGGCCAGCAAGCCGGGGCGATCGTCGCCGACGATGCGCAGGCTGATGATCCGCTGGGCCCGCACCAGTTCGCGGGTCAGCACGCTGGCCAGCAGCCGGGTGTCGATGTTGCCGCCGGTGATGATCAGGCCGCACTTCTTGCCGCGGAATCGCTCGGGATAGGCCAGCAGGGCCGCCAGCGACGCCGCGCCGGCCCCCTCGACGACCGTCTTCTCGACGTTGCAGTAGAGGGCCACCGCCCGTTCCATGAACGGCTCTTCGAGCAGCAGCACGTCCTCGACCATCGGCCGGGTTACCGAATAGGTCAGCTCGCCGACCTGCTTGACGGCGATGCCCTCGGCGATGGTCTGGCCGCCGGCCTGGCCGTTCATGCCGCGCATCTTGGCCGTGAAGCTGGGGTACATGGCCGGCTCGCAGCCGATGATGCGGATGTCGGGGTTGATCGCCTTGGCCGCCACCCCGACGCCGCTGATCAGCCCGCCGCCGCCGATCGGCACCGGCAGGATCTCCAGGTCCGGCACGTCCTCGAGCATCTCGAGCGCGATGGTCCCCTGGCCGGCCATCACCTCGAAGTCGTCGAAGGGGTGCACGAACGTCAGCCCCCGCTCTTCCTTCAGCATCATGGCGTGGGCGTAGGCGTCGTCGTAGGTCTCGCCCTCGATGACCACGTTGGCCCCGTGGGCGCGGGTGTGCTCGACCTTCACGAAGGGGGTGCCCTTGGGCATGACGATGGTCGAGGGCACGCCGAGGCGCGTGGCGTGATAGGCCAGCCCCTGGGCATGGTTGCCGGCGCTGGCGGCGATGACGCCCTTGGCCTTGTCGGCCTCGCTCATCAGCATCAGCTTGTTGAGCGCCCCGCGCTCCTTGTAGGCGGCGGTGAACTGCAGGTTCTCGAACTTCACCCAGACCTGCGCCCCGGTAATCTCCGACAGCGTCTTCGAATAGCGGCAGGGCGTGCGCTCAATATGGCCGGCCAGCCGGGCGGCCGCGGCGCGGATGTCGTCGATGTGCAGGGTCATGGAATCAGACGGCTACGGGAGCGTGACAGCCGGAAGTGGATACCGGATCCGGTGGCCGTCACGCGACCAGGTGAAAGACAGAAGCCGCAGGCTTCACCGCAATCCACGGATCAGGTCAAGCCGCCGCATGGCCTTGCCGGGCAGTTCCGACACCTTGCCCAGCGGCAGGGACTCGGCCGCCTGGCGAACGGCATAGGCCGCATGGCGCACCAGGGCGGCCGGCGAGGCGGCCCCCACAAAGCCGTGGCTGACCGGGGTGATCAGGTTGGAGAACTCCCGCTTGAAGCGGTAGTCGCCGGCCCCCAGGTCCAGCCGCCAGTAGGGCGAGGCGTTCATCCAGCGCAGGATGTCCTGGAACAGGATCATGCCCGGCGACCAGCGCTCGAAGGCCGGATCATGGCCGATCAGCCAGCTGTTGATGGTCCCGTGGGCGCGGATGTTGAACTGCGCCGCCACCAGCGTCTCGCCGATATGCAGGGTGAAGAGGATGCCGCCGTATTCCGGATCGCGGCTCTGGAACAGGTCGCGCACCAGCCTGCTGGTCCAGCCCGCCCCCAGCACGTCGGTCTGGCCGGTGGCCTTCCACTGCTGGCTCTTCCAGCCCATCAGCTGGTCGAAGTCGGCCTTGCTGCGCGAGAAGGCGGCGAACACCGGCGCCCCGGCCTCGCGCTCCAGCTTGCGGCGCTTCTTGTCGCAATCCTTGAGGATGCCGACCCCGGCCTCGCGGCGGGCCTGGGCATAGGGCTCGTAGCCGTCGGGCATGTCGATGGCGAAGCTCGGCTGTGTGCCCTTGAAGGCCGGCGCGAAGTCGGCCTGGCAGCCCAGCATATGGGAGAAATCCAGCCGCCCGACCCCGAAGGCCTCGACCAGCTTCACCGGATCGAACCGCACGCCCGGCGCCGCGACCATGCCCTGATAGTCGCACATCGGCGCCCCGACCGGCATGGCGGTCATCGCCCCGACCCTGGCGGCCATGAAGCCGACCGGCTCGCCGCCGTCGCTGAGCACCGCCACCTTGACGTTGGCCTTCGACCCCTGCGCCCGGGCCACGCCCTGCGCCCACCAGGGCGACAGGAAGGGGCTGTGCCAGCCGGCTTGCGCCGCCTGCAGCGCGGCCCAGCGGTCCACCTGGGCGGCGGTCAGCTCTTCGGGACGAAGGACGTCGATCTGCACAGGGCGGGTCTCTTGCGGGCGGGCCTTTGAACCCCTCACTTTAGGCGCCAACCGTTTCACCTTGGTTTAGAGCGCGAACCCCGGCGCCACCGGGCGGAGACTGATCGGCGGTGACGTAACCGCCAGTGGCGCGCCCTGCTCATTTTGAGCGCCTCCGTCGTCGACAGGGTTAACAAAACATTGTTCGGTCGCCTCGGATGGGCGTCCGCGAGGCCGCACGAGCCTTCGCGCCCGAAAGGGAGCGCGCCGTCATGCCCGGACTGCCGACCAACATCGACCTCACCAACCTGCCGCCCGGTCTCGGCTCGGTCCTTTTCGGGACCTACAGCTTCGAGTTCACCGGCTGCGCCCTGTCGGCGGCCGGCGACCTGAACGGCGACGGTTTCAACGATTACCTGATCGGCGCGCGCGGCTTCGACGGAGCCCTGGGCGGCAACACCGGCGGGCTGTTCGTGGTCTTCGGCACGGCCGGCGGCCTGCCGTCCAGCCTGAACCTCGGCGACCTGAACGGGACCAACGGCTTCCGGCTCGAGGGCTACAGCGCCGGATCCTACGTCGGCTACTCGGTCTCCTCGGGCGGCGACATCAACGGCGACGGCGTCGACGACCTGGTGGTCGGGGCCCCCGGGGCCGACTTCGCCGGCGGCGACGCCGGCGGGGCCTATGTCGTCTACGGCAAGACCGACCCCTTCGCCGCCGTGGTCAACCTCGGCCTGCTGGCGGCGGCCGACGGCATTCTCATCAACGGCGCGACCACCCTCGACCGGCTGGGCCGCACCGTCGCCACCGGCGACATCAACGGCGACGGCTTCACCGACGTCGCCATCGGCAGCCTGTTCGCCGGCGGCGCCCGCGGCGCGGTCTGGGTGGTGTTCGGGGCCGACGGCGGCATCCCGGCCGACATTGACCTGGGCGCCCTCGACGGCACGGACGGCTTCCGCATCACCGGCGCCAACGCCGCCGACCGGTTCGGCTGCTCGGTGGCCATGGGCGACATCAACGGCGACGGCATCGACGAGCTGATCGTCGGGGCCAGCACCTACTATAACGCCAACTACCATGGCGCGGCCTACGTCCTCTACGGCACGGAGGACCCCTTCGCCGCCACCTTCAGCGCCGCCACCATCCCGGGGGCCAAGGGCTGGCGCATCGACGCGGAGACCACCCAGGACCAGCTGGGCTATTCGGTGGGCTTCGCGGGCGACGTCGACGGCGACGGCTATGGCGACCTCATCGTCGGCGCCAAGGGGGCCACGTTCGGCGGGTTCTACACCGGCTCGGCCTACGTCATCTTCGGCGACGCTGCCTCGCCCGGCGCCAGCTTCAACGTCAGCAGCCTGAACGGAACCAACGGTTTCCGCATCGACGGGACGGCGGCCTACGACGCCGTCGGGCTCGAGGTTTCCGGGGCCGGAGACATCAACGGCGACGGCTTCGACGATGTGGTCATCGGCTCCTTCCGCGCCCGCCATAACGGCATGGGCTATTCCGGAACCAGCTGGGTGGTGTTCGGCGGAACCGATTTCGACGCCGTGTTGGCCGTCACCGACATCACCGCTGGCGTCGGCATGATCATCGAGGGCGGCGTCGGCTTCGCCTACTCCGGAGCGGCGGTGGGCGGCGGCGACCTCAACGGCGACGGGGTCTCCGACCTGTTGATCGGGGCCACCGGCCACGGGACCTATACCGGCCGGGCCTACGTCATCTACGGCCGGGTCAGCGCCACCGCGGCGCCGGGCGGCGGCACGCTGAACGGCGGGGCCTTCGACGACCAACTGACCGGCGCGGCCGGCAAGGACATCCTGAGCGGCGGGGCCGGCGACGACGCCCTCGACGGCGGCGACGCCAACGACACCCTGCTGGGCGGAGCCGGGGCCGACGACCTGCTGGGCGGGACCGGCAACGACATCCTCGACGGCGGCGGCGACGACGACGAACTGACCGGCGGCACGGGGTCGGACAAGCTGTTCGGCGGCCTCGGGGCCGACACCCTGACCGGCGGCGTCGGTCTCGACCGCTTCGACGGCGGCGGCGGCGACGACACGGCCGACGGCGGGGCCGACAACGACTACCTCGACGGCGGGGCCGGGGCCGACGACATGACCGGCGGCACGGGCAACGACGTCTACATCGTCGACAACGCCGGCGACGCCGTGCACGAGAACGGCGGCGAGGGCTTCGACATCGTCCGCGCCTTCATCACCATCGCTACCCTGGCCGACAACGTCGAGGGCCTGGAGCTGCAAGGGTCGGGCGACCTCAATGGAACCGGCAACGGCGGGGCCAACAACCTGCAGGGCAACGGCGGCGCCAACACCCTGGACGGCGGGGCCGGCGTCGACACCATCAACGGCAACGACGGCGACGACGTCGTCGTCGGCGGGCTCGGCAACGACCTGCTGCGCGGCGGGCTGGGGGGCGACATCTTCACCGTCGCCCACGCCTTCGGCGGCGTGCTGGAGACCGACCAGATCTACGACTTCTCGACCGCCGAGGGCGACACCCTCGACCTCTCCGCCGTCGACGCCAACGGGGCCGGGGCCGGCGACGGGACCTTCGTCTACGCCGCCGCCTTCACCAAGGTCGCCGGCCAGATGACCCTGACCTTCGCCGCCGGCGTCACCACGGTCCGCTTCGACGTCAACGGCGACGCCAAGGTCGACTACCAGGTCAAGATCAACGGCGACGTCACCGGCGATTACGGCGGCTGGGCCCTCTAGCCTTTCGCGCCTTACCGTTGTTTCACTTGCCCCTTTCCGCCTCCCCCGCCATGACTGCAGGCGGGGGCGTAACCGGCCGTGGTATGGCCGGCACAGGATCGATACGAAGGGGTTCGAGCAGCCATGCTGATCGTCGAGAATCTGACGCACATCTATCCGAACGGCGCCAAGGCGCTCGATGGCGTCGATCTGACCGTGCCCAAGGGCATGTACGGCCTGCTGGGCCCCAACGGGGCCGGCAAATCGACGCTGATGCGGACCATCGCCACCCTGCAGGCCCCGACCGAGGGCCAGGTCCGCTTCGGCGACATCGACGTGCTGAAAAACCCCGAGGAGTTGCGCAAGGTGCTCGGCTACCTGCCCCAGGACTTCGGCGTCTACCCGCGCGTCTCGGCCTACGACATGCTCGACCACATGGCCGTGCTCAAGGGCGTCTCCAACCGCAGGGAGCGTCGTGAGACGGTCGAATACCTGCTCAACCAGACCAACCTCTGGGACGTGCGCAAGCGGGCCCTGGCCGGTTTCTCCGGCGGCATGCGCCAGCGCTTCGGCATCGCCCAGGCGCTGATCGGCGACCCGGCCCTGATCATCGTCGACGAGCCCACCGCCGGCCTCGACCCCGAGGAGCGCAATCGCTTCCTCAACCTGCTGGCCGAGATCGGCGAGAACGTCGTGGTCATCCTCTCGACCCATATCGTCGAGGACGTTTCGGACCTCTGCCCGGCCATGGCCATCATCTGCGACGGCAGGATCGTCAAGCAGGGCGCGCCGCTGGCCCTGATCGAGGGCCTCAAGGGCCGCATCTGGACCAAGGTGATCGCCAAGACCGACCTCGACACGGTCAAGGCCCGCCACAAGGTCATCTCCGTGCGCCTGTTCTCGGGCCGCACGGTCGTCGACATCGAGGCCGACAGCGATCCGGGCGACGGCTTCACCCCGGTCGCCGGGGGCCTGGAGGAGGTCTACTTCTCGACCCTCGCCGCCAGCCGCGCCGCGGCCTGAGGACCGGCATCATGTTCGGCAAGATCGCGGCCTTCGAATTCCGCTACCAGATCCGCCAGCCCATCTTCTGGGTGGCCGTCATCGCCTTCAGCCTGCTGTCGTTCGGGGCCATCGCCTCGGAATTCATCCAGATCGGCTTCGGCTCCAACGTCAAGGTCAACGGCCCCTGGGCCGTGGCCCAGACCTTCTCGATCTTCGGCCTGCTCTACATCTTCATCGCCACCGCCTTCGTGGCCAACGTCGTCGTCCGCGACGACGAGACCGGCTACGGCCCGCTGATCCTGACCACGCGGATCAGCAAGTTCGACTACCTCTACGGCCGCTTCGCCGGCGCCTTCGCGGCCGCCTGCCTGTCGTTCCTGGCCGTGCCGTTCGGCTTCATCCTCGGATCGATGATGCCCTGGGTCGACCGCGAGACCCTCGGTCCCATCTTCGCCAGCCATTACCTCTACACCCTGGCGGTGCTCTCGCTGCCGATGCTGTTCACCACCTGCGCCATCCTGTTCGCGATCGCCACCGCCAGCCGCTCGATGATGTGGACCTATGTTGGGGTGGTGGCGCTGATCATCCTGCGCATCGTGCTGCTGGTCATGGCCAGCCGCCTGGAGATGCGCGAGGTCGGCGTCCTCTGGGACCCCTTCGGCACCGCCGCCTACGGGGACGTCACCCGCTACTGGACCATTGCCGAGCGCAACAGCCTCACCCCGGCGATCACCGGCCTGTTCCTCTGGAACAAGCTGATCTGGATCGCCATCCCCATCCTCTTCCTGGCCGCCGCCTTCCCGCTGTTCCGCTTCCAGACCGGGCGCCTCAGCGGCCGCCGGCTGAAGGCCTTCAAGCTCCAGGCCAAGGCCGCCCCGACCGGTCCGCCGCCGCCACCGCTGACCGCCCTGCCGCGCCCGACCTTCGGCCGCGCCACCGCCTGGGCCCAGCTGTGGGCCCGCACCCGGCTCGACATGGGCCAGGTGTTCGGCAGCCCGGCCTATTTCGTGCTGCTGGCCATCGGCGTGCTGTTCGCCGGCTGGCAGCTGTGGCTGGTCACCAACAACGGCGACTACGGCGGCGTGGTCTATCCGGTCACCCGGCTGATGCTGAACCGGCTGACCACCAGCTTCACCATCATCCCGCTGATCATCGCCCTCTACTACGCCGGCGAACTGGTCTGGCGGGAGCGCGAGAAGAAGACCCATGAGCTGATCGGCGCGACCGCCGTCGCCGACTGGGCCTTCGTCCTGCCCAAGGTTCTGGCCATCTCGCTGGTGCTGATCTCCACCCTCATCGGCGGGGCCGTGGTCGCCATGCTGGTCCAGGTGTTCAAGGGCTATTTCGACTTCGAGCTCGGCAAGACCCTGGTCTGGCTGATCCTGCCGCAGTCGCTGGACTTCATCCTGCTGGCCGTGCTGGCCATCTTCTTCCAGGCCATCAGCCCCAACAAGTTCGCCGGCTGGGGCCTGATGGTCCTCTACATGATCACGACCTTCACCTTCGCCAGCCTGGGTCTTGAGCATAACCTCTACAACTACGGCGGCGCGCCGCAGGTCACCGCCTCCGACATGAACGGCCTCGGCAAGTTCTGGATCGGGGCCTGGTGGTTCCGCCTCTACTGGAGCTTCTTCGCGGTTGTCCTGGTCACCCTCTCCTACGCCGTCTGGCAGCGGGGAGCCGAGGGCCGGCTGTGGCCGAGGCTGCAGCGCGCGCCGCGCCGGCTGAGCGGCAAGGTCGGCCTGGTGGTGCTGGTCGCCCTCGTCGGCTTCGCGGCCACGGGCGGCTACATCTTCCTCAACACCAACGTCTGGAACGAATACCGCACCACCAAGGACGTCGAACGCTGGATGGGGGACTACGAGCGCGTCCTCATCAAGGAGCGCCACTTCGACAAGGTCCCGCAACCCAAGATCCAGTCGATGAAACTGGACGTCGATCTGCGGCCCCACCAGCCGATGCTGCGGGTCACCGGCACCTACGTCATCAAGAACATGACGGCTGAGGACCTCAAGGAGATCCACGTCCGCTTCGACCGCGACCTGCAGGTCAAGGGCCTCAGCATCCAGGGCGCCTGGCCCAAGGAGACGCTGGCCCGGTTCAACTACCGCATCTTCGCCCTCGACAAGCCGATGAAGCCCGGCGACGAGCTGACCATGAGCTTCATCACCGAACGCTCGCAGAAGGGCTTCAAGAACAGCGGCGACGAGAGCCGCGTCGTCGACAACGGCACCTTCGTCAACTCGATGGAGTTCGCCCCGGCGCTCGGCATCTGGGGGGGCGGCGGCCTGCAGGACCGCGCCAAGCGGGTGAAGGCGGGGCTCGACCCCGAGGTTCCGGTCGCCAGGCTCGGCGATGTGCCGTCACGGCAGTTCAACTACCTTCGCCACGACGCCGACTTCATGAGCTCGGACATCACCGTCACCACCGAGGCCGACCAGACGCCGATCGCGCCCGGCCGCCGGATCAGCGACCGCATCATCGACACCCCGACCGGCAAGCGCCGCCAGGCCCATTTCGTGACCAGCGCCCCGGTGCTGCCCTTCTTCTCGATCCAGTCGGCGCGCTACGCCATCAAGCGCCAGACCTACAAGGGTATCGAGCTGGAGATCTATTACGCGCCCGAGCACGCCTACAACATCGACCGCATGTTCACGGCGATGAAGACCTCGCTCGACTACTATCAGGCCAATTTCAGCCCCTACCAGTTCGACCACCTGCGGTTCATCGAGTTCCCGGCCTACGCCGACTTCGCCCAGGCCTTCGCCGGGACCATGCCCTGGTCCGAGAACCTGTTCTTCATCGCCGACTACAGCGACCCCGAGAAGATCGACATGGTCACCTATGTCGGGGCCCATGAGATCGGCCACCAGTGGTGGGCCCACCAGGTCATCGCCGCCGACCAGGAGGGCATGACCATGACCTCCGAGACGCTTGCCCAGTACAGCGCCCTGCGGGTGATGAAGAAGCTCTACGGCGAGGACCAGATCCGCAAGTTCCTCAAGTACGAGCTCAACAGCTACCTGCGGGCCCGCGGCGGCCAGGCCCTCGAGGAAAAGCCGATGGTCCGCGTCGAGGGCAGCCAGGGCTATGTCCACTACCGCAAGGGATCCCTGGTCATGTACCGGCTGGCCGAGGAGATCGGCGAGGACAAGGTCAACGACGCCCTGGCCCAGTTTCTGAAAGACCACGCCTTCAAGGGCGCGCCCTACCCGATCTCGACCGACCTGGTGACGCTGTTCCGCGAGCGGGCGCCCGCTGACAAGCAGGCCCTGATCACCGACCTCTTCGAGAAGATCACCCTCTACGACGTCAAGGTCACCGACGCCAAGGTCACGGCCCGCAAGGACGGCCGGTTCGACGTGACGATGACGGTGGACGCCAAGAAGCTCTACGCCGACGGCAAGGGCAAGGAGACGGCGTCGCCGATGAACGAACTGCTCGACATCGGGGTCTTCACCCAGCAGCCGGGCAAGCAGGGCTTCGGCAGGGCCAGCATCCTGATGCTGGAACGCAAACCCATCCACAGCGGCAGGCAGACCCTGACCTACACCGTCGCCAAGAAGCCGGTCTGGGTCGGCGCCGACCCCTACAACATCCTCATCGACCGCAACTCCGACGACAACCTGTTCAAGATCGGCAGCTAGGCCCCCCAAGATCAGAGAGCTATTGCTCTCCGCGTCGGCGGGGGCGGAACCATCCTTTGGCGAGCGCTGCAAGCCAGCCAAACCGAGGCGGGACTTCCACCGGCGGCGCTGAGGTGCGGACGCCGCCGCTTGCGGATCACGGAACGCGCCAATCACCCGCCGCCGGTGTGCCCGCCTCCTGGTCCGTCGCTCCCGCTCCGAACCGTCCTCCGCCCAAAGGGCGGAGAGCGAACCCTCCGCATCCCCCCTCGCCCTACCGCGCCCCGAACAGCGCCGTCCCGACCCGCACACTGGTCGCCCCAAACCGTACCGCCGTTTCAAAATCGCCGCTCATCCCCATCGACAGCTTCCCGACCCCGTTCCGCGCCGCGATCTTCGCCAGCAGCGCAAAATGCGGCCCCGCCGGCTCGCTCTCCGGCGGAATACACATCAACCCCTCGACCACCAGCCCGTACCGCGCCCGGCAAACCCCGATAAACCCGTCCGCCTCCCCCGGCGCCACGCCAGCCTTCTGAGGCTCCTCCCCGGTATTCACCTGCACATACAGCCGCGGCCTGCGCCCCGCCTTCGCCATCGCCTCGGCCAGCGCCCCGGCGATCTTCTCCCGATCCACCGTCTCGATGACATCGAACAAGGCCACAGCCTCGGCCGCCTTGTTGCTCTGCAGCGGCCCGATCAGCCGCAGCTCCAGCCCCTCCCGCCGGTTCCCATCGCCCCACCGCGCCGCCGCCTCCTGCACCCGGTTTTCCCCGAACACCCGCTGCCCGGTATCCAGCATGGCGGCGATCTTCTCTTGCGGCTGCAGCTTCGACACGGCCACAAGGGTGACGTCCGACGCCGCCCGCCCGGCCTCCTTCGCCGCCCCGGCGATACGGTCCAGGATCACGGCCCGGCGTTCAGGGATGGAGGCATCGGTTGGCACAGGGCGAGCTCGCGAAACTGCTGGAGGCGGCCAAGCGCCTACGCCCGGCCCGCGTCCCTGCCAAGCCCCTGCCCCGCCTGCTGTTCCTCACCGACCCGGACCGCACCCCCGACCCGGAAGCCATCCTCGCCATCCTCCCCCCCGAGGTCGGCGTCATCTACCGCCCCTTCGGCGCCCCGGACGCCGTCGAAACCGGCCGCCGCCTCGTCGCCATCGCCCGGGAACGCGGCCTCACCCTGCTGGCCGGGGCCGACCCGGGCCTCGCCCAGGCCATCGGCGCCCAGGGCCTGCACCTGCCCGAACGCCTGGCCCACCGACTGCCCGCCCTGCGCGCCGCCCATCCAGCCTGGATCCTCACCGCCGCCGCCCACAGCCTCGCCGCCGCCCACGCCGCCGCGACCGCCGACGCCCTGCTGGTCTCCCCGGTCTTCCCGTCGAACAGCCCCTCGGCCGGCGCTCCGCTCGGCCTCGAAGCCTTCACCGCCCTGGTCGCGGCGGCGCCGGCGCCGGTCTACGCCCTCGGCGGCGTCACCGCCCGAACAGCGTCTCTGCTCGAATCCACCGGCGCGGCCGGTCTGGCCGGCATCGACGCATTCCTGTCCCGTTGAAAACCCGCCGCCACCACCCATTCCGCCCCGCCATTCCCCCGACAGAAAACCGCCGCCGTCGCCCCTTCCGTCAGGCATAGATGATTGACGTCATTGAGGAATTTCTGCTCGACAGCTCAAGCGTGCGGTATACTGGGTGGGCCGCTTCGATAAGCTCTAGCGGCCGAAGGCGTGCAAACTCGCCCCATGCGCCCGCAGCCAACTTCTGTGCGGCGCGGGATCGCCGAACAGCTCGTCGACCAGGGCCCAGAAGCGTGGCCCGTGGTTGGCCTCGATCAGGTGGGCGCATTCGTGGGCGGCGACGTAGTCGGCCACCGCGAACGGGGCCAGGGCCAGGCGCCAGCTGTAGCGGATCGAGGCCGGCTTCGCGATCCGGGCCGGGGTGCAGCTGCCCCAGCGGGCCTTGGCGTCGATGACGCTGACGCTGGGCGTCGAGACCTTGAGCTGGGCCGCGTAGCCGGCCGTCATCTGGGAGAACCGCCGCTTGGCCTCGGCCTTGATCAGCCGCATCACCCGGTCGCCGAAGGCGGCGTCGTCCGGCGCGGCGATGGTCCCGGCCTCCAGGTCGATCTTCGCCCGGCCGGTCTTCGCTTCCAGCCGGAACGGCCGCCCGAACAGCTCGACCACCATGCCCGGCGCGACAACGCGGGCTTCCGGCAGGTCGGCCAGCTGGGCCTGGATCCAGCCGGCGCGCTCGCGGGCGAAGGCGACCGCCTCCGACAGCCGGCGGGCGCTGGGGGCTGTGGCGATCACCTCGCGGCGGGTGCGGTCGACGCGCAGGGAGATGCGGCGGGCCCGCGCATTGACGCTCAGCCGCAGCACATGGCCGGCCGCCTCGAGGCGGTCGCCGTGGTTATAGGCCGGGGGCTTGAACAGACTCATCGTCCTTCCGACTACCCCTTAAACCGGGGCCGGAAAACGATCATTTCGTTACAACGCCGAAAGGGGGTCAGGCGTCCTTGAAGTCCGGGTCCACCCGGCGGATGAACCTGCCCACCCGCGGCGCGATTTCCTCGTTGAACTTGCGGCCGTTGAACACCCCGTAGTGGCCGACGCCCGGCTGGACGTAGAGCTCCTTCAGGTCCTCGGGGATGTTCGGCGTCAGGCCATGCGCCGCCTGGGTCTGGCCGACGCCGGAGATGTCGTCCAGCTCGCCCTCGACGGTCATCAGGGCGATGTCGGTGATGGCCTTCAGGTCGACCTTGCGGCCGCGATGGGTCAGCTCGCCCTTGGGCAGCAGGTACTTCTGGAAGACGATCTCGACCGTCTGCAGGTAGAAGTCCTCGGTCAGGTCGAGCACCGACAGGTACTCGTCGTAGAACACCCGGTGCTTGTCGGCGCTGTCCTCGTCGCCGACCACCAGCTGGTCGAAGTAGCGCTTGTGGGCGTCCTGGTGTTTTTCCAGGTTCATCGACATGAACGAGGCCAGCTGCACGAAGCCCGGATAGACCCGCCTAAGGGCCCCCGGATGGGGCGGCGGCACGGTGTAGATCATGTTCGACTGGAACCAGGCGAACGGCCGCTGCTCGGCCAGCTGGTTGGTCACGGTGGGGCTCAGGCGCGCGTCGATGGGCGAGCCCATGAAGGTCATGCTGCGCGGCCGGTTGGGGTCCTTGTCGGCGGCCATCAGGGCGGCGGCGGCCAGCACCGGCGGTCCCGGCTGGCAGACGGCGATGACGTGGGCCCGCGCGCCCATGACGCCGAGCATCTCGCGGATGTGGTCGATGTAGTCGTGGAAGTCGAAACGGCCCTCCATCATCGGCACGTCGCGGGCGTTGACCCAGTCGGTGACGAAGACGGCGTGGTTCGGGATCAGGGCCTCTACGGTGCCGCGCAACAGGGTGGCGTAGTGGCCGCTCAGCGGCGCGACCAGCAGGACGGCGGGGTCCAGCTGCATCTTGCCGGCCCGGCGCATGTCGCCCATGTCGCGGTCGAACTGGATCAGCCGGCACCAGGGGCTTTCCCAGACCACGGTCTCGCGGACCTTGACCTTGACCCCGTTGACCTCGGTGGAATCGATGCCCCAGGCCGGCTTGCCGTAGCGCCGGGTGACGTTGGCGTAGAGGTCGGCCGCCGCATAGAGGTTACGCCCCATCGCCGAATCCCGGGCCGGGTTCAGCGGAGAAGACCAGAAGTCCCGCGTCGCCCGCGCCGCCCACCGCATGGGCGTCGAGGCGTAGTAGGTAGCTTCCTGCAGGGTGTAGAGCATGGGGACGACCTTTGTTGCGGCGCAGCATAACACGCGTTCACTTAACGAAGTCCAGTGGCAAATCGCTGCGCGCAGTTGCCCAATTGGCCGACCAATGGTCTATGCTGCCTGGATCGGAAGGGGAGTCTGAGGGCGTTGCGGGACGGTCGTGTCATGGCGGGGAACGACCCCTATGCGGCCCTGGTTCTGGCCATCGCCGAGCGCGGCGACCGCGCCGCCTTCCGCCAGCTGTTCGACCACTACGCCCCCAGGGTGAAGGGCTACCTCGCCCGCCTCGGCCTCGACCAGGCCCGGGCCGAAGAGCTGGCGCAGGAGGTGCTGGTCACCGTCTGGCGCAAGGCGGCCAGCTTCGACGCCAAGCGGGCTTCGGTCTCCACCTGGATCTTCCGCATCGCCCGCAACCGGCGCATCGACATCTACCGCCGCGACCGCACCGCGGAGATCGACGCCGAGGAACCGGCCCTGCAGCCGCCGCCGATGGCCGGCCCGCACGAGGAACTCGACGCCGGACAGCAACAGCGCCGCATCGCCGCCGCCCTGATGAATCTTCCCGAAGAACAGCGCGACCTCGTGCGCCGCGCCTTCTACGACGACTTGAGTCACAGCGAGATCGCCGAAGTCACCGGACTGGCGCTGGGCACCGTCAAGTCGAGGCTACGCCTGGCTTTTGGCAAGCTGCGGGCCGTGCTGGAGGAACCGGCATGAGTTGTCGCACCCCCTGTCGCCTTGACGACTTTCAACCCCGGTCCATATCGGTTTCCGTGACTGGAATTTCGAGGCCCCTGCCGTGACCCCCGCCGCCGCGACCATCGACGCCCATATCGACGTCTTCGCCGACCGCCTCCGGGATACGCCCGACGCCGGCCTGAAGCTGCTCGCCTCGGCCGCCGCCGCCGTGCGCGATGACCGCCCGGCCCCCAACGAAGACCTCGCCGGCCTCTTCCTCGACGACGAGGCCCCGATGACCCTGTCGTCCGGCGGCGCCGACGACGCCCTGGCCCGCATCGACGCGCTGGGCGACCTCGACACAAGCGCCCCCGTCGCCGCCAACACCGCCGCCAGGAACCTCGACGAACTGATGGGCCTGCCCGACCCGGTGCGCGAAGCCGCCTTCGGCGCGATCATGGGCGGCAAGAACTTCGGCTTCGCCGGCTTCGGCATCCGCCGCCTGTCGATCCCGATGGACGGCCCCGGCAAGGTCGACCTGCTGCGCATCGAGCCCGGGGCCGGCGTCGCCACCCACGACCACGAGGGCGAGGAATTCACCCTGGTCCTGACCGGCGCCTTCAACGACGGCCACGACACCTTCTACCCGGGCGACATCAACGTCGGCGTCCCCGGCTTCAAGCACGAGCCCAAGGCCCTGCCCGGCGACGTCTGCTTCGCCCTGGCTGTCTCCTACGGCTCGGCGAAGTTCGACGGGTCCATCGGCATCCTGCAGAAACTCACCGGTTTCGGCCGCTAGGACGCCCTGACGCACCCAAGGTGTGTGCAAGGTAAATCGCCTCTTAACCCTCCGCGCGCACAACGGGCTCCTATTGGGTTCGAAGGGCTTATTCGTATGGCGAAGGCAGCGCGGCGGTCGGGCGCGGAACTGCTTGTGGAAGCGGCGGTCATCGCCTGGGGCCTGCCGGGGACGGCGCGGTTCCGGGGCGGCGTGACGGCGGCCGCCGGCGCGGCCCTGGCCGTGGCCCTGGCCACCTACAATCCGGCCGATCCCAGCTTCAACGCCGCCTCGGGCGGAGCCGCCACCAACGCGCTCGGCGGCGCCGGCGCCCTGATCGCCGACCTGGCCATGCAGTCGCTGGGCCTCGGCGCCTGGCTCACCGCCATCCTGATGACCGCCTTCGGCATGACCCGGGTGCTCGACGCCGAGCCGGACCGGGGCCGCAAATCCCTGCGCATCAAGGCCGCCGTCGGCGTCGTCGGCGTCCTCCTGCTCTCGGCCGCCGTCGCCGCCCCGCCGCCGCCGGCCGCCTGGCCACTGGCCCTGGGCCTCGGCGGCCTGTGGGGCCAGGGTCTGTTTGGCCTGGTCCGCGACCTGTTCGGCTTCGTCCACCTGCCCGGCGCCGCCCTGTTCGCCGGGCTCTTGCTGGCGGCCGGCGGCATCACCGCCACCGTCTGGTCGCTGGGCCTGCAGAAACTGGCCGCCGGCTTCGATCCCGAAAGCCTGGCCCGGCTGATGCATCGCGAGCCGAAGGCGCCGCCCGCAACGCCGGCCCGCAAGCCGGCCAAGACCCGCCAACCCATCGCCCGCTCGGCCCTGCCGCCCATGGAGGACGACGCTCCCGTCAACGCCCCGGCCGCCGAGCCCGTGCTCAACATCCGCCAGCCCAAGGCCCCGGCCCGCACCGGCCGCGAGACCCGCGAGCGCCAGCCGGCCTTCGATTTCGACGAGAGCAGGAAGGGCGGCTTCCAGCTGCCCGAACTCTCGATGCTGGCCCAGCCCAAGCCGCGCGCCAGCGTCTACGACGAGGCGTCCTTACGCCAGAACGCCCGCCTGCTGGAAAGCGTGCTCTCCGAATTCGGCGTCCGCGGCGCCATCGACCAGATCCGCCCCGGTCCCGTCGTCACCCTCTACGAACTGACCCCCGCGCCCGGCGTCAAGCACGCCCGCGTCGTCGCCCTTTCCGACGACATCGCCCGCTCGATGAGCGTCGCCGCCTGCCGCGTCGCCGTCGTCCAGGGCCGCAACGCCATCGGCATCGAACTGCCCAACGCCAAGCGCGAGACCGTCTACCTGCGCGACCTGCTGTCCTGCGCCGACTACGAGAAGCCCGGCACCATCCTGCCGATGGCGCTGGGCGAAGGCATCGGCGGCGAGCCCTACATCGCCGACCTGGCCAAGATGCCCCACCTGCTGATCGCCGGCACCACGGGCTCGGGCAAGTCGGTCGGGGTCAACGCCATGATCCTGTCGATCCTCTATCGGCTGCCGCCGGATCTCTGCCGGTTCATCATGATCGACCCCAAGATGCTGGAGCTCAGCGTCTATGACGGCATCCCCCACCTGCTGGCCCCGGTCGTCACCGACCCGAAGAAGGCCATCGTCGCCCTGAAGTGGACCGTCCGCGAGATGGAGGACCGCTATCGCCGCATGTCCAAGATCGGCGTGCGCAACATCGGCGGCTACAACGAGCGGGCCAAGGAAGCGCTGGAAAAGGGCGAGCACTTCGAGCGCACCGTGCAGACCGGCTTCGACGACGCCGGCCGCGCCATCTACGAGAGCGAGAAGATCCGCCCCGAGCACATGCCCTATCTGGTCGTCGTCATCGACGAGGTCGCCGACCTGATGATGGTGGCCGGCAAGGACATCGAAGGCGCGGTCCAGCGCCTGGCCCAGATGGCCCGCGCCGCCGGCATCCACCTGATCATGGCCACCCAACGCCCGTCGGTCGACGTCATCACCGGCACCATCAAGGCCAACTTCCCGACCCGCATCAGCTTCCAGGTGACCAGCAAGATCGACGCCCGCACCATCTTGGGCGAACAGGGCGCCGAGCAGCTGCTGGGCATGGGCGACATGCTCTACATGGCCGGCGGCGGGCGCACGACGCGCCTGCACGGCCCGTTCGTGTCGGACGGCGAGGTCGAGGCCGTGGCCCGCTTCCTGCGCGACCAGGGCCAGCCCAACTACCTCGAGGAAGTCACCGCCGGCGGCGAGGACGACGAGGATGGCGAGGGCGCCGTGGCGTCGGACGGCTCGGGCGGCGACCTCTACGATCACGCCGTGGCCGTGGTCACCCGCGACCGCAAGGCCTCGACCAGCTACATCCAGCGCCGCCTGCAGATCGGCTACAACCGCGCCGCCAGCCTCATGGAGCGGATGGAGCGCGAAGGCATCGTCGGCGCCGCCAACCACGCCGGCAAGCGCGAGATCCTGGTCGGGGCGCCGCCGTAAAGGCCGCGTTTTAGCCTCTTAGGCGCGCGATGTTGCAACCCGAAGGACGACCAACGACTTTAGGGCCGACATGACCCAACACCTGACCCGCCGCGATACCCTCGCCGGCCTGATCGCCCTTTCCGCCGCCGGCCTCGCCGGTGCGGCCTTCGCCGCGTCCCTGTCGGCCGACGACAAGGCGCTGGTCGACAAGGCCACCGCCTATCTGCAGGGCCTGAACTCGGCCAAGGGCCGCTTCATCCAGACCGATCCGCGCGGCACCCAGACGCAGGGCAGCTTCTATCTGCAGCGCCCGGGCAAGGCCCGCTTCGCCTACGACGCCCCGGCCAGCAAGCTGCTGGTCAGCGACGGCCGTTTCGTCTCCGAGGCCGACACCCGGCTGAAGACCGTCAACCGCTATCCGCTCGGCCAGACGCCGCTGGCCCTGTTCCTGGCCCAGGACGTGCGGTTCGACAAAGGCGTGGTGGTCACCAAGGTCAGCCGGCTGGACGGTGGCTTCTCCCTGTCGATGGCCGACGGGCGCAAGCAGACGCGCGGCACCCTGACCATGAACTTCACCGACAGCCCCGTCGGGCTGATGGGCTGGGTGGTCACCACGGTGCAGGGCTCGACCCGGGTGCGGCTGACCAGCCTCGAGCGGGTCGGCGGCCTCGACCCCAAGCTGTTCCTGACCCCCTTCCCGCCGGCCAAGCGGACGGGGCGTCCCTGAATCGCCCATTCTGTGTCATTTCCGACACAGCCAAGTTTTCACGGAATTGTCGTTGACGTTTCCGGGTTGAAGTTGTTCTAATGCAACACATGGCGGTTGGCGCGTCCGACCTCGCGCCGCCCGCGGACCGTGCCGGAAACCTATCCCCTCCCGGCGGCGGCATGAGAGACAACTTTTCCCCACCCGGCGCTTCATTGCGCCGGGTGTTTTTCTTGGGGACAGGTAGGCCGCTGGCGCGCCGAACCCGTCCCCATTACTTACCTCCCCATGCGCCTTCGACTCGCCACCTGGAACATCAACTCCGTCCGCCCGCGCGGCGACCTGATCGGCCGGATGGTCGACGAGATCGCCCCCGACGTCATCGCCCTGCAGGAGATCAAGTGCCAGGAACATGAGTTCCCGCGCGAGATGTTCGAGGCGCTCGGCTATCGCCACTTCCGCATCCACGGCCAGAAGGGCTGGCACGGGGTGGCCATCGCCTCGCGCCTGCCGCTGGAGGACTCGCCGCCGCTCGACGTCTGCAAGAACGGCCACGCCCGCTGCGTCGGGGCCCTGGTCGGCGGGGTCGAGATCCAGAACTTCTACATCCCGGCCGGCGGCGACATCCCCGACCGCGACCTGAACCCCAAGTTCGACCACAAGCTCGACTTCTTCGAGAAGCTGACCGCCGAGTTCGCCAAACGTGACCCGCGAAACCCGCTGATCGTCACCGGCGACCTCAACGTCGCGCACGGCGAGCACGACGTCTGGAACCATAAATACATGTCCAAGGTGGTCAGCCATACGCCGGTCGAGGTCGCGGCCATGGAGGGTCTGATCGCCTCGAACGGCTTCATCGACCTGCCGCGCGAGGTGGTGCCGCCGTCGGAAAAGCTGGCCAGCTGGTGGAGCTACCGCGCCGCCGACTTCCGCGCCTCGAACCGCGGCCTGCGGCTGGATCACATCCTGATCAGCCCCGGCCTGCGCGACGCGGCCTTCCACACCGGCAAGGCGATCAGCAAGGTGCATGACGATGTGCGCGGCTGGGAAAAGCCGAGCGACCACGCGCCGGTGACCGCCGATTTCATGGTCCCCTGATGATTGAAGACCAGCTCTTGGCGGCTCGCCGCGTGCTTAAGGGGGCGATCTTCTACGAAGTGGCGCTGAGCCTGGGCGGGGTCAGCTTGATCTGCCAGGCACGGGATCGGGCGAATCTACGGCTCAACGCTGACGCCGCGGGCGATCCTGAAACGCCCGTACCAAACGACGCCGGTCTTGGGCCCCTGAACGTCCGTCTGGTAGAATTGGTGACGCCGCTCCTTGGCCTGGAGATCGCCGACATTCGACGTCGGGAAGACAACGCCTATCTCCTGACCTTCCAGGAGGGAGAAGAGCTCAGCCTGTTCAGATCTTCTGACGACAATGTCACCGATAGTGTCGTCAGCATCTACGGACCCGACCTGATCTTGCTTCTCGACTAGCCTCTACGGCTGCAGCCGATACCCGCCGGCTTCCGTGATCAGCAGCCGCGCCTGACCGGGATCAGGCTCGATCTTCTGCCGAAGCCGGTAGACGTGCGTCTCCAGCGTATGGGTCGTGACCCCGGCGTTGTAGCCCCAGACCTCGGTCAGCAGTTCCTCGCGCGCGATGGCCTTGGCCCCGGCGCGGTAGAGGTACTTGAGGATGTTGGTCTCTTTTTCCGTCAGCCGGACCTTTTTGCCCTTGTCGTCGACCAGCAGCTTGGCGGCCGGGCGGAACTCGTAGGGGCCGATGCGGAAGACGGCGTCCTCGGAGGCCTCATGGCTTCGCAGCTGGGCGCGGATGTGGGCCAGCAGGACGGCGAAGCGGAAGGGCTTGGTCAGGTAGCCGTTGGCCCCCGATTCGAGGCCGAGAATGGTGTCCGCGTCGGTCGAGGCGGCCGTCAGCATGACGATCGGCGCCGTCACCCCCGACTTGCGCATCAGTCGGCAGGCCTCGCGGCCGTCCATGTCGGGCAGGTCGACGTCGAGCAGGATCATGTCCGGCCGGGTTTCCCGGGCCATGGCCGAGCCTTCGGTCGCGGTGGCCGCCTCGAGGGTGGTGAACTCCTCGTGCAGACGCAATTGCTCGGCCAGCGCGCCGCGCAGGTCGTCGTCGTCGTCAATGATCAGGAGGGTCTTGCGTTGCGCCATAAACCGAACCATGCACCGTTTCGGCCCCCGAGGCCAAGCGGACAACGCCTGATCGTGGAGCCCGAAAATTGAACTTCACCGCCCATGCCGACGGTCGCTTCGAGATAGGGAGCCGAACCGTTTCCTGCATCCTCGGCAAGGGGGGTGTGAAGCCCGCCGCCGACAAACGCGAGGGTGACGGGGCCAGCCCCCTGGGAACCTGGCCGATCCGCCGCCTGCTGTACCGGCCCGACAAGAGCCCGCCGCCGAAGACGGGCCTGGCCGTGCATCCCATCCAGCCGAACGAGGGCTGGTGCGATGCGTCGGGCGATCCGAACTACAACCGCCCGGTCCGCCTGCCCTACGCCGCCAGCCACGAGAAACTGTGGCGCGACGACGATGTCTACGATCTGGTGCTGGTATTGGGGCACAACGATGACCCGGTGGTCCCGGGCATGGGGTCGGCCATCTTCCTGCACCTGACGCGCCCGGAGCGGACGCCCACCGAAGGCTGCGTGGCGCTCGACCGGCCGGATCTGCTCGACTTGCTCGCGCAGGCCCGGCCGGGCGACACGGTGACGATCGCCGCTACTTGAGGCCTTCGCGGATGCCCTTGGCCTTGGTCAGGTGCTCCTGCACCGTCGGGGCGGTGGAGGCGGCGGCGGCCTGCAGGGCCGGCACCGTGCCGTCGGCGGCATAGCGGGTCATCAGGTCCAGCGCCGCCTGGTGGCCGTCGACCTGGGCGTCCATGTAGGCCTTGTCGAAGTCGGCGTCCGAGGCCTTGGCCAGGTCGTCGAGCTTGGTCTGGAGGTCGGCCGGCAGGGTGGTCGGCGGGGTCAGCGGCTGGCCGGACTCGGCGATGGCCTTCTTGAGGCCGGCCGTCGTCCGGGTGTGCATGTCGATCATCATCTGGGCGAAGGCCTTGATGTCGGCGTTCCTGGTCCGGGTCAGGGCCAGCTTGCTGCTCTCGATCTCGAACATGTCGCTCGACGCCGCCTTGGCGACGAAGTCTGGCGCGCCGGCCTCGTTGGCCGGGGTCGGGACCGTCGCGGCCGGGTTGGCGTCGGGCGTGCCCTGGGCCTTCATGTCCGCCTCTTCCGCCTTCTTGCCGCAGGCGGCCAGGGTGAGGGCGGCGCAGGCGGCGCCGGTGATGAGAAGCTTGCGATACATGGGGTGTCTCCTGCACTGGAAAGCGGCCGCTCGCTGGGCGGCTCTCTATGGCCAGATAAACCTCACGAGGGCGTGATGCGTTCCAATGTCGAACCGCCGACGGACGGACCCCTGAAGGGTCTGGTCGTCATCGAGATGGGAACCCTGATCGCCGGCCCGTTCTGCGGCCAGATCCTCGGCGACTTCGGGGCGACGGTGATCAAGCTGGAGGACCCCGGCAAGGGCGACCCCATGCGCCAGTGGGGCCGCAGCCTGCCGATGGGCCACAGCCCCTGGTGGCCGGTGATCGGGCGCAACAAACGCTCGGTGACCCTGAACCTGCGCGATCCCGAAGGGCAGGGAATCGCGAAGAAGCTGATCGCCGGGGCCGACGTGCTGATCGAGAACTTCCGGCCGGGGGCGATGGAGAAGTGGGGCCTGGGCTACGAGGCCCTCAGCGCCGACAATCCCAAACTGGTCATGGCCCGCGTCTCCGGCTTCGGCCAGACCGGCCCCTACGCCCAGCGGGCCGGGTACGCCCTGATCGGCGAGGCCATGGGCGGCCTGCGCTACATCACCGGCGAGCCCGACCGGGCCCCGGCCCGGGCCGGCATCAGCGTCGGCGACAGCCTGGCCGGCCTGCATGCGGCGCTGGGCACGATGATGGCCCTGCACGCCCGCGAGCGGACGGGCAAGGGCCAGATCGTCGACGCCGCCATCTACGAGAGCGTGCTGTCGGTGATGGAAAACCTGATCACCGAGTACGGCCTGACCGGCTATGTGCGCGAACGCTCAGGCTCGGTGCTGCCCGGCATCGCCCCGTCCAACGCCTATCCGACCGCCGACGGGGCGCTGGTGGTCATCGGGGCCAACCAGGACACCCTGTTTGCGCGGCTGTGCGGGGCGATGGGCCGCCCTGAGCTGAGCAGCGATCCGCGCTACGCCGGCCATGCGGCGCGCGGCGAGAACCAGGCCGAGTTCGACGGGCTGATTGGCGCCTGGACCGCCACCCTCAACGCCGGCGACCTGCTGGCCCTGATGGAAGCGAGCGGCGTCGCCGCCGGCCGCGTCTACCGCGCCCCGGACATGCTCGACGACCCGCAGTTCATCGCCCGCGAGGCCATCGTCGAGACGCCCCATCCGGTGTTCGGCTCGGTGAAGATGCAGAACGCCTTCCCCAAACTCAGCGACACCCCCGGCGGCGTCCGCTGGCCGGGACCGGGGCTTGGCGAGCATACGGATGACGTCTTGAGCGAACGGGCCGGGGTGTCGGCCGACGACCTCAAGCGCCTGCGCGAGCGCGGGGTGATCTAACGCCCCACCGCCTCCGCCACCGCCCGCACGATCTGGTGGATGTTGTAGGGCTTCCTCACGATCGGGGCGTCGAAGCCGCCGGGGGCGCCGCGCTCGCCGTAGCCGGTGGCGAAGACGAAGGGGATGCCGCGGGCCTGCAGCCGCTCAGCCACAGGGGTGACCAGCCGGCCGCCGAGATTGACGTCGAGCACCGCCGCATCGAGTTGGGCCTCGGCATGGGCCATAGCCTCGTCGACGTCGCCGGCGGTGCCGACGATGATGGCCCCCGCCTCGACCAGCCCGGCCTCCAGCTCGAGGGCCAGCAGGGTGGCGTCCTCGACGATCAGCAGGCGCAGGCCCTCGACACCGCCGTGACCGTTGACCTGTCCCGTGGAGACGCCGCTCGGGGCCGGCGGCTTCGGCGCGGCCTTCGCGTCGGCCAGGGCGGCGCGGGCGGCGGTCAGGTGGACCTTCACGCCGGTCTTTTCGAAAGTGACCTTGCCCGCCCCGCCGAGCTCGCGGCCGGTCACCCGGTCAAGCAGCACGGCCCCGAAACCGGTGCGCGTCGGCTGGACCACCGGCGGGCCGCCGGTCTCCTGCCAGTCGAGGGCGAAGCCGCCGTCCGGCCGCTTGCGCCAGTCAAGCAGCACCCGGCCGCCCTCCACCGACAGCGCCCCGTACTTGATGGCGTTGGTGGCCAGCTCGTGCAGGGCCAGCGACAAGGCGTTGGCGGCGCGCGGCGTGAGGAACAGGTCCGGCCCCGACCAGATGGCCTGGCCATGGCCCAGCCCGCCCAGCTCGGCCTCGACGATGGAACCGAGGCTCGCGCCATGCCAGCGGGTGGCGGTCAGCAGTTCATGGGCCTGGGCCATGGCCTTCAGCCGGCCCGAGAAACTCTCGATGAAGCCCTCGACCGAGCTTGTGCGCCGGGCCGACTGGGCGGCCAGCGACTGCACGGCGGCCAGCACGTTCTTCACCCGGTGGTCCAGCTCGGCCATCAGGGTTTCGCGCTGGTCCTCGTCGCGCTTGCGGTCGGTGATGTCCTGGACGACGCCGATGATCTTGCGGGGCTGGTTGTCGCCGTCGAGGACGACGGTGCCGGCCCCCATCATCCAGCGGATTTCGCCGTTGTCGGGCCGCACGATGCGGTACTCGGCCCGGTAGTGGCCGGTGGTCTTCAGCGAACGGTCGACCTCGGCCCGCAGGGCCTCGCGGTCGTCGTGGTGGACATATTTGAAGGAGACGTCGCCGTGCTCGCCCCTGGCGGTGTCGCGCTTGAGGCCGGTCATCGACTTCATCTGGTCGTTGATGACCATGCGGTCTTCGGACAGGTCCCACTCGAACTCGCCAAGCCCGCCGGCCTCCAGCGCCAGGTCGCGGCGCTGGCGGTCCAGCCGCCGGCCGCGCTCGACGGCCAGGCGGTGGGCGTCGGCCATCAGGTGGTCGGTGGCCAGTTCGGCCAGATCCTGCAGGGCCGGGGCCAGGTCGTCCTCGTCGAGCGGATGCGGTTCCGGGTCACCGACCACCAGCAGACCGACCGCGGCCCCGTCCGGGGTGACCAGCGGGGCGCAGGCATAGAAGGCGACATCGATCTGGGTGAGGGTGTCGCGGATGTCGTCGAAGCGGCTGTCGGTCCGTACGTCGCCGCTGATCAGAACCTCGCCGCGCCCGATCATGACGTCGGCCAGCGAGCCGGCGCGCGGATACTCCCGCCGCTCCAGGCCGAGGCTCGCCTTGTGCCAGAGCCGGTCCTTGTCGACGAGCACGATGGCGGCCCGCGAGGCGCCGAACAGGGCGGCGGCCAGACGCACCACCCGGTCGAAATGCGGATCGCTGTCGCTGTCCAGCGCGCCCAGCCCGCGCAGCACCGCCAGCCGGTCCTCCTCGGCCATTTCGACGCCAGGTGCGACAATTTTACTCATGCGGGCACCTTAGACCGACTTCGCGAGTTAAGCGACTGGTGGCGATAAGCGGTCGGGCGCCCTATCTTGGAACCAGCGCCTGTCCCCGGCGTTGTCGGGCCGTCACGCCATGACGACCCAAAGCCCGGGGTGCGGGCCTCTAGCGGAGCTTACCGATGACCAACGTGCCCACCGGCGCCGAAACCGAGGCGGCCAAGGCCAAGACCTCGCTGAAGAACGCGGCCAACCACGCCGAGAAGAGCTTCGCGGAAGCCGCCGAAGCCGCGAAGTCCAGCATCACCGAGGCCGCCGCGCGCGCCGAGGTGGCGATCAAGGAAGGCCTCGAAACCTTCCGCGCCCAGAGCCGGACCTACGCCGACAACGCCGGCCATCAGGTCGATGTCGCCCAGCGCTACGTCACCGAGCGGGTCAAGGAACGTCCCCTGACCGGCGTCCTGGCGGCGGCGGGCGTCGGCCTGCTGCTCGGCCTGCTGCTGGCCGGTCGCGGCGACCGTCGTTGATCGTAGAACGCACTCTGGCGGCCCTGGCGACGGCGGCGGCGGTGGTCGCCGCCGTTTCCGTGGCCATCGTCGCCGCCTTCTTCGCCGTCTTCGCCCTGGTTGAGCCGTTTGTCGGCAAGGCCGGGGCCGGCGCCGTCGTGGCCGGGGCCGCCGCCCTGCTGGCCGCCATCATCGCCGTGGTCGCCGCGCGCAAGATGGAAGGCGACAAGCGCCGACACCAGGAAGCCCAGGCCGCCAGCCTGGGCGCCGGCGGTCACGCCGATCTCGCCAATGTCATCCTGAACGTCATCAAGGACCGTCCCCTGCTGTCGGCCGGCGCGGCCGTGGCGGTCGGGGTCTACGCCCTGCGCAACCCGGCCCTGATCAGCGCCGTGGTGCGCGGGTTCATGGACGGCCGGTCCAAGCCGTAGGGAACAGGGCCGCCCCTGGCCCACTTCAAGCGTTGTTGCGATTGAACGCCGGCGGCTCCCCTCGCCGGTGAAGGAGGAGCTTCGTCCATGCCATTCATCCTGCCCGACCTGCCCTACGCCCGCGACGCCCTGGCCCCGACCGTCTCCGGCGAGACCCTCGACTACCACCACGGCAAGCACCACAAGACCTACGTCGAGACCCTCAACAAGCTGCTCGAGGAGAAGGGCCAGACGCCCGCCAGCCTGGAGGAGGTCGTCAAGTCGGCCGGTCCCGGCAAGCTGTTCAACAACGCCGCCCAGGCCTGGAACCACGGCTTCTTCTGGGAATGCATGGCGCCGTCGCCGGGCCAGCCGTCGGGCGCCCTGGCCGAGGCCATCGAGGCGTTCGGCGGGCTGAAGACGCTGGGCGAAAAGTTCGTCGAGACCGGCGTCGGCCAGTTCGGCTCCGGCTGGGCCTGGCTGCTCTGGAAGGACGGCAAGATCGCCGTCGCGCCCAGCCACGACGCCGACAACCCGCTGGCCAACAACAGCGGCTTTCCGCTGCTGGTCTGCGATGTCTGGGAGCACGCCTACT
>JAQGIK010000019.1 GCA_028291265.1 Caulobacter sp. | reverse complement strand
TGTCGTTTCCAAGAAGGTTGTTCACACGCTGCCATGGTGTGAGGCCTTTGATGCCGGAGTGGGGCCGAGCGAGATTGTAGCTGTCGGTCCAGGGCTTGATCGCGGCGGCTCGCTGGTCTGACGAGGCGTAAGGCTGTGCATAGGCCCATTCCCGCAAGCTGGTCTGGATGAAGCGCTCAGCCTTGCCGTTGGTCCTTGGCGTGTAGGGCCGGGTGCGGACGTGGCGGGCTCCGGCGGCGAGCAGCGCCTGGGCGAAGAGCTTGCTGCGGTAGGCCGAGCCGTTGTCGGTCATCACCCGCTCGACGGCGACCCCGTGGCGGCGCAGCCAGGTCAGGGCGCGTTCGAGGAAGGCGGTGGTGTCCTGCTGGCCTTCCGAGGGCAGGATCTCGGTGTAGGCCAGGCGGGAGGCGTCATCGATGCAGACATGCAGAAGTCCCAGCCGGCCTTGCGCGAGCGCCCGGCCTGACGGTCGCCGGTAACCCGGTGTCCCTCCACCGAGAAGCGGCCCAGCTTCTTGATATCCAGATGGATCATCTCGCCGGGAGCGGAACGCTCGTAGCGCATCGCGGGCGTTCTGGGCTCCAGCGCCGACAGCCGGCCAAGCCCCAGCCGGCGCAGGATCAGCCCGACAGTCGAGCGGGCCATCCCCAGCCGGATCGCGATCGCCGGGCCGGTCAGACGCTCCCTTCGAAGCGCCTCGATCCGACCGACCAGATCGTCCGCAACCCTGCGCGGACATCGTCTCGGCGCCGAGCTGCGGTCGTGATGCCTTCGCTCGCCGCCGAGCCGATGCCGGGCCAGCCATTTGTAGCCGGTTCGTTTGGAAACGCCGGCCGCCTCGGCCGCCGCCTTCACCTTCCAGCCTTGCTCGACACGATCAGCCAGCAAGGCTCGACCAGACGGCGTCAGACGGGCATTCTTGTGGACGTTCATCCGGGGTCTCCCGGTCTAGAGGTTGGAGCTTCGCAACCACACCCTCTCAGCCCAACCCCGGGTGAACAACCTTCATAGCTTCGACAGCTAGCGCTTCCTCACAAACACCGTCCCGGCCGAATAGCCGGCGCCGAAGCTGCAGATCAGCCCGGTGTCGCCCGCCTCGAAGCCGTCGTGGTGCAGATGGAAGGCGATGATCGAGCCGGCCGAGCTGGTGTTGGCGTAGTCGTCGAGGATGATGACGTTCTCGCCAGGCTCGGGGTCGCGGCCCAGGACGCGTTTGCCGATCATCTCGTTCATGTTGATGTTGGCCTGGTGCAGCCACATCCGCTTCAGCCCGTGCGGATCGACGCCGATCTCGCCGGCATGCTCGACGATCATCTCGCTGACCATCGGCACCACCTCGCGGAACACCTTGCGGCCCTCCTGCACGAACAGCTTGTCCTTCGCCCCGATGCCTTCCGGCGCGGCCCGGTTGAGGAAGCCGAAGTTGTTGCGGATGTTGTTGGAGAACACCGTCTTCAGCCGCGTGCCGAGGATCTCCCAGCCCTGGCCGGCCGGCGTGTCCTCGGCCCGCTCGACGATCACCGCGGTGGCCACGTCGCCGAAGATGAAGTGGCTGTCGCGGTCGCGGAAGTTCAGGTGCCCGGAACAGATCTCCGGATTGACCATCAGCACCGCCCGCGCCGACCCCGACGCAATGAAGTCGGCCGCCGTCTTGATCCCGAACGTGGCGCTCGAGCAGGCGACGTTCATGTCGAAGGCGAAGCCCTCGATGCCCAACGCCTGCTGCACCTCGATGGCCATGGCCGGATAGGCCCGCTGCATGTTCGACGCCGCGCACAGCACCGCGTCGATCTGGCTGGCGTCCTTGCCCCAGGCGGCGATGGCGTCCCTGGCCGCCTTGACCGCCATCTCGGCCAGCACCGACAGCTCGTCGTTCGACCGTTCGGGGATGCGGGGCGTCATCACCCGCGGATCGAGAATGCCGGCCTTGTCCATCACGAACCGGGCCTTGATGCCCGAGGCCTTCTCGATGAACTCGGGCGAGGAGGGGGCCAGCGCCTCGACCTCGCCGGCCGCGATGGCCTCAGCGTTCTCTTCGTTATGCAGTTCGACGAAGCGGTTGAAGGCGATGACCAGCTCTTCGTTGGAAATGCTCTGGTCGGGCGTGAACAGCCCGGTGGCGGCGATGACGGCCTGATGCACGATGGTTGGCTTCCCGACGGGGACCATTGCGGTCCGCCCTGTTGTTCTTGCCCCGCTTGATAGCACGGGCGCGCGCCGCGTCATCCCTGCACGGACTGAGCTGCTGAGCGAACGGCGTATGTGTTCCCGCCGCAACGCAACGGTTTGGCCGCAATCAAAACCCGGAACCGCCGTTGCATTGCCGGGTTTGCACCATACCTAACCGTGGGCAGGAGGGGTTCTGAACTACGACATTAAGTCTAGGAGTATAAAACAATGAAATCTCTCATCATCGCCGCCGCTTCGGCCGCCGCCTTGGCCACTGTTGCTTTTGCTGGCGCCGCTTCTGCCCAGGACACCAGTGACACCACCGTCTACGGCACTATCGGCTACGCCAACGTCGCCGCCGACGATGACGCCGACGTCAACCTC
The DNA here is from genome assembly GCA_028291265.1 of Caulobacter sp. Taxonomy (GTDB): domain Bacteria; phylum Pseudomonadota; class Alphaproteobacteria; order Caulobacterales; family Caulobacteraceae; genus Caulobacter. The sequence goes on along the minus strand of JAQGIK010000019.1, from coordinate 9,457 downwards.
GGCGCCATCCAGGGCCGCATCGGCGCCCGCTTCGGCAAGTACTTCGGCGTCGAAGGCGAACTCGCCACCGGCGTGAAGGAAGACAGCTTCGACGTGCTCGGCACGAACGTCGACGTCAAACTGAAGCAGGAAGTCGGCGTCTTCGCGGTCGGCAACTACCCGATCACCGACCGCCTCGATATCTTCGCCCGCGCCGGCTACGCCTGGGCGGAAGCCAAGGCTTCGGGCGCCGGCGTCAGCGACAAGGCTGACCTGGACGGCTTCGCCTACGGCGTCGGCGGCCAGTACTTCTTCACCGACAAGGACGGCGTGCGTCTCGACTACACCCGTCACGACGGCAAGGACGCCGAAGCCGACGTGTTCGGCGTCAGCTACGTCCGCAAGTTCTAAAGCGTAGCGCCCTTCTCCCGCTTGTCGGGAGAAGGTGGCCCTCGGACTTGATCCGAGGGTCGGATGAGGGCAGCGCCGGCTTCGGCCGGGCTGCCCTTTTTCATTTGACGCCGCAGTCAGTCGGGTGAAAGTCCCGCCCGGGGAACGGAGCGTCGATGTGAATGCCTTGCTGACACAGCTTATCGGCTCCGCCGTGGCCGTCGCCGCCATGGTCGGCCTCGCCGCCTGGGCGCGGATTCCGCGCCCGACCCTGCCGCTCGACCAGCAGACGGCCCGCGACCTGATCGACACCGACTATCCCGGCTATCCCATAAATGCCGTCTGGATCGCCGCCGACGGCCTCGGCGCCATCGCCCGCAGCGGCGACCACGCCCTGGTCCTGGCCCAACTTGGCGACAGCTGGGTGACCCGCGACATGGCCTGGGAGGCCGCCGTCGCCTCGCCGATCCGCGGCGGCCGGGTGCGCCTGCGCACCCCCGACCCCGCCGCCCCGAACCTCTCGCTTGCCGTCAGCGGCGTCACCCCCTGGCCCCCCCAGAGGGGACCAGAGGCCCCGGAAAGCCTGATCGCAGCATGACCCTCGACCCCATCAAGCCGGCCTTCGACCCGGTCACCCTGGCCATTCCGCTGTTCGTGCTGACCATCGTCGGCGAAATCCTGCTCCGCCGTTTTCGCAAGGTGAAGGCCGCCTACGAGACCAGGGACACCGCCACCTCGCTGCTGATGGGCCTGGGCAGCAACATCGCCGGCCTGCTGACCGGCGCGGCCATCGTCGCCGTGGTCATCTGGGTCTGGCAGCACCGCATCTTCGACATCCCGATGACGGCCTGGTGGGCCTGGGTGGCCATCTTCTTCATCGAGGACCTGACCTACTACTGGTTCCACCGCCTCAGCCACGAGCGCCGCTTCTGGTGGGCCAGCCACGTCAACCACCACTCCAGCCAGCACTACAACCTGGCCACCGCCCTGCGGCAGACCTGGACCGGCGGCGTCGCCGGGACCTGGCTCCTGTGGCTGCCCATGGCCCTGTTCGGCTTCCCGCCGGCGATGATCGCCATCCAGAAGGGCATCAGTCTCGTCTACCAATACTGGATCCACACCGAGGCGATCAAAAAGCTGCCACGCTGGTTCGAGGCGGTGTTCAACACCCCGTCGCACCACCGCGTCCACCATGCCCGCAACGCCCGCTATCTCGACGCCAACTACGCCGGCATCCTGATCATCTGGGACCGGCTGTTCGGCACCTATATCCCCGAGACCGACGAGGAGCCGCCGCGCTACGGCCTGGTCAAGAACCTCGGCGATTTCAACATCCTGCGCGTGGCTTTTCACGAATGGATCGGCATCGGCAAGGACCTCGCCGGGTCGCGGTCCCTGCGCGAGGTGCTGGGCTACCTGTTCGGTCCGCCCGGCTGGAGCCCCGACGGCTCGCGGGAGACCTCGGCGACCTTGAAGGCCAAATGGCTCGAGCGTCAGAAGGCGGAGGGCGAAGCTGAGGCGGCGCCTCCAATGGCCGCGGAATGAGGCCCATCGCGCCTGTCGGCCTGGTCCTCGCCGCCCTGCTGTGTGTTGCCGCCGACAAGCCGATGAAGCCGGGGACCAGCAACCCGTACAACGGCTACATCACTTCCGGCGGGCGCTTCGGCGTTCGCATCGGCGACAGCGTCGAACAGGCCGATATCGCCCTGAGGAAGCACCTCAAGGTCAAATTCAACAACGAGAACTACAGGTGCGATTTCCGCCTCAAGCGGCACGTCGCCTGCGAAGGCATGCAGCAGATCGGCTTCTACTACATCAGCGAAACCTTTCGGAACGGCGAGCTCTTCGTCGAGTCCCGCGACGGCAAGGTCGTGTCGATGATCTGGCGCATGCAGCTGCGCCCCTACCTGGACTCCTGATCAGTCGCGCACGCCCGGCAAGCTCAAGCCCAGCGCCGGCCGCGCCTGAAGTTCCTCGCGCCGGAACCGGAACAGCTCCGCCGGCCGGCCGCCGGTCTCGACGTCCATCCGCCCCAGTCCCTCGACCAGGCCCGTGCGCTCGACCACCCGGCGGAAGTTCTGCTTGTGCAGCGGGATGCCGGCGATGGCCTCGACCGTCTTCTGCAGGGCCGACAGGGTGAACTCCCCGGCCATCAGTTCGAACACCACGGGCCGGTACTTAAGCTTGCCGCGCAGCCGCCCCAGTCCGGTCGCCAGGATCCGCCGGTGGTCGCTGATCATCGGCTCGCCCAGCGCCGCCGAGATGGCCGCCGGCTCGGCCGGATCGCGCCCGTCGGCCCGGGCCGCGTCGCGCGCCGCCTCCGGGGCCAGGCCGGCCTCATAGAGCAGCTCGTAGCGCTCCAGCACCCGCTCCTCATTCCACGACGCCCCGTCCAGCGCAAAGGCCAGCCGCGCTCGCGCCGCCCGTCCGGCGTCCTTGCCGGCCCAGGCCATCAGGGCCGGCTTGATGCCTTCGTCGATCAGGTCCGGCCGCCCCTTGCGCCAGTCCTCCCAGGGAAAAAACCTCGACCACGGCGCCCAGACCGTGTCGGCGCTGGCCGACGGCGTCAGCGCCAGGTAGCCGACCGACACCACCCGGGCGGCGCCCGCGCCGACCTCGGCCCGGGGCGCGTCCCGGCCCCGGTCGCCGAAGGTGTAGAGCTGCTCGACATAGCCGAGCTCGAACCCCGTCTGGCTCGAGACGAACTCCCGCAGCGCCAGTTCGAAGGTCCGGTCCCGCTCCGGCGCGAACGGCCCGAACGGCAGCGCCGCCGCCGCCTCCGGCCGCACGGTCAGCACCACGGCCTCGCCGTCGCGGATGGCGACGATGACAGCGCTCAGGCCGATGACGACGGACGGGTTCATGGATGACGGTGGTAGAGGATTTTTGGACGCGGCTAAAGGTGGGGCGGCGTGGGCACCGGTTGTCCGCCCTCAGGCGGGCTACCTGTCCCCGGTTTGCGCGGAAAGGAGACGGAGACGCCGATCCAGACGCCTTTGCGCCGGTGTTCAAGCGTCTGGATCGAGTGAGCCCGAACGCCGGCGCCGACCGGGGACAGGTACGCCGCTCGCGCGGCGAACCAGTCCCCACGCGGTGGGCCTAATACCGCGACGCCATCTCGAACGGCGCGCCCGGATACACGTAGGCGCCCTTGCCGATCCCCCGCACGGCCTCGACCATGCGGCCGCCCCGCCCCATGACGTCGTCGGCCAGCTGGACGATCAGCGGGTTGGGCGTCGCCCCCGGCGAGGCCTTGCGCAGGGCCCGCGCGATCACCGCCTCATCGGCCGTCGGATTGCGGTCGCAGGCCACGATGAAGGCGCTCGCCGTCGAGCGGCTCACCCCGGCCCAGCAATGCACCAGCATCGGCGCGCGCCCGTCCCAGGTCCGCGAAAAATCCAGCACCTTGTTCACCAGCCCGGTGTCCGGCAGCGTCTCCCCCGCCACCTGTTCCCAGATGTCGTGCACCGCCAGCTTCAGGTGCCGGTCCGGATACAGCGCCCGCGGCGCCTGGCTCATCAGGCCCGCTTCCAGCAGGGTGATGACGTGCGACGGCTTCTTCCACTTGATGACCGTCGGCGCATCCCGCAGCGGGCTGACGATGATCGTCATTCGGTGCTGAAGGCCTGCGGGGTCCGCTCATACCCCGCCGCTTCGGACAAAGTATGGAACCTCGCCACATAGCGCTCCTGCGCCTCGCCCGGCGGCTGCGGATGGATGACCAGGTTGTAGCCGACCGGCGGCGCCCCGAAGATCACCAGGCTCTCCTCGACCGTGAACCCGGCCAGCTGCGTCGCCTCGAAGAAGGCGCAGGCCCGGTCGGCGGTCTTCAGCAGCTTCTTGATGTTCTGCGGCGTCTTGGCCGGCAGGCCGAAGCGGGCGTGGATGGCATGCTCCAGCCGCTCCTCGAATTCCTTGTACGACACGCCCAGCGCCGCCTTGAACGGGCTGATCATGTCGCCGATCACATACTCCGACGCATCGTGCAGCAGCGCCGCCAGCCGCCAGCGCGGCGCCAGGTCCGGCTGGATGTGGGCGGCGATCTCCTCAACGACGAGGCTGTGCTGGGCGACCGAGAAGCCGTGCTCGCCGATCGTCTGGCCGTTCCAGCGGGCCACCCGGGCCAGGCCGTGGGCGATGTCCTCGATCTCGATGTCCATCGGCGAGGGATCGAGCAGGTCCAGGCGGCGTCCCGACAGCATCCGCTGCCAGGCGCGTGGTTGTTTGCCGCGCGGGCCGTTGGCCATCTGGTCGTTCCTCTCAAGCTTTGGAAATCGGGAACGTCCAACTGGAGCATCGCTTGACAAAGATCAACGACAGGAACGGGGTAGGGCCCACATTCGTTGGTCTACACATGGAGAACGTCTCATGAGTTGGGCCCGTATCATGGCGCCCCTGGCCGGCGGCGCCGGCGACGAACTGGTGCTGGCGGCCGCGGCCGCCGTCGCCGGGCCGTTCGACGCCGAACTGGCCGCCGTCCACGCCCCGGCCGATGTCGCCGACCTGATGCCCTGGATGGGCGAGGGGTTCATGGGCGGCGTGCAGATCACCGCCATGGACAGCCTGAAGGAGGCCGCCGCCGAGGGCGCCCGCGCCGCCCAGGCCGCCGTCGCCGCCTGCGGCTACAGGAAAACCCGGCTGGTCAGCCTGGAAACCCCCGTCTGGGCCGGCCTCTCCATGGAAGGCCGCCTGTCCGATGTCGTGGTCTTCACCGACGAGGCCGCCCGCGGCCGCGGCCCCCTGGCCGAGGCTTTCCAGCAGACCGTCGCCGACGAACAGCGCCCGACCATCGTCGCCCGCCCGGGTCTCAGCATCGGCGGCGTCGTCGCCGTCGCCTGGGACGGCGGCAAGGAAGCCAGCCGCGCCGCCCGCACCGCCCAGCCGCTGCTGGAAAAGGCCAGCCGCGTGGTCATCCTCTGCGCCCCGTCCGCCTCGTCGCGCAATTTCGACGGCGGCCGACTGCAGGCCTTCTTCGCCGATCGCGGGGTCAAGGCCGATGTCGAGGTCATCGCCGAAAACGGCGACGCCGCGCCCCTGTTGCTCGAGGCCTGCAAGCGTCTGGGGGCCGGGATACTGGTGGCCGGCGCCTTCGGCCACCCGCGCCTGCAGGAATACATCTTCGGCGGCACCACGCGGACGCTGCTCAACAACGACGGCCCGTCACTCTTCCTCTCCCACTAGCCCTCAAAAAACGGAGAAACAGGCATGACCCTGTCCCGCATCATCATGCGCCTTGCCCGCAATCCGGGCACCGAGTTCGCCGATGGCGACGACCACCGCGGCTATACCGTGACCGCGCCGCTGACCGGCGACGGCATGCTGGACCTGGACGCCTTCAACAAGGCCAGGGCCGACTGCACGGTGCGCAGATTCGCCCCCGATGAGGACGCCACCACCGGCCGTTTGGCCCGCCGGCGCGACAACTGGTACTTCGATTACGACGACGCCGACGACACCGACGACGAGGCCGTTCACAAGCTCGGCCAGCACCGGTTCGCGGTCGGGGAATACGTCTCCGTCGCCGACGAAGACGGCCGCCTGCTGGCCTACAAGGTCACCGACGTGCAGGCGGTGGAGTAGGCCAAAAAAGGTTAGTGAGTTCGCCTCGGGGCGCCCTTCTCCCCTTGTGGGAGAAGGTGTCGGCGCAGCCGACGGATGAGGGGGCGCACCGGCTTACGCCACAGCCCGTCACCGCCGCCTCATCGCAGCATCAAAGAGTCATCGACCCCTCATCCGGCGCTTCGCGCCACCTTCTCCCACAAGGGGAGAAGGGACACTCACGGCGGCTGACCGGCCTTTGGGCATCTTCGACGGATTGTTGATCCGTCAGACCTTGAGAGCGGCTACTCCCCGAACTGCATCTTCACCAGCTCGGTCGCGTCCCGGAACAGGTGCTTGGCCTCGCCGTCACCGTCGGTCGGCTTCTTCGACTTGACCACGGCCACGACCAGCGGCCCGCGCTTGGGGCCCTGGGCCTCGAAGCCGGCGACGGTCCAGGGGGCGTCCGTCGCCTCGGTGGTCTTGATGAAGGTGGTGCGGTAGCCCTGCTTGCGCTTGCCGCCCAGCGAGAAGCCGCCGTCGCTGTTGACGTTGGCGTGGCCGCCCGAGGTGTTGATCTCGAAGTCGCCGTCGTCGGTGCGCCAGCGCTCGCGGGTGATGCGCACCTCGTTGTTCTCGTCATCGGCGTTGATCTCGACGCCCATGATCCGGACCTTGGCGTTGTCGCCGTCGGCGTCGACGCTGAGGCCCGGCATGCGGACATGCGCCTTGTCGGTGTGGCCACCTTCCTCGGTCTCGACCGTCAGGCCCGGCATCGACACTTTTTCCTTGGTCGTCTCGCTCTTCTTGGCCGGCTCGGGAGCCGGATCCCCCGGCTTGGCCGGCGGGGCCGGGGTTTCAGGCGTTGCCGGCAGGGCGGGGAACAGGCCCTTCACCTCGGCCTCGATGGGGTCCAGCGCCCTGGCCGGGTCGTTGCTCACCGCCACCAGCTTGAGCACCACTTCCGAGCCGTCGCCGGCGTAGGTGCAGCTCTGGCCGTCGGCGGCCACGGCCGTGCGTTTCAGATTGCCTTGCGCCTCGGGGCAGTCGAGCTTGCTCACCACCTTGAGCGCCTCGCGCTCCGCCTTGCGGACCCGATAGTCGGAGCGGCTCTCGCAGGCCCCCAGCATCAGGAGGATGGCGCCGCAGCCCACGGCGGTCATCAGCTTGGTTTTCATCGTCGTCTCAGCCCTTGTCGGTATTCTTGGCGACCTCGAGGGTGAAGGTGGCCCGCCAGCCCCGCGCAATCCAGTGAATTCGCGGTAACGGCCGACAGGCGTTCAGATTTCCGGCGGCTTCACCTGGGCCATCACCTGCTTGGCCACCGCTTGGGCCAGCTCGACCAGTTCGCCCTCCTCGCCCTGCCTGTAGGTCACCCGCAGCTTCACGTACCAGTTCCCGATGGCCATCACCCACAGCCCCTGGCGCTCGTCCTCCGGCCCGACCCAGAAGTCGGCATAGGAGGGGCTCCTGGTCTCCGGCAACATCCACGGCGGGTCGATATCCGCCTTTGGCGGCGCGGCGGCGCGGGCCTGCTCCGAATAGGTCGAGAACACCTCCACCGCTGAATAGCTGTCCGGAATCTTGGTCAGGTAAACGGTCATCCAGCTTTGCTTGCCGACCAACTGGCAGGCGACGTCGCGGCCGTCCTCGGCGGCGTCGAAGATGATCACCTTGCCGCGCTCATAGCCGTTCAGCGCCTCGGGACAGGAAAAGCCGGTCGCCGCATGCACCATGGCCCCGCCGGGCCCGGCCTTGAACGCCACCCCGTCCGGCGCGGTCAGTTCCTGAGCCTCGCCACCCGGACCGCTGCCCGGGGCCGGCCGGGGCATCCCGGGGCTGGATTTGGGCGGGACGGCGTCAGCCTTGTCCTTCAGCGAGTCGGCGTCGACGTATTGTGTCGTGCCGCCGGTCTTCAGGTTCAGCCCGAGGGTGCGCGGCAGCTTGCCGTCCAGCGCCGCGGCAAACAGGACCCGCAGGTCGGTGTCGCTCGGCGCCGCATCGATGCTGACGAAGGCGGTCATCTCATCGCCATCGGTGACGGCGACGATCCAGGGGCCGTCCTTGTCGCCTTGTTCCATCGGCGCGAGATAGGCGATCGGGCCCTTGCCGTTCTCCGGCAGGGCATACCGCACCGGCTCACCCTTCCTGCCCGGCGCCTGTCCGTAGGCGCGATAGCGGCTCTTGCCGGCCAGGAAGTCGCCTCGGTCGCAGGCCTTCGGCAGCTTGGCGGCCTGTTTCAACGTCACCCCGCCGTCCTTCATCGGTGCGGGCAGCATCATTCCCAAAAGGAGGTCCTTGGCGAAATCGCCGCTGCCCAGGCGCGACAGCTTCGCGCCGTCCTTGCCCGCGTCGCAGTCGGCGGCGGCGGCCGTGCCCGCCAGGCTCAGGGCCGCGCCGATGGCGGCGAGAAGGGTGAAGACGCGCATGCTCAACGGCCCGCTATGTAGATGTTAATGCTTTTGGTCTTGCGGTCGTAGCCGACGACGGGCGGGAAGCGCCCGGCCAGCGCCGCCTGGAACTCGGCCAGCAGGGCGGTGTCGTTGGGAATGGTCTTGTAGGCGCGGACGATCTCGGCGGTGTCGCCCTGCTGGACCACCAGCATCCAGCCCTTGGCCTTGTAGCCGGGATTGAGCCCCCGCATGTCGTAGTCGAGGGCGATCAGGTAGACGATGGTTGCGCCGCCGTCGCTGGCCGCCCAGCGCACCGGCGAGGCCGCCTTCGATCCGAAGGCGCTGAAGGTCTTGCCGGCCAGCTCGAACGAGCCGCGGGCGCAATCGCGGGGCAGGGCGACGATCCGCTCGCTGGCCAGCGCCTCGTCCTCCAGGGCCAGCGGCAGCACCATCTGCAGGGTCATGTCGGCGACCATGTCGCCGGACATCAACTTCATCGCCCTGGGCTTCTTGTCGCCGGCGTCGCAGCCGGCGGCCTCGGCCGCCGCGGCTGTCCCCGCCATCAACAGCGCCGTCGCCAGCACCGCCCCCGTCAGACCCATACGCATAAGAAAACTCCCCCGGTTACCCGAGGGAGTTACTCACGTAATTCAATTGTCGGCAAGCCTTCGAGGCTACTGCCCCGGCCGCGTCGCCCCTTCGCGCCGGGCCAGGAAGGCCAGGCGTTCGAACAGGTGGACGTCCTGCTCGTTCTTCAACAGGGCGCCGTGCAGCGGCGGGATCAGCTTGGTCGGGTCCTTTTCCTTCAGGACCTCCTCGCCGATGTCCTCGACCATCAGCAGCTTCAGCCAGTCGAGCAGCTCGCTGGTCGAGGGCTTCTTCTTCAGGCCCGGCACCTTGCGCATGTCGTAGAAGATGCGCAGCGCCTCGGCGACCAGCTTCTTCTTGATGCCTGGGAAGTGGACGTCGACGATCTCGTTCATCGTCTCGACTTCCGGGAAGCGGATGTAGTGGAAGAAGCAGCGGCGCAGGAAGGCGTCCGGCAGCTCCTTCTCGTTGTTGGACGTGATGATCACGATCGGGCGGATCTCCGCCTTGATGGTCTCATTGGTCTCGTAGACGTAGAATTCCATCCGATCGAGCTCCTGCAGGAGGTC
>JAQGIK010000092.1 GCA_028291265.1 Caulobacter sp. | reverse complement strand
GACCCGCGCACCGCCACCGTCTTCGACGCCTCGATCCGCGGCACGACCGACCAGTTCGTACTGAAGTTCCGCAAGCCCAAGTAGGCCTGCCTGTTTCGCCTCAACGAGAGACGCCGGCCCCTGAGCGGGGGCCGGCGCAAGGAGTGTTTTCGATGACCCGCGTAGCCTTCATCGGCGTCGGCAACATGGGCGCCGGCATGGCGTCCAACCAGGTCAAGGCCGACCGCCACGTCGCCGCCTTCGACCTGTCGGCGGCGGCCCTCGACAAGGCCGTGGCCCACGGCTGCTCGCCGGCGGCGTCGGTCGCCGAGGCGGTGAAGGACGCGGACATCGTCATCACCATGCTGCCGGCCGGCAAGCATGTGCGCGAGGTCTACGAGAAGGACATCCTGCCCAACGCCCCGACCTCGGCGCTGCTGATCGACTGCTCGACCATCGACGTCGACAGCGCCCGCGCCGTCGGGGTCCTGGCCAAGGCGGCCGGGTTCCGCTTCGGCGACGCCCCGGTCAGCGGCGGCATCATGGCCGCCGAGGCCGGCACACTGGCCTTCATGGTCGGCTGCGACGAAGCCGACTACCCGGCCTACGAGGAGGCTCTCAAGCCCATGGCCCGCGCCGTCTTCCACGCCGGCGACCTCGGCTCGGGCCAGGCGGCCAAGATCTGCAACAACATGCTGCTCGGCGTCTCGATGCTCGGCGTCTGCGAGAGCTTCGCCCTGGCCGAAAAGCTCGGCCTCGACCCGACGAAGTTCTTCGACATCGCCTCGAAATCCTCGGGCCAGTGCTGGAGCCTGACCACCTACTGCCCCTGGCCGGGCCCGGTGGAATCGGCCCCGTCCAACCGCGGCTACGAGGGCGGCTTCCTCACCGCCCTGATGCTGAAAGACCTGAAACTGGCCCAGGACGCGGCGTCAAAGGCCGGCGCCACCACGCCGATGGGCAACCAGGCCGAAGCCCTCTACGCCATGTTCGACGGCCTCGGTTTCGGCCAGAAGGACTTCTCCGCCGTCCTGCAGCTTATGCGCGGAAAGCTGGAAGAACTCGCTTAAGTTACATGAGAGACGTTCTCACGGGACCCGCGGCGATCGGCGGGGTATTCTGCTTCCGTACAAATCCTTAATTGGACAGGCCTTGGCGATGAGGGATAAACCCCGCGCCGACAAACGAGAACAAGAGGGACCGGGCCTCGGGGCGAGGACCGGAGACAAGTCGATGGACTACAAAGCCGCGTTTCGGACCGCTGTGGAGCAGGTCCGGTCTGAAGGTCGCTACCGGGTGTTCGCCGATCTGAAGCGACACCGCGGGGCCTTTCCGCGCGCCACCTGGACCCGCGACGACGGCTCCTCCAAGGACATCATCGTCTGGTGTTCGAACGACTATCTCGGCCAGGGCCAGAACCCGGTCGTGCTCGACGCCATGCACGCGGCCATCGACGCCAACGGCTCGGGCTCGGGCGGCACCCGCAACATCTCCGGCACCACCCACCACCATGTCGAGCTGGAGCGCGAGCTCGCCGACCTGCACCGCAAGGACGCGGCGTTGCTGTTCACCTCCGGCTACGTGGCCAACGAGGCGACCCTGTCGATCCTCTACAAGGTGCTGCCCGGCCTGATCGTCTATTCGGACGAATTGAACCACGCCTCGATGATCGCCGGCATCCGCAACGGCGGCGGCGTGCGCCACATCTTCCGCCACAACGATCTCGAACACCTCGAAAGCCTGCTGGCCGAGGCGCCGCTGGACGCCCCCAAGCTGATCGCCTTCGAGAGCGTCTACTCGATGGACGGCGACATTTCCGACCTGGCCGGCACGGTCGCCCTGGCCAAGAAATACAACGCCATCACCTACCTCGACGAAGTCCACGCCGTCGGCCTCTACGGCGAGCGCGGCGCCGGCGTGGCCGAGCGTGACGGCGTCATGGCCGACATCGACATCATCGAAGGCACGCTGGGCAAGGCCTTCGGCGTCATGGGCGGCTACATCGCCGGCGACACCGAGATGGTCGACGCCATCCGCTCCTTCGCCTCGGGTTTCATCTTCACCACCTCGCTGCCGCCGGCCCTCACCGCCGGGGCCGCCGCTTCGGTGCGTTGGCTTAAGGCACACAACGAGGTCCGCGAGATCCACCAGGAACGGGCCGAGACCCTCAAGCAGATGTTCCGCGACGCCGGCCTGCCGGTGATGCCGTCGGTCAGCCACATCGTGCCGGTGATGGTCGGCGACCCCGTCCACTGCAAGATGGTCTCGGACATGCTGCTGGAAGACCACGGCATCTATGTCCAGCCGATCAACTACCCGACCGTGCCGCGCGGCACCGAACGCCTGCGCTTCACCCCGACGCCCTTCCACACCGACGAAATGATGCGTGAGCTCGTCGGCGCTATGGAAAAACTCTGGGCGCACTGTAATATCGCCCGTCTAGGCGGCGTCGCCGCCTAGGTCTATGCAAGGACTTCTGGGCGGCGTTGCCGCTTAAGGGAGCTACTTCCGCCGCACACCTTTTCCGAGCCCGATCTTCTTGGCGAAATCAGAGCGTCGCTCGGCGTAGGCCGGCGCGACCATCGGGTACTCGGGCGGCAGGCCCCATCTGCGGCGATATTCTTCCGGCGACAGGTCGTAGCGCGCCCGCAGGTAGCGCTTCAGCATGGTCAGCCGTTTGCCGTCCTCCAGACAGACGATGTAGTCGTGCTGCACCGAGCGGCCGACCGGCACGGCCGGTTTCGGCCTGGCCGCCGGCTGGACCGGACCAGCTTCGCCGCCTTCCAGGCCCTTCAAGGTGTGATGGACGCTTCGAATCAAGTCGGGCAGGGCGGTGGCGCTCACCTGGTTGCGCGTCACATAAGCCGACACGATGTCCGACCCAAGTTGCAGCAACTCCGTGTCCGACGATCCCAGCGGGCGGGCGGTGTCGGCCATGGCAAAACCTTTCAAACTCAAACACTAACCGGAAACGGGCCCCTGATGGCGCCCGCCTTCGGAGGCCAACGCGCCGACGCCGGGACCGGTTCCGATTGATCCCCTCGCTTCCAACCCTTAACAGGGCGCGACCCCGCGCCCGTTGCCGCCGGAGAGACCCATGACCGCCCACACCAAAGTTACCCCCGCCTTCTTCGGCGCCGATCTGGCCAAGGCCGATCCGGACATCGCCAGGGCCATCGATTTCGAACTGACGCGCCAGCGTGAGCAGATCGAGCTGATCGCCTCGGAGAACATCGTCTCGCGCGCCGTGCTCGAGGCCCAGGGCTCGATCCTGACCAACAAGTACGCGGAAGGCTATCCGGGCAAGCGCTACTACGGCGGCTGCGAATACGTCGACGTCATCGAGCAGATCGCCATCGACCGGGCCAAGGAGCTGTTCGGCGCCGCCTACGCCAACGTCCAGCCGCACTCGGGCTCGCAGGCCAACCAGGCGGTGTTCAACGCCCTGCTGAAGCCCGGCGACACCTTCATGGGCATGGACCTGGCGGCCGGCGGTCACCTGACCCACGGCAGCCCGGCCAACCAGTCGGGCAAGTGGTTCCGGCCCGTCAGCTACACGGTGCGCCAGCAGGACCAGCTGATCGACTACGACAACGTCAACGACGTCGCCCAGGCCGAGAAGCCCAAGCTGATCATCGCCGGCGGCAGCGCCTATGGCCGCATCATCGACTTCGCCAAGTTCCGCGAGATCGCCGACAGCATCGGCGCCTGGCTGATGGTCGACATGGCCCACTTCGCGGGTCTCGTCGCCGGCGGCCACTACCCCAGCCCCGTGCCGCACGCCCATGTGGTGACGACCACCACTCACAAGACCCTGCGCGGCCCGCGCGGCGGCCTGATCCTCAGCAACGATCTGGATTTGGGCAAGAAGTTCAACAGCGCCATCTTCCCCGGCATCCAGGGCGGCCCGCTGGAACACGTCATCGCCGCCAAGGCCGTGGCCTTCGGCGAGGCGCTGCAGCCGTCCTTCAAGGACTACGGCCGCCAGGTGATCGACAACGCCGTCGCCCTGTCCGACAGCCTGCAGGCGGCCGGCCTCAACATCGTCTCGGGCGGCACCGACAGCCACGTCATGCTGGTCGACCTGCGGCCCAAGAACGTCACCGGCAAGCTGGCCGAGGAGGCGCTGGAACGCGCCCACATCACCACCAACAAGAACGGCATCCCCTTCGACCCGCTGCCCCCGACCAAGACCTCGGGCATCCGCGTCGGCACCCCGGCCGGCACCACCCGCGGCTTCGGGACCGACGAATTCCGCCAGATCGGCAAGTGGATGGGCGAGGTTCTCGACGGCCTGTCGGGCAATGAAGCCGGCGATCCGGTCGTCGAGGCCCGCGTCCGAGAAGAGGTCATCGCATTGACGCGGCGCTTCCCGATCTACACTTAGTAGGTCAAAGCGCCTCGGAGGGGCCACATCATGCGTTGCCCGTTCTGCGGACACCTCGAAAGCCAGGTCAAGGACAGCCGCCCGTCGGAAGACGGCGCGGCCATCCGCCGCCGCCGGCTCTGCCCCGAGTGCGGCGGCCGCTTCACGACCTTCGAACGCGTGCAGCTGCGCGAACTGACCATCCTCAAGCGTTCGGGCCGCCGCTCGCCGTTCGACCGCGAGAAGCTGGTCCGCTCGATCGCCATCGCCACCCGCAAGCGGCCGATCGACACCGAACGGGTCGATCGCATGGTCAACGGCATCGTCCGCCAGCTGGAAAGCATGGGCGAAACCGAACTGCCCAGCAGCGCCGTCGGCGAGATGGTCATGAAGGCGCTCAAGAGCCTCGATGACGTGGCCTACGTCCGTTACGCCTCGGTATACCGCGACTTCCGCCACACCGACGACTTCGCCAAGTTCCTCTCCGACGAGGGGCTGAACGAGGAAGCCGAGGACTAACCTCGCCCCCCTGAAATCCGATCATCCCGACGAAAGTCGGGACCCAGTGTCCACCAGCGGAGCCGACGCAGGCTCAAATCAGAGCCGAACCCCGAGCAGTTTGCCAGCTGGGTCCCGACTTTCGTCGGGATAGTCGGAAGGGGTAGAGGAACGGTATGCGCGTCACCCTGAAACTCGCGACCTCCCTCGACGGCCGCATTGCGACCGCGTCCGGCGAAAGCCGCTGGATCACCGGCCCCGCCGCGCGCGAGGAGGTGCACCGCCTGCGGGCCATGCACCAGGCCGTGCTGATCGGCGTCGAGACCGCCATCGCCGACGACCCCGAGCTTACTGTCCGCCTGCCGGGCTTCGTCGGCCTGCAGCCGGCCCGGGTCGTCCTGGACAGCCGCCAACGGCTGCCGCCCAACACCAAGCTTGTCCACGAGGCCAACCGCCTCGACACCGTGGTGATTTCCACGATCGATCCAAACAAGCGTTTGACTGACGCTGGGGTCACCGTGCTCAAGGTTGGCCAACAGGACGGGCGACCCGACCTCCGCGAGGCGATGGACGCCCTGTCCGACTGGTTGGCGTGGAAGTTCAGCGAGCGGCTGCCGACGACGCTGCCGGAGGACTTCGAAGGGTTCGTCCCCGCCCTGATGATCGAGGGCGGCGGACAGGTGGCGGCCAGTTTCCTGAAAGCAGGACTGGTCGACGCCATCGAGTGGTTCCGGGCGCCGATCGTGCTCGGCGACGAGGGCCGGCCGGCGGTCGGCGAGTTTGTGCTGAACCGGCTGGCCGATGCGCCGCGGTTCCAACGGGTTGCGGTCCATGAGGTCGGCGACGACCTGTGGGAGCGGTACGAAAGGCTCTGAGATGTTCACCGGGATTGTCACCGACGTCGGCCGGGTCCGCTCCGTCCGGCAGACCAACCGCGACCGCCGCTACGAGATCGAAACCTCGTACGACGTCGACTCCATCGACATGGGCGCCAGCATCAGCCACGCCGGCTGCTGCCTGACGGTGGTCGAGAAGGGCGATACCTGGTTCGCCGTCGAGGTCTCGGCCGAGACGCTGGCCCACACCACGCTCGGCGACTGGGAGGAGGGCCATGCGGTCAACCTCGAACGCGCCGCGCGGCTCGGCGACGAGATGGGCGGCCACGTCGTCTCCGGCCACGTCGATGGCGTCGGCGAAGTGCTCTCCATCGAGGCCGAGGGCGGCTCGCATCGCTACCGCATCCGCGCCCCCCGCCCGCTGCACCGCCTGATCGCCCCCAAGGGCTCGATCTCGGTCGAGGGTGTCTCCCTGACCGTCAACGAGGTCGAGGACGACGTCTTCGGCCTCAACATCATCCCCCACACCTGGGATGTGACGACCCTGGGCGGCCTGAAACCGGGTTCGAAGGTCAATCTCGAGATCGACATGCTGGCGCGATACCTCGCGCGGTGGCAGGAGACCGCGTCATGAGCCACGACACCCCCATCTCCGCCATCGAGGACATCATCGAGGACGCCCGCAACGGCCGTCCCTACATCCTGGTGGACGCCGAGGACCGCGAGAACGAGGGCGATGTCATCATCCCCGCCCAGTTCGCCACGCCCGAGCAGATCAACTTCATGGCCCGCTTCGCGCGCGGCCTGATCTGCCTCAGCATTACCAACGACCGCGCCAAGGCCCTGCGCCTGCCGCCGATGGCCGCCGACAACCGCGAGAGCATGCAGACGGCCTTCACCGTCTCCATCGAGGCCAGGGAAGGCGTCACCACCGGTATCAGCGCCCATGACCGCAGCCATACCGTCGCCGTCGCCATCGACCCGACCAAGGGCGTCGACGACATCGTCACCCCCGGCCACGTCTTCCCGCTGGTCGCCAAGGACGGCGGCGTGCTGGTCCGCGCCGGCCACACCGAGGCGGCGGTCGACATCTCGCGCCTGGCCGGCCTCAATCCGGCCGGCGTCATCTGCGAAATCATGAACGACGACGGGACCATGGCCCGCCTGCCGGAACTGGTCGCCTTCGCCCAGCTGCACGGGCTGAAGATCGGCACCATCGCCGACCTGATCGCCTACCGCCGCCGCAACGAGCGCCAGGTCGAACGGGCCCTGGAGCGGCCGTTCATCTCCAACTTCGGCGGCGAGTTCCGGATGATCGTCTACCGCAACAGCATCGACAAATGCGAGCACATCGCCCTGGTGAAGGGCAAGATCGACCCCGACACCGCGACGCTCGTGCGCATGCACCAGGTCGACATGGCCGCCGACATGCTCGGCGCGTTGGGGGCCCGCACCGACTACATTCCGGCGGCCCTCAAGGCCATCGGCGAGCATGACGGCCCGGGCGTTGCGGTCTTCATCCGCGATCCGAACCCGGCCTGGCTCAGCGAGCGCTACGGCATCGACACCGAGGCCGGCAGCCAATATCGAAACAACGCCTTGCGCGACTATGGTGTCGGGGCGCAAATCCTCCTCGATCTCGGCGTGCGCGAGATGATTTTGCTGACCTCCAGCCCGTTCAAACCGGCGGCGCTCGAGGGCTATGGACTGAAGATCGTGGGCCGGGCCCCCATTACTGGCGATGCCGGTGGAGAGAGTGAATGATCGACGACCCCGTCCGCATCCTCATCGTCGAGGGTCGGTTCTACAACGACCTGTCCGATGAGCTGCTGCGCGGCGCGACCGACGCCATCACCGCGTTCGGGGCCGAGTACGACGTCATCACCGTGCCCGGCGCGCTGGAGATCCCCGGCGTCATCGCCCTGGCCGACGAGGGCGGTCGCCGGCCGGCCGGCGTGCGCTACGACGGCTTCGTGGCGCTGGGCGTGGTCATCCGCGGCGAGACCTACCATTTCGAGATCGTCTCCAACGAAAGCTGCCGGGGCGTCATGGATCTGACCCTCAAGGGCCTCCCCATCGGCAACGGCATCCTCACCGTCGAGGACGAGGAACAGGCCTGGGCCCGGGCCCGCGTCTCCGAGGGCGACAAGGGCGGCGGCGCGGCCCGCGCGGCGCTCGACGTGCTCAGCCACCGGCGCCGCCTGCTGGGGGGAGCCGGCCGATGAGCAAGGAGCCCAAACCCGCCTCCCTGACCGAAGCCTTCGAAAAGCTCGAGCAGTTGACGCAGCAGAAGCCGGTTCCCAACCTCAGCGCCAAGCAGCGCCGGGCCCGCACCGTCTCGCGCCTGGCCGCCGTTCAGGCGCTGTACCAGATGGAAATGACCGGGGCCGGCGTCGAAGCCGTCATCCGCGAATTCAGCGACCACCGCTTCGACCGCGACATCGAGGGCGAACTGCTGGCCCAGGCCGACGAGGAATTCTTCGCCGACCTGATCCGCGGCGCCGTCGGCGAGCAGGCCCAGATCGACAAGGCCGTCACCGCCCGCCTGGCCTCCAACTGGAAGCTCGACCGCCTCGACGCCACCGCCCGCGCCATCCTGCGGGCCGGCGCCTGGGAGCTGCTGCGCCGCCCCGACGTGCCGCTGGAAGTGGCCATCGACGAGTACGTCGAGATCGCCAAGTCCTTCTTCGAGGGGCCGGAACCGGGCTTCATCAACGGCGCGCTGGACGGGATCGCCAAGGATGCCAAGCGGTCCTGACGAACCGCGGCAGGGGGAGTTCGACTGGATCGAACGCCTCCTCCGCCCGCTCACCCTGGGCGCCCCCGGGGCCCTGGATCTGCTCGACGACGCCGCCGTCATTCGCCCCCGTGAAGGCCATGACCTCGTTGTCACCAAGGACGCCATGGTCGCCGGCGTCCACTTCCTGCCCGATGACCCGCTCGACACCGTCGCCCGCAAACTCCTGGCCGTGAACCTCTCCGACCTCGCCGCCAAGGGCGCCGAGCCGATCGGCTATTTCCTGTCGGTCGCCTGGCCGACGGGTACGCCCTGGTCTGCCAAGGTCCTGTTCGCGCAAGGCCTCGCCCGGGCCGGCGCCGAGTGGCGCCTTCCCCTCCTCGGCGGCGACACCGTCTCCACCCCTGGACCGCTGACCGTGACCGCCACCCTGATGGGCGAGGTTCCGACCGGCGGCATGATCCGCCGCGCCACCGCCCAACCCGGCGACCTGCTGATGGTCAGCGGCCCAATAGGCGACGGCTGGCTAGGCCTCCAGGCCGCCCAGGGCCTGCTCCCCGACCCGGGAGGCGTCCTCGCCGCCCGCTACCGCACCCCAACCCCCCGCCTCGACCTCATCGGAACCCTCCGCCAGTTCGCCCGGGCAAGCGCCGACGTCTCGGACGGCCTGCTGGCCGATGCGGGCCGGATCGCGATCGCCAGTGGGCTCGGCGTCGAGGTGGCGCTGGACCAGATGCCCCTGTCGGCGGAAGCGACCGCCTGGCTGGCCCAGCAGGACGATGAGGCCGCCGCCCGCCTGGCGCTGGCCACCGGCGGCGACGACTACCAGATCGTCTGCGCGGTTGATCCGGCCGAGCGACCGGCCCTGCACGCGGCAGAGACCGGGCTGACCATCGTCGGCCGGTTCAAGCTGGGGCAAGGCGTTGGTGCGACCTTCGAGAACCGTTCGGTCCCACTCAAGGAACTAGGCTGGGCGCACTAGCAATCGCTCTCCGCCCTTGGGGCGGAGTGGCTTTGGCGAGCGCTGCAAGCGAGCCAAACCGAGGCGGGACTTCCACCGGCGGACGTGCGCCGAAGCCGCCGCCGGCGTGTAACGGAACACGCGAATCCCCCACCGACGGTGGGCCCCCCTCCTGGTCCGTCGCTCACGCTCCGAACCGTCCTCCGCCCAGAGCGCGGAGAGCGACAACACAACACCGTCACGCTCCCGAAACCCGCTCTTAACCACACCCGCCCATAACCCTCCCATGGATCGCCGCGCCCTTCTCGCCCTTGCTCCGGCTCTGCTCGCCGCCACCGCCGCTGCGGCGTCGGAGGGCGGCGAGGGCAAGAAGGACGCCGCCGGCCAGTACGTCGACCTCGCTCCCATCGCCCTGCCGGTCGTGGTCGGCGGCAAGCTGGTCAACTATGTCTTCGTCTCCCTGCGCCTGAACCTCAGCCCCTCGGCCGATTCCGTGAAGCTGCGCGCCAAGGAGCCATGGTTCCGCGACGCCATGGTCCGCGCCGGCCACCGCCAGCCGTTTACCAATCCGAAGAACTACCTGGTCCTCGACGAGGCCCGCCTGAAGTCAGTCCTGATGCGCGAGGCCGGGGCCATCGCGGGCGCAAAGAACTTCACCTCGGTGACCGTCACTTCGATGACGCCCAAGCAGCGCAGCGGTTTGCCGCGCCCTCCGACCTAGCAAAACCCCATCGGCGCCATTGCGCCGCATTTCCCTAACTGGCAAACACGGGCCGTCTTTTCGCAAACGGGTGGATTCCGCCCGACGAGAAGGGGGTCTGGAAGCCGCTCGTGCAGCGGGCCAAAGCCTCCCATGCATGGAAACAAGGGGCTTCTTCTCACATGAGTATCGATAATTTCCTCTGGCTGGCCATCGGGGGCGGCGTGCTCGCCGTCCTCTACGGCGTCGTCCAGACCATGGCGCTCTTACGCAAATCGCCGGGCAACGCCCGCATGCAGGAAATCGCCGCGGCCATCCAGGAAGGCGCGCAAGCCTATCTGAACCGCCAGTACGCCACCATCGGCGGCATCGGCGCGGTCATCCTGGTCATCCTGTTCTTCGTCCTCGGCCTGCTGCCGGCCGTCGGCTTCCTGGTCGGTGCGGTGCTCTCGGGCGCCGCCGGCTTCATCGGCATGCTGGTCTCGGTCCGCGCCAACGTGCGCACCGCCCAGGCCTCGTCCGAGAGCCTGGCCAAGGGCCTCAACGTCGCCTTCACCTCCGGCGCCATCACCGGCATGCTGGTCGCCGGCCTCGCCCTGCTGGGCGTCGCGGGCTACTACTTCGTGCTGACCAAGGTTCTCGGCGCCGAAAGCCGCACGGTCATCGACAGCCTCGTCTGCCTCGGCCTCGGCGCTTCGCTGATCTCCATCTTCGCCCGGCTCGGCGGCGGCATCTTCACCAAGGGCGCCGACGTCGGCGGCGACATGGTCGGCAAGGTCGAAGCCGGTATTCCGGAAGATGACCCCCGCAACGCCGCCACCATCGCCGACAACGTCGGTGACAACGTGGGCGACTGCGCCGGCATGGCCGCCGACCTGTTCGAGACCTATGCGGTGACCACGGTCGCCACCATGGTCCTGGCCTCCATCCTGTTCGCCGGAGCGGAAGCCGCGGCGATGATGATGCTGCCGCTGGCCATCTGCGGCGTCTGCATCGTCACCTCCATCATCGGCACCCTGGCCGTCCGCCTCGGCAAGAAGCAGAACATCATGGGCGCCCTTTATCAGGGCCTCATCGTCACCGGCTTCCTGTCGATCTTCGCCGTCTACTGGGTGATCAAGAGCCTGGTCCCCGCGGCCGGCGTCGAGGTCGAAGGCATCGTCCGCACCCCGATGGACCTCTTCTGGTGCGGCATGGCCGGCCTGGTCGTCACCGCCCTGATCGTCATGATCACAGAGTACTACACCGGCACCAACTTCCGCCCGGTCCGCTCGGTCGCCCAGGCATCCGTCTCCGGCCACGGCACCAACGTCATCCAGGGCCTGGCCATGAGCCTTGAGTCCACGGCCCTGCCGGCCCTGACCATCATCGTCGGCATCGTCGTCACCTACACGCTGGGCGGCATCTTCGGCATCGCGGTGGCCACCACCACCATGCTGTCGCTGGCCGGCTTCATCGTCGCGCTGGACGCCTTTGGTCCGGTCACCGACAACGCCGGCGGCATCGCCGAAATGGCCGGTCTTCCCCCGGAAGTCCGCGTCACCACCGACGCCCTCGACGCCGTCGGCAACACCACCAAGGCCGTCACCAAGGGCTACGCCATCGGCTCCGCCGGTCTCGGCGCCCTGGTGCTGTTCGCCGCCTACACCCAGGACCTGAAGTTCTTCACCGCCAATGCGGAAGTGGGGACCTTCTTCCACGGGTTGGGCGACGTCGCCTTCGACCTCTCCAACCCCTACGTCGTCGTCGGCCTGCTGTTCGGGGGGCTGCTGCCCTTCCTGTTCGGCGGCATGTCGATGACGGCCGTGGGCCGCGCCGCCGAAGCGGTGGTGCAGGAAGTCCGCCGTCAGTTCCGGGAAAATCCCGGCATCATGACCGGCGAGGTCAAGCCCGAGTACGGCCGCGCCGTCGACATCCTGACCAAGGCCGCGATCCGCGAGATGATCGTGCCGTCGCTGCTGCCGGTCGTGTCGCCCATCGCGCTGTTCTTCATCCTCGACGCCATCACCACCCGCCAGAACGCCTTCGCCGGCCTCGGCGCGATGCTGATGGGGGTGATCGTCACCGGCCTGTTCGTCGCCATCTCGATGACCAGCGGCGGCGGCGCCTGGGATAACGCCAAGAAGATCATCGAAGAGGGCTTCACCGACAAGGACGGCGTCGTCCACGGAAAGGGTTCGGAGGCTCACAAGGCCGCCGTCACCGGCGACACCGTCGGCGACCCCTACAAGGACACCTCGGGTCCCGCCGTGAACCCGATGATCAAGATCACCAACATCGTCGCCCTGCTGCTGCTGGCCATCCTGGCGCACTAAGGCTTCGAGTGACGTGAGCTACGGGACGCCCCGGGGGGAAACCTCCGGGGCGTTTCTCTTTGGGGTGGGTCCAATCGGCCGCGAACTCCGTTAAGACAGCGCCATGTCCGATCTTTTCGCCGCCGCCGGCCTGACGCCCCACGCCCCGGCGCCGCTGCCCGAACGCCTGCGCCCGCAAACCCTCGACGATGTCGTCGGCCAGGAGCATCTGCTCGGCCCCGGCGGGCCCATCCGCCGCATGGTCGAGGGCAACCGCCTGTCGTCGATGATCCTCTGGGGCCCGCCCGGCACCGGCAAGACCACCATCGCCCGCCTGCTGGCCAAGGCCGCCGGCTATGAGTTCCAGCAGCTCTCCGCCGTGTTCTCCGGCGTGGCCGACCTCAAGAAGGCCTTCGAGCAGGCCCGCATGCGGCGCTCGGCCGGCCAGTCGACCCTGCTGTTCGTCGACGAGATCCATCGCTTCAACCGCGCCCAGCAGGACGGCTTCCTGCCCTTCGTCGAGGAGGGCATCGTCACCCTGGTCGGCGCCACCACCGAAAACCCCAGCTTCGAGCTCAACGGCGCCCTGCTCTCCCGCAGCCAGGTCTTCGTCCTGCGCCGCCTCGACGACGACGCCCAGAGGAACCTGCTGACCAAGGCCGAGGCCGCCGAAGGCCGGCCGCTGCCGGTCGACGACAACGCCCGCGAGGCGCTGATCGCCATGGCCGACGGCGACGGCCGCTACCTGCTGACCCTGGCCGACACCCTGCTGGGCCTCGACTTCCCTCAGCCGCTCGACATCGCCGGCCTCTCCCAGGTGCTGCAGAAGCGCAGCCCGGCCTACGACAAGGACCGCGAGGGCCACTACAACCTCATCTCCGCCCTGCACAAGTCGGTGCGCGGCTCAGACCCCGACGCCGCCCTCTACTGGCTGGCCCGCATGCTGGAGGGCGGCGAGAACCCGCTGTTCCTGGCCCGCCGCATCGTCCGCATGGCCAGCGAGGACATCGGCGAGGCCGACCCCCTGGCCCTGGTCATCGCCAACGCCGCCAAGGATACCTACGACTTCCTGGGCAGCCCCGAAGGCGAACTGGCCCTCGCCCAGGCCGTGGTCCACCTGGCCGCCGCGCCCAAGTCCACCGCCGTCTACAAGGCTTTCGGCGAGGCCCGCAAGGCGGCGAAGGAGACCGGCTCCCTGATGCCGCCGGCCCACATCCTCAACGCCCCCACCAAGCTGATGAAGGACATCGGCTACGGCAAGAACTACGCCTACGACCCCGACACAGAGCGCGGCTTCTCCGGCCAGAACTATTTCCCGGACGGCATGGCGCGCCGAAAATTCTACCAGCCGAAAGGCGAGGGGGCCGAGGCCCGGATCAAGGAGCGCCTCGACCGCTGGGCGGCGATGCGGGAGGAGGGCGGTGAGTGAACCGCTGACGGCCCCCAAGCTGACTGAGGAAGACATCGCCTTCGTCAAATCCCTCGTCATCCACGAGGACGCCGCCATCATCGCCCTGAACAAGCCGTCGGGCCTCTCCAGCCAGGGCGGCCGCATCCGGGCCCACACCCTCGACGATCTGCTGGCCGCCTTCGCCAAATCGTCCGGCAACCGCCCGCGCCTGGTCCACCGCCTCGACCGCGACACCTCGGGCGTCATCCTCACCGCCCGCACCAAGCCGGCCGCCGGCTTCCTCGGCAAGGCGATGATGGGGCGCAGATTCCGCAAGACCTACCTGGCCATCGTCACCCCCGGCGCCCCGGACCCGACCGGCGGAACCATCGAGGCGTCGCTTCGGCGGGAGGAGATCGGCCGCGAAAGCTACATGCGGATTGCGAAGGCCGATGAGGTCGGCGCCGAGACGGCTCTGACCCGCTACCGTACGCTCGCGAAGACGGAGGGCGCCGCCCTCGTCGAATGCAGCCCGCAGACCGGACGCATGCACCAGCTGCGCGTCCACCTGGCCAGCATCGGCCGGCCGATCGCCGGGGATGTCCGCTACGGCGGGGCGCTGACGGTGAACGGCGTGGCGGTCCCCAGGCTGATGCTGCACGCCGTGCGCCTGAGCTTTCCGCATCCGGAGGGTGGGACCACCACCATCGAGGCGCCGATGCCGCAGGATATGCGGACGGTGGCGGAGGCGTTAGGCATCAACCCCGGCGCCTGACCGCCGCCCGCCGTCATCCCTGGAGGGGCCCGGCTGGATCAGGGGTTCAACAATATCCCTCGAATGGCGATGATGAAGTTCAACGCCAGGAACGGCTGGCGATTTTCGTGCGGCAGGCCGCCGCCCAGGCCGCTCGACGACGCCGGGATCAGGGTCGCGCCGGGCTCGCCGCTGCCATAGATGTTGACGTCCTGGGTCCCGCCGCCCTGGAGGGCGGCGATGCCCGGGGCCAGCACCTTGTTGGAGGCCGGGGTGGCGTTGGCGGCCGTGGCGGCGACCGGAACCTTGCTGGCCATCAGCCGATGCGTGTGGGCCGCCATCTCGCCGGGGGCCAGGGTGTGGGTTTCAACCCCGACCCGCGTTCCGACGTTGATCTCGCCGCCCGCATGAACCGGGACCCGGCCCCGGAAGTCGGGAAGGGCGAAGTTGACCCGGCCGTCGCCGCCGTAGGTGGTGCCCAGGATCGAAAAGAGCGCCTGGTTCTGGTTGATCGGCAGGCGCTGACCATCGCACAGCGCCCATCCAAAGGGGTTGAAGCCCCAGGAAATGATCCTGATTTCGCCGAGGAAGGGCTGAGCCATGGGTCTGGGTCCTGGGAAGGGCGCCGGCGCGCCGGACGATGGTTTCGAGGCCTACTCGCGAGGCGGATAGATGCCCTGCAGGGCGATGATGAAGGTCACGCCCAGGCTGGGCATCATGTTGATATGCGGCACGCTGGCCCCGGCGGTGGCGGCGGCGGACGGGCTCATGGCCACATCGGCGGCGGCGGTCGAATAGTAGGCGACGATCCCGCTGTTGGAGCCGTCGTCATAGCCGCCCTTGGCCAAGTATTGATTGGCCGGCCTGGCCCCGCCGCCGTTGGTGTCGGCGTTGTTGTTGCTGACGTTGAACGCATGGCCGTGCCGCGGCAGTTCGGCCTCTTTCAGCGCCACGGTGTTGCTCCCCGCCGTATCGCCCAAAAAGCGGGACCTCAGGCCCTGGCCCTGGCCGTGGCCGATCGGAACCGAATCCCGCAGGTCCGGAATGCCGAAGGTGGTGTCCCCGTCGCCGCCATAGGTCGCGCCGAGCAGGGAGAACAGCGCGCGATACTGCTCGATCCGCAGAATCTGGCCATCGCATTGCATCCAGCCGCTGGGCGGGAAGTTGCCCGTGAAGATCCGGATCTCGGCGATGAACGGCGAGGTCATGACGTTTGCTCCTGCGCGCCGTCGTCGGTCTGGCTCGGCCAGCGGCCAAACAGCGAGATGATGAAGCTGATGGTCAGGAAGGACTGCATGTTCTCATGCGGCTCACCCGCGCCGGCGTCCTGCACGGAACTGGGATCAAGGCTGATCGCCGGCGGGTCGGAGCCGTAGATGTTCGTCCCCGCCGGCCCGGCGTTGGGAACCGCTAGCAGGGCGCCGGTCGGGGCGTTCACCTGTCCCTGGGTGGTGGCCTGTTTGGGGTGGTTGTGCTGCGGAATCTGGGCGGCGGTCAGGGTGACCGTTTCGACGCCGCCCTTCTCTCCAACACTGTAGGGCTGCAGGCCGGGGCCCGCACCCGCTCCGGCCGGCGCGCGGCCCTGCAGGTCCGGCATGGCGAACGTGTTGACCCCGTCGCCGCCGTAGGTGGTGCCGATCAGTCGGAACAGGCTGACAAATTCGCTGATCGGCCTCAGCCGACCATCGCAAAAGCTCCACCCGGCCGGTGCGAAGCTTCCGGCGAACATGCGGATCTCGCCGAGAAACGGCGTAGCCATGGCAATTGCCTCCCGATGCGAAGCTGACGCTGCGGACAAATGGATGGCGGACGACCGAAGAGGGCCGCCACGAGCTGTGGTTGAATTCCCCGACCCGCGTTCGAATAACGTGATTCTACGAAAGGCCGTCCGACAACGGACTGCGCGGCCTTTTTTGTCGGTTCGGGCGGTCTGGGCGCGCGACGCCGTCGTGCATGACGGCGGTGGCGCGGCCTAAACCTTCAAGGCCGCGTCTGTCGCCCGGATCAGCCCGTCGATGATCCCCGGCTCGGTCGAGGCATGCCCGGCGTCCCAGATGATCTCGAATTCCGCTTCCGGCCAGGCCTTGTGCAGGGCGTAGGCGGTTTCAAGCGGCGTCACCACGTCGAACCGACCCTGGACGATCCAGCCGGGAATGTGCCGGATCTTCGGCACGTTCTTCAGCAGCCAGCCGTCCTCCTCGAAGAACCCCCGGTTGGCGAAGAAATGGTTCTCGATGCGCGCGAAGGCGATGGCGAAATCGGTCTCGTTGAACTTCGGCGGCCGCGCCTCGGGACCCCGGATCGAGATGGTGTCGCCTTCCCACTGGCTCCAGGCCGCCGCCGCCAGCCCCTGCACCCGGCGGTCCGGATCGGTCAGGCGGCGGTGATAGGCGGCGATCAGGTCACCGCGCTCGGCTTCCGGGATCGGGGCCTTGAACTTCTCGAAGGCGTCGGGGAACAGCATCCCGGCGCCATCCTGGTAGAACCATTTCAGCTCGCGCTGGGTGACCAGGAAGATGCCGCGCAGCACCAGCCCCATGACCCGCTCGGGATGGGTGATCGCGTAGGCCAGGGCCAGGGTCGAGCCCCAGCTGCCGCCGAACACCACCCATTTTTCGATACCCAGATGCTCGCGCAGCCGCTCGATGTCCTCGATCAGCGTCCAGGTCGTGTTGTCGTCGAGGCTGGCGTTCGGCCGGCTCTTGCCGCACCCACGCTGGTCGAACAGCGCCACCCGGTACTTCTGCGGATCGAAGAACCGCCGCATGGTCGGGTTGATCGCCCCGCCCGGGCCGCCATGCAGCACCACCGCCGGCACGCCGCCGGGATTGCCGCATTCCTCGAAGAAGACCTCATGCGGGCCGTCGGTCTTCAGCCAGCCGAAATTGTACGGGTCGATCTCGGGATACAGCCCGCGACGGCCGTGGCTCTGGCCGACGGAGGGATTCTGGGAAGCACGGTCCATGGCTGCGTTCTACGACGGCTGACGTCCGCTCGCCACCTCAAGTTCCTCCTCCGGCGCGTAGCGACGGGGGAGGGGGACCGCCGCCGTAGGCGGTGGTGG
>JAQGIK010000186.1 GCA_028291265.1 Caulobacter sp. | reverse complement strand
GCGGACGCCGGACCGAGCTTCGGAACGGTCTGCAAGGACCAAGGATGACAACGGTCCGGCGTCCGCCGATCAGCCTCGCCGGTTAAGCGACGCCGTCAACAGACAAGGATGACAGCGGTGTGCTAATCGGCGATCACCAGGCCGGCCTGGATGGCCAGCGGCAGCCAGAGGATGAGGTCGGCCAGCAGGCGGCCGGGGTCCTCGCCGCGCGCCGCCGTGGCGGCGGCGGCCTGGGCCGAGGCGCCGTCATGCCCGAGCGCCTGCAGCCAGGCGAAGCGGCCGGGGCCCAGGGTGTGGAGGCGGACGCGCCAGTCGCCGCGGGCGACGGCGACCAGGGTCGGGCGGGGCTGCGGCGTCGGTGGCGGGTCGCCGTCGGCCACGGCCGCCAGCAGCGGGGCGAAATCGAAGTCCAGCCGCATCGGGACGGTGGTTTGCGGCAGCCGAAGCCGGCCGGCCGGCTGCAGCAACAGGTCGGCCGGCGGCGGCGTCAGGCCCTCGGGCCCCTGGGCGCGCAGCGCCCCCGACCAGGCCCGTTCCAGCCGGGCCAGCTGGGCGGGCATGGCCTCGTCGGCCCCGGGTCCGTCGGTGGGCGGCTGGGTCTCTTCCAGCCAGGCCGGGAAGCGGGCGCCGAGCTCGTGCAGGCTGGGCGAGCTCGGCGGACAGGTGGCGATATAGCCCTCGGCGAACAGGTCGAAGACCGTCGGCCCCATCAGGGCGCAGAGGGCTGGATATTCGTGACGCAGGCTGTCGAGCAGTCGGGCGCGGTAACCCCGGGCGTAGAGCGACAGCCGCCGCTCGGGGCTCATCGGCGACGGGGCCAGCAGGGCGCCGGCCGGGCCCCAGGTCTCGGGCCGCGGGGCGGTGACGGCCTGGTGCAGGGCGGTCTGCAGGGAGGCCAGATTGCTTGTGGGAAGATCAGGCAACGGCGGCCTCGCGGGTGTCGCGGTGCTGCCGGGCCTTGCCCAGTTCGGCCAGCAGCTCCTCGTAGGGCGGGATCGAGGCGTCCCATTCCAGCAGGGTGGAGACGCCGCCGGTGCGGCGCTGGGCCAGGGCGTAGAGCGGCCAGACGGCGTCGGGCACCGGGTGGTCGTGGGTGTCCATCAGGTGGTCGCCGCCGTCGCTGGGACCGGCCAGGTGGACCTGGACGATATGGTCGGCCGGCAGGGCCTCGATGTAGGCGACGGGATCGAAGCGGTGGTTGAAGGCGCTGACGTGGACGTTGTTGCAGTCGAGCAGCAGACCGCAGCCGGTGTCCTCGGCCAGCCGGCCGAGGAAGGCCCATTCGGGCATCTGGCTGGCGGAGAATTCCAGATAGCTGCTGGGGTTTTCGATGACGATGGGACGGCCGAGGACGTCCTGCACGGCCCGCACCCGGTCGGCGACATGGGTCAGGGTGGCCTCGGTCAGCGGCATGGGCAAGAGGTCGTGGCTGTTGTGGCCGCCGACCCCGGTCCAGCAAAGGTGGTCGGAGATCCAGGCCGGCCTCACCCGTTCCGCCAGCTCGGCCAGGCCCTTGAGATAGGCCAGGTCCAGCGGGTCGGTGGAGCCGATCGACAGCGAGACGCCGTGCATGACCACCGGCCGGTGCGCCGCGACATGCTCCAGCACCCGCGCCGCCCAGCCGTGGTGGCCGATGAAGTTCTCGCTGATGACCTCGAACCAGTCGGCGCCCCACCGGTCCGGGTGGGTGCGCATCAGATGGTTGAAATGCTCGTCCCGCAGGCCAAGGCCATCCCCCAGGAGGGGGAGGCCGAGGCGAGGGCTTACGCTACTCACCGTCTTCCCGTCAGGTCGAAGGCGGGAAGGCGAGGCGGATGTTGTCGTCGGCCGGGGGATTGGCCGGCGGAGTCTTGCCGCGGGCCGTCATCACGGCGCTGAAGGCCCGCCAGGCGACGGTGTGCACCTTCTCCCCGTAGCTGAACTGGAGCTCGGCGTCGGGGCCGATGAGGGCCTTCGACTTCCAGCCCACGCCCGGCTCGTCGACGAAGTCGAACAGCTGCATGGTTCCGGCCCTGGGGAAGACCTGCGAGGCCGAGATCGGCACCGCGCAACCCCCGAAGCCGCCGCATTTGTTGTCGCCGGGGGCCGAGTAGAGGGTGCTGTCGACCGGCGGCGAGCAGGTTCCGCCCGGGCTGCCGCCGCCGCCGCCCGAACCGCAGCCGTTGGCGCTGCAGCTGGCGGCGGCCGGGGCGCGGGTGGCGACGGCCGAACTGCAGTTGCCGCCGCCCGTGGTCGGCTGCACGAAACCGCAGCCGCCGGTCGCCCGGCAGAGGTTGGAGCCGCGGCAGCTGTGGAAGACCTCGACCTGGGCGCAGCTGTTGGTCCCGTCGCCGCTGAAATCGATGCCCTGGCAGCTGTGGTAGAGGGCGTCGCTGGCCGGCGGCGGCAGGCTCATGGAGAGGTCCGGGGCCTCGCCGAGGATGGCCCAGGCCGTGCTCATCCGGTCGCCCGAGCCGCTCATCGACGGGAAGGGGAACAGCGGCGCGGTCTTGCCGGGGGCCGGGACGGCCCAGTAGCCGTCGAGCACCGAGGTGACGCCATGGATGGCCCCGACCACCGCCTGGCTGAGCAGGGGCAGGCTGCCGGTCTTGTCGGCGGCGAGGGCGTTGAGGGCGCCGGCCACGTCGGCGGGGGTCGGCAGGCCATAGGGGTTGGCCGGGTCGAGCCCCTCGCCGGTCAGCATCTCGGCCGTCCAGGTCGGATTGCGCTTCAGCCACTGCGGCCAGGTGACCAGGTCGTGCAGCATGTCCTGCAGCTCGCCGAACCGCTCGTAATGGTCCTTGCCGTCGTTGCCGTAGCGGGCCTCGGCGTCGGCCGACGGCAGCAGCTTGCCTGCGTCGCTGTAGCTCGGATAGTCCGACTTCAGGGCCGCGTCGCTCGGCTGGTATTTGGGCTCGACGGCCTTCATCAGCAGGCCGCCGCCGCGGTTGATGGTGTTGCCTTCGCCCTGGTCGGTGATGGCGTCCATCATCTGGACCATCTGTTCGAAGGCGATGTCGGGATAGGTCAGGGCGATGGTGGTTTCGAAGCCCATGAACTCGCGCATCGGATGGCCGCCGGAGCCCGAGCCGTTGAACAGGTCGTTCTGCACGGCCTTGCCGTTGAACACCTTCGAGAACAGGGTCGTGTCGTCGTCGTACTTGAGGTTCAGGTAGTCGTAGTAGCACTGGTACATCCAGCCGATGGTGCCGAACAGCGGCAGCGGATCGCCGTATTTCCATTTCTTGAACGGGACCGTGGGGAAGTAGTCCTTCCGCTTGGCTTCCTTGATGTTGGCGCGGGCGTCGGCCTCGGGCTGTTCGATGGCCAAGAACAGGCGCAGGGCGGTCTCGTCGAGGACGCCGATGTTCACCGCCACGTCCTCGTGGGCGTCGGTGTCCTTCAGGTCGATGATGCCGGGGATGACACTCTTGTCGGGGCCGTAGCAGAGCCAGCCGCCGTTGTCGTCCTGCAGCGGCGCGCCGGTGAAGGTCGGGCTGACGCCGACGACGGTGGCCATGTTGGCGGCCATCTGCAGGTGCAGCATCTCCTGGATGAAGACCGAGAAGACGATGTTGAAGGCCTTGTCGTTGGTGCTGTGCGGCGCGGCGCTGGTCTTGGCTCCGGCCCACAGCCGGCCCTGGTAGAAGTTCGTGCCGCCGCCGGTGATCGGGTGGAAGCCCTGGATGGAATAGAGGCTCGTCATGTAGAGCGGAATGGTGAACAGCTCGACGTTCACCGCCATCTGGGCGATGGCGCGAAGCGCGGCGGCGTCGGTGCGCCACTCGGCGGCGGGCCGTTTGTCGGCGGCCGATAGGCTGAGCATGTGGCCCATGATGAGTCCCTCCTCCAGAGATGAACTGGAGTGTGACTCTGAGTTGTATTTCGGGTCAATCAATCAGGCGCGGAAATTCTATCAATTGATCAAAATGGGAAAGGGGCGCCGTCAGGCCCCCCAGAACCCCACCATCTTCTTGACCTCGGCCACCGTCGGGGCGGCGGCTTCGCGGGCCTTGGCGGCGCCGGCGGCGAGGATGCGGTCGATCTCGGCCGGGTCGGCGAGATAGCGGCGCATGGCCTCGCTGACCGGCCCCAGTGAGGCGACGGCGAGGTCGGCCAGCGCCGGCTTGAAGGCCCCGAAGCCCTGGCCGCCGAAGTCGCCGAGCACGGCCTCCTTGGTCGTCCCCGACAGGGCCGCATAGATGCCGACCAGGTTGTCGGCCTCGGGGCGGTCCTTCAGTTCCTCGACCGTCGCCGGCAGGGGGTTGGGGTCGGACTTGGCCTTGCGGACCTTGGCGGCGATGGTGTCGGCGTCGTCGGTCAGGTTGATGCGCGACAGGTCCGAGGGGTCGGACTTGCTCATCTTGGCCAAGCCGTCCCGCAGGCTCATGATCCGCGCGCCGGGCCCCTGGATCAGGGGTTCGGGCAAGGGAAAGTAGCCGGGCGCGCTGAAGTCGTGGTTGAACTTCTGGGCGATGTTGCGGGCCAGTTCGAGGTGCTGCTTCTGGTCTTCGCCGACCGGCACATGGGTCGACTTGTAGATCAGGATGTCGGCGGCCTGCAGCACCGGATAGGTGTAGAGGCCGACGCTCGAGCGCTCCTTGTGCTTGCCGCTCTTCTCCTTGAACTGGGTCATCTTGTCGAGCCAGCCGAGGCGGGCGACACAGTTGAACACCCAGGCCAGCTCGGCGTGCTCGGGCACCGCCGACTGCGGGAAGATGGTGGCCTTGGCGGGGTCGAGGCCCGAGGCCAGGTAGGCGGCGGTGATCTCGCGGGTCTGGTTGGCCAGCAGGGCCGGCTCCTGCCACACCGTGATGGCGTGCATGTCGGCGACGAAGATGAAGGTGTCGGTCTCGTGCTGCAGCCGGGCGAACTTCACCAGGGCGCCGAGGTAGTTGCCCAGGTGCAGGGCGCCGGACGGCTGGACGCCGGACAGCACCCGTTGCGGGCCGGCGTATTGGGCGGGAGCTTGGTCGGTCATGGGGATACTCGAAGTGTCAGGTCGGTCGGCGCGCGGGTTTGGTCCGCGCGAGGGGCTCTAGCGGGCGATCAGGCGCGGCGCCATCGGCGCCCAAAACGGAGCAAGGGCTGGAACGTGACCATGGCCACGCCAATAGGCGAGCGAGCGCCGGGAGGCAAGATCAGGCGGGCGTGAACAGGTCGGCGCAGGGGGCTTTGACCCACCCCGACAGTTGCCCCATCGGGCCGGGCGAACTGCTCAGCATGTAGGACGGCCAGGTCGAGACGATGGCGTGGACCTGGAAGGCGCAGGTCCCGCTGGTCGGCCTCGGACCGGGAAAGCCGGTCAGCAGCTGGGACGGGGCGATGGACACATCGATCCGCTCGCGGGCCCGCAGGGTGCGAAGCGGCGGCTTGTTGGCTGGATACAGGGTCGAGACCATGGCCGACGGCGTCCACCAACCCTCGGCCGACGGTTGGCTCTGCAACAGGGTCCCGTCGGCGTCCCTGACCCGGATCGACAGTCCGAAGTCGGGCATGCTCTTGCCGTCGAAATCCTCGTCGATGATCTCGATCGGCAGGCCGCCGAAATTGTGGATGGTCAGAGAGACGGTCGAAGGGTCGACGGTCAGGCTGACGTTGGGCCATCCCGGCTCTGGCCGCCTGGCCGCTTCGGCCGGGAGGGCGAACAGGGTCAGCAGCAGGGCGACGGTCAGGGTGATCGACCGCATGGGGCGCTCTCCGATCCTTGAGGATCAGCCTAGGCCGCCGGGCGACGCCTGACGAGGGCCTTGATCTCGGCCAGGGTCATGCCGCCCGTGCCCAGCACCAGGACCGGATAGACCAGCGAGGCGACGACGAAGAGGCCGAGGATGCCGATCTCCTTGGGGCCGAGGCCGGCGAGATCGAAGCCGGCCAGCGGGGCCTCGATGACGGCCCGGTTGAGGCCGGCGAAGACCAGCAGGACGCCGAGGATGAGGCTGGCGAGGGCGACGCGGGCGATCTTGCCCCAGGCCTGCTTGCTGGGCCGGTAGTCGCCGCGTTTGTGCAGGGTCCAGACCATCTGGCCGACGTTGACCCAGCTGGCCACGGCGGTGGCGGCGGCGATGCCCTGGAAGCCGATCCAGTGGAACAGGGCGACGCCGAGCACGATGTTGATGACCACCGAGATGATGGCGAAGCGCATCGGCGCCTTGGTGTCCTGGCGGGCGAAGAAGACCGGCGACAGCACCCGGGCCAGGATGAAGGCGGGCGTCCCCCAGCCGTAGTGGAACAGGGCCAGGGCCGTCTGCTGGGCGTCGAAGGCGGTGAAGGCGCCGCGGGTGAACAGGCCGTCGATCAGGTAGTGGGGCACGGCCATCATGCCGGCGGCGGCGGGCAGCGCCAGGGCCAGGGAGGCGACGATGGCCAGGTCGGTGCTTTCCTGGGCGTCCTTGGCGTCCTTGCGGCCGAGCGCCTGCGACAGGCGCGGCAGCAGGGCCACGCCGATGGCCACCCCGACCATGCCGAGCGGCAGCTGGTAGAGGCGGTCGGCGACGGTCAGCCAGGAGCGGGCCCCGGTCATCTGGCTGGCCAGCACCCCGGAGATGAAGATGTTGATCTGGGTGACGCTGGCGGCGATGGCCCCCGGAATGGCCAGCAGCACCAGGGCCTTGACGTCGGGGGTCAGGCGCGGCCAGACCAGCCTCAGATGGGCGCCGGACTTGCGCGCGCCCCACCACAGCAGGCCGGCCTGCAGCACCCCGGCGACGATGACCGCGAAGCTGGCGGCCCAGGCCGACATCTCCGGGCTCTTCTGCGGGATGACGGCCAGCAGCATGACCGCGTTGAGCACGGTCGGCGCGGCGCCCGACAGGATGAACCGGCCCCGGGCGTTGAGGACGCCGGACAGCAATGCGGTGATCGCCATGCACGGCAGGTAGGGCATGGTGACGATGGTCAGCATCCAGGCGAGCTTGAACTTCTCCGGCTCGTCGGCGTAGCCCGGGTTGATGACGAACATCAGCCACGGCATCGAGATCTGGCAGACCAGGGTCAGCAGGATGGTGGCGGCGGCCAGGGCGGCCATGCCGTCGACGGCCAGCTCGTCGGCGCTGCGCTCGCCTTCCGCCGCCAGCTTGCGACTGTAGGCCGGCACGAAGGCGGCCGCGAAGGCGCCCTCGGCGAAGATGCGGCGGAACAGGTTGGGGAAGCTCAGGGCCGTGTAGTAGGCGTCGGCGGCGATGGTCTGGCTGGCCCCCAGCCGGGCGGTGATGACCAGGTCGCGGGCCAGGCCCATGAAGCGGCTGACCAGGGTCAGGCCGGAAAAGATCAGCGAGGACTTGATCAGTCCCGGGCGCCTGGGGTCCGGGGGGACCTTGGGCGTGGTCTGGGAATCCGGGGTCGGGGGAGGCAGGCTTTCGTCGCTCACGCCGCGCTTCTGCGCTCGCGGAGTCGGAGGGTCAAGCGGAGGTTCGGTGGTGATTTGGCGCAGGCGCCCGGCTAACGCCCGATGCTCGCCCGGGCCCGTTGCAGCCTCGGCCTGGCCTTGCCGGCCGCGCCGGTCTCCTCGGCTTCCAGCACGGCCATCAGGTCTTCCTTCAGGGCCGCCTGCTTGCGCGGGTCGATGACCTTATGGCCGGCGGCCGTCTGGACATAGAAGGCGTCCACCGCCCGCTCGCCGTAGCTGTCGATGTGGGCCGAGATGATGCTCAGCCCCTGTTCGGAGATCGCCCGGGCCAGCGAATGCAGCAGCCCCGGCCGGTCGCGGCCGGACGCCTCGACGACGGTGGCCTCGGTCGAGGCCTCGTTGTCGAGCATCACGGTCGGCACGATGGAGAAGGCGGCGGTGCGGCCATGGTCGCTGCGGCGGCTTTCCGGCCGGACGCCTTCGCCGCGGCCGGCGGCTTCCAGCGCATCGGCGAGGCGGCGCAGGGAGCGGGGGTTGTCGGCGCCGTAGGGGGCGCCGGAGGCGTCCTGCACCTGGAAGACGTCGAGCGCCTGGCCCGACTGCGAGGTGAACACCCGCGCGCCGAGCACGTTGCCGCCCAGGCCCGACAGGGCGGCGGCGAGGTCGGCGAACAGGCCGCGCCGGTCCTTGGCGGCGACGACCAGTTCGGCGGTGTTGCGGTCGGTGCGGATGCGGCCGCCGGCGGCGGCTCCGCCCTGGATCCCGGCCCGCACCACGAGGGCGGCATGCTCGGCCACCTCGGCGGTGGTGAAGGCGCTGAAGTAGGCGTCTTCCATGGTGGCGGCCCATTCGTCCGTCCCGGGGTGGGCGGCGGCGAGCGCGGCGCGGGCCTCGCGAGCGGCGGCCTCCTGGTGGCGCTGGG
This sequence comes from Caulobacter sp., assembly GCA_028291265.1. Lineage (GTDB taxonomy): Bacteria > Pseudomonadota > Alphaproteobacteria > Caulobacterales > Caulobacteraceae > Caulobacter. The sequence goes on along the minus strand of JAQGIK010000186.1, from coordinate 9,842 downwards.
CGGCGGCGGCGGGATCGCTCGAGCGGCCGCCCCGGAAGATGGCCTCGGCCCCGTCAGAGAGCACGCGCCGCTGCCGGCCGTTCCAGGCGTTCCAGACGCCCGGGCCGACGGCGCGGATGTCGGCGACGGTCAGCACCAGCAGCAGGCGCATGCGCTCGGGGTTTTCGACGATGCGGGCGAAGGCCGCGATGGTGGCCGGGTCGGCGACGTCGCGCTTCTGGGCGAAGTCGCTCATCACCAGGTGATGCTCGACCAGCCTGGCGACCAGTTCGATCTTGCCGCGCTCGACGCCCAGCCGCTCGCAGGCCTGCCGCGCCGACCGGGCCCCGGCCTTCTCCTGGCCGCCGACCCCGCCCTTGCCCGTGTCGTGCAGGATCATGGCCAGGAACAGCGCCTCGCGGTCGTCGATCAGCGGCATGATCGAGGTGGCCAGCGGATGGTCCTCCTCCAGCCGGCCGTGCTCGATGTCGTTGATGATGCCGATGGCCCGCAGGGTGTGCTCGTCGACAGTGTAGGAGTGGTACATGTTGAACTGCATCTGGGCGACGATCCGGCCGAACTCCGGCAGGAAGCGGCCCAGCACCCCGGCCTCGTTCATCAAGGTCAGCGTCCGGTAGGGCTTCTTGCCCCGCGCCAGGATGTCGAGGAAGGCCTCCACCGCATCGGGATCGCGCCGCAGCTTGCTGCCAATTAAGGGCAGGGAGCGGGTGGCGGCCGTGAAGGCGTCGGGGTGCAGGTCGAGGTTCAGCACATCGGCGATGCGGAACATGCGGATCATGTCCACGGGGTCGCGGCTGAAGACGCCTGCGTTGTCGATGTTGAGGCGGCCGTTCTCCTCATGGAAGCCCGGGTAGTCGAGCTCGCGGCGCTTGATCTTGCTGCGGCCGGGCAGGAAGCGGGACAGGCCCTTGGGTTCCTGCTTGAGGTGCTCGGCCTCCAGCTTGGCCGAGAAGGCGCGGGTCAGGGCGCCGACCTCGCGGGCGATCAGGAAATAGTGGCGCATGAAGCGCTCGACGGCCGGATTGTCGGCCCGGTCGCCATAGCCCATGCGACGGGCCAGTTCGGGCTGCACATCGAAGGTCAGCCGCTCTTCGGGCCGGCCGGTGGTGAAGTGCAGATGGGCCCGTACCGCATGCAGGAAATCAAAAGCCCGGGTGAAGGCGCGGACTTCCCTGGGATGGAAGTGGGGCAGGCGGAAGATGTCGGTCGGCCGGTCGACGGGGTACAGGTACTCGGCGATCCACATCAGGGTGTGCAGGTCGCGCAGGCCGCCTTTGCCCTCCTTGACGTTGGGCTCGACCATGTAGCGGCTGGCCCCGGCCCGGGCGTGGCGCTCGTCGCGTTCCTTGAGCTTGGCGGCGACGAACTCGGGGCCGGTGCCGCGCATCACCTCGTTCAGGAACCGCTTGCGCAGGTCGGCAGCCAGCTGCTCGTCGCCGCTCAGCTTGCGCGCCTCCAGAAGGGAGGTGCGGATGGTGAAGTCGTCCTTGGAGAGCTTGATGCATTCTTCGATGGTGCGGCTGGCGTGGCCGACCTTGAAGCCGAGGTCCCACAGGGCATAGAGCATGTATTCGATGACGCTCTCGGCGTGGGCCGTCTGCTTCCAGGGCCGCAGGAACAGCAAGTCGATGTCGCTGAACGGGCTGAGCACGGCCCGGCCGTAGCCGCCGACCGCCAGCAGGCAGAGCCGCTCGCCCTCGGTCGGGTTGCGGGCCCGGAACACATGGACGGTGGTGAAGTCGAAGAGGGCGGTGATCACCTCGTCGGTGACGCCGCACAGCAGCCGGGCGGTCTCGACCCCGCCGGCCCCGTTCTCCAGCCGCTCCTTGGCGATCATCCGCCCCCGGAACAGCGCCTGCTTGAGGATTTCCAGCGCCCGGCGCCGCTGCTCGGGCTCGTCGCCTGCCGCGTCGAGGGCGGCGGCGGAGAGGCGCGCGCGCAGGGCTTCGCCATCGACGACATGTTCGAGGCGGGTTGGTTTGAGGCGCGGCGGCATGGGTCTTATGTGCGCTGTGGAACGACGGTGTGCAATGCGGCGAGCCTTGCCAAGCCGCCGTCACCGCCGGATTGTCTCCCGATCGGGGGAATTGCCATGCGATTGATCGCTGTCGCCACCATCGCCCTGTCGGCCCTGCTGGGCGGCCCGGCCTGGGCCGCGGAGTCGATCAGCAAGTACGAAGTCCGCCGCGCCCCGGCCGCGCGGGTCGAGCGCGAGGTGCTGGGCCAGCTGGCCGACATCATCAAACCGAGTGGTCCGGAGGTTCGGCCGCTGACCGACGAAAAGCCGGTCATGCCGCTGACCGACATGTGGTTTGAGACCGAACCCCGGAACACCGAGGCACCGGGACTGTGCCGCTTCGATGTTCTGGTCATGGAGTTCGAACCGACCGGCGAACCGGGGACTGGAGCTGACACCCGGGTGCACGCCAGCGGTTTCACGGCCAGCAGCCAGTATGCGGTCATCGCGCCGCCGCAGGGCGTCTTCGACGATGTCGTCTACGGTGAAAAGCCTCCGCCCCGCGGGCCGAGCTGCAAGAGGATCCCCAAGCAGGTGTTCTTCTCGGCGCCCGATATGGAGACGGCCTTCAACGGTGTCTACCGGCTCAACCAGGTCTTCGCGGGCGCGGCGTCGGGGTCACCGGCCTTCGCTCTGGAGTGCGTTCACGAGGACGCGGCGGACAAGTGCCGCAAGCGAATTGTGGACCTCAACGCCCTGAAGCCGGAGGACTGGGGCATGGTGGGGGGCATCGAACGCTGCGATCCGCCACCGGGAGTCTACGGCGAGTGTCTGGAGGCTTCGCTCGATTCGACCTCCGTCCGAATGCTCATCGTTGAAGGCCGATTGAAGACGGTGACGGTGAACCAGATGCTGATCTTGTCGCACGCCCGCCGGGACTAGGTCAGGCCCTTCAGCCGGTACAGCGCCTCCAACGCCTCGCGCGGGCTCATGCCGTCCGGCTCCAGCGCCTTGAGCGCCTCTTCGGCGGGGCTCGGTCCCCACTTCTGCACCGGCGCCGGGGCGGCCATCTCGAACAGCGGCAGGCCTTCCAGCCGGGCCGGGCTGTGGCTTTCGGTCTCCAGCCGTTCCAGCACCTCGCGGGCCCGCACCACCACGGCCGGAGGCACCCCGGCCAGCTTGGCGACCTGGACGCCGTATGACCGGTCGGCCGGGCCGGGGCCGCATTCGTGCAGGAAGACAAGGTCGCCGTTCCATTCCTTGGCCCGCAGGCTGAGGTTTGAGACGTGGGCCAGGCGGCCCTCGAGGGTGGCCAGCTCGTGGTAGTGGGTCGCGAACAGGGCGCGGGAGCGGTTGGTGTCGTGCAGGGCCTCGGCGCAGGCCCAGGCGATGGCCAGGCCGTCCCAGGTGGCCGTGCCCCGGCCGATATCGTCGAGGATGACGAAGCTGCGCGGGGTTGCCTGGGTGAGGATGTAGGCGGTCTCGACCATCTCGGCCATGAAGGTCGAGCGGCCGCGGGCCAGGTCGTCGCCGGCCCCGACGCGGCTGAACAGCCGGTCGACGACGCCGAGGGTCAGGGAGGCCGCGGGCACGTAGCTGCCGGCCTGGGCCAGCACCGCCAGTAGGGCGTTCTGGCGCAGGAAGGTGGATTTACCGGCCATGTTGGGGCCGGTGACGATGCTGAGGCGGGCGCCGTTCTCGCCAGACCCGTCGAGACAGCAGTCGTTGGGGGTGAAGGGATCGCCGGCCCGTTTGACAGCCGCCTCGACCACGGGGTGGCGGGCGGCCTTGGCGTCGAAGCAGAGGGATTTGTCGACCACCGGGCGGGAGGCGTTGGCGTCCTCGGCCCATTCGGCGAGGCCGGTGGCGACGTCGAGGGCGGCGAGGCCGGCGGCGGCGGCGCGCAGCGGTTCGGCCAGGGCGACGGCCTGGTCGCGCCAGGCCTCGAAGGTCTGCACCTCGATGGCCAGGGCCCGTTCGCCGGCCTGGGCGATGCGGGCGTCGAGGTCGGCCAGTTCGACGGTGGTGAAGCGCACCTGATTGGCCAGGGTCTGGCGATGGATAAAGACGGTGTTGTGTGGGTGGTGGAACAGGGGATCGGCCTTGTTCGCGGTGGTCTCCACGAAATAGCCGAGCACGGCGTTATGGCGGATCTTCAGCGGCACGCCGCTGTCGGTGGCGAGGCGGGTTTCGAGGCCGGCGATCACCCGGCGGGAATCGTCGCGCAGTGAGCGGGCCTGGTCGAGCTCGGGCCGGATGCCTTCGGCCACATAGCCGCCATCGCGGGCCTGGGCTGGCAGGTCGGGGCCGAGGCCCGCTTCCAGGCCGGCCAGCAGGCCGGAGAGGTCGATGGAGTTGCTCGGCGAGATGGCGACCAGGGCCGCCTCGATCTCGGCCGGCGGGCCGCCGAGCACGTCGCCGGAGGCAAGACCGGCCAGGATTTCGCCGACCTTGAGGCCGTCGCGCAGGCAGCCGAGATCGCGCGGGCCGCCGCGGCCGAGCGCCAGGCGCGAGAGGGCGCGGGCCATGTCGCCGGCCCGGCGCAGCTGGTCGCGGACATCCTCGCGCAGCTGGCGGCGTTCGAGGAACCATTGCACGGCGTCGAGCCGCGCCTCGATACGGGCCGGGTCGAGCAGCGGCCGGGCCAGCCGCTCGGCCAGCAGGCGCGAGCCCGGCGCGGTGATGGTGCGGTCGATGGCGCCGAGCAGGCTGCCGTCGCGCTGGCCGCCGGTGGTCTTCTCGATTTCCAGGCTGGTTCGGGTGGCCGGGTCGATGGCCATGACGTCGGCCTCGCCGGCCCGGCGCGGCGGCGACAGGGCCGGCAGGCGGCCGGCCTGGGTCACCTCCAGATGGGCGGCGATCAGGCCCAGCGCCGAGATCTCGGCCCCGGCCAGGCCGCCGAAGCCGTCGAGGGTCTCGACCCCGTAGAGCCGCTTGACCCGCGCCTCGCTGGCCGAGGGCTCGGCCAGGGCCTGGGCCATGGGCTGGACGAGACCCCCGACCATCTTCAGGGCGGCGGCGATGTGCTCGTCGGCGAACAGGCGATCGGGGACGAGGATCTCGGAGGGGCTCAGCGCGGCCAGGGCGGCGGCCAGGCCGCTGGGCGCCAGCAGCAGGCTTTCGACGGCCCCGGTGCTGAGTTCGACGCTGGCCACCGCCGCCTGGCCGGCCCTTAAGGCTATGGCGGCGAGGCGGTTGGCGCCCCGGCTGTCGAGCAGGCTGTCTTCGGTCAGGGTGCCCGGGGTGATGATCCGCACCACGTCGCGGCGGACGATGGACTTCGACCCGCGTTTCCTGGCCTCGGCCGGGTCTTCCATCTGCTCGCAGACGGCGACCTTGAAGCCGCTGCGGATCAGCTTGGCCAGATAGGCCTCGGCGGCGTGGACCGGCACCCCGGCCATGGGAATGGGCTGGCCGTTGTGGTTGCCCCGGAAGGTCTGGCTGATGCCGAGGGCGGCGGCGGCCCGAATCGCGTCGTCGAAAAACAACTCGTAGAAGTCGCCCATGCGGAAGAAGACCAGGGCGTCGGGCTGACGGGCCTTGGCTTCGAAATACTGCGCCATGACGGGCGTGGCGCCAGAAGCGCTCAAGGGGGCGTCCGGCGGGGTAACGGGGGCGTTCATCGGGGGGAACCTATCGATACGGACGCTGAATCGACAGGGCCAAATGCTGCCTCTAGCGCCGGTATCCATATGGCGCTGGATTGGCCAGAATCGTGTTGATGGTCGTGAAGGCCTGCTCCTTCATTCCCACATCGATCAGAATTTCGGTGAGGCGATCACGGTCGCGAGCCGCGACAGCGGCATCGAAGGCCTCCAGAAGATCGGCATCGAGAAGCCGCTCAAGGGTCGTCATGCCGGCAAATCGAAACTCAGGATCCATCGCCTAGTTATCCGCGACCGGGGCCATGGTTCCCGGCGCGGTCGGGGCGGCCGGGACCGGCGGCGCGACCAGGCGGAAGCTGTTGATGAAGCGTTCGGAGCCTTCCAGCGGCGTGTCGATGAAGCCGACGGCCATGACCTGGAAGAACTTGTCGCCCTGCACGACCAGGCGGATGCGCATGGCGATGCCCTTGTCCTTCAGCTGCAGGGTCAGGTCGCGGGCCGGGGCCCCGTCGACGGTCAGGTCGGCCCTGGAGACCACCTCGCCCTTGCTGGACTCGAGGATGGCGGCGGCGCCGGCGTCGATGGCGGCCCGGGCGTCGGTGGCGACGCCGCTGGTCGAGACGACCATGAACTTGCCGGTGGTGCCGGCCTCGAGGGCGGCGATGTCGATCTCGGCGCCGGCCGGGGTGGTTTCCTGGCTCTGGCTGGGCACGCCGGGGAATTCGACGCGGTAGCCGTACTTGCTGTCCTTGTGGGTGCGCCAGGACTGGGCCTGGGCCGGCGGGGCCACGGCCAGGACCGTGACGACGCTGGCCGTCAGCAGGCTCAGCGACAGCAGCAGCGGGCGAAGGGCGGGAAAGGCGCGTAGCATGGACGGCTCCGGACACTCTTGGGGCGCAGGAGCCCGTCCGGCCGCGCCAATCACTAACAAGGGAAGGGTCTCTAGACCCTTTTGACGCCCCGGTCAGTCACGAACAGCTTTCTGCATGACGCTCGACGGGCGCCGAAACCGGCGCCAACGCATCGCTGTCTCGCTTCAGCCGCCCGTGACGTTCGACCAGAAGCGCTTAGCCTTGCCTACGAAGTTGGCGGATTTGGGGTGCTGGGACTCGGCCGTCAGGTCGGCGAACTCGCGCATCAGCTCGCGCTGGCGCTGGCTGAGCTGGGTCGGCGTCTCGATGTAGAGCTCGACGACCAGGTCGCCGCGCTCGCGCGAGCGCAGGGACGGCATGCCCCGACCTTTGAGACGCACGGTCTTGCCGGTCTGGACCCCCTCGGGGACCTTGACGGTCATCTTGCACTGGCCATCGCACTTCTCGCCGCCGGTCAGGCAGGGGGCCTCGATGTCGCCGCCGAGCACAGCCGTGGCCATCGGCACCGGCACGGTGCAGAGCAGGTCCAGGCCGTCGCGCTCGAACAGCTCGTGCGGGGTGACCGACAGGAAGATGTAGAGGTCGCCGCGCGGGCCGCCGCGCTGGCCGGCATCGCCCTCGCCCGCCAGGCGGATGCGGGCTCCGTCGTCGACCCCGGCCGGGATGCGGACGGAGAGGGCGCGTTCCTTGCGGACCAGGCCGGCCCCGTGGCAGGTCTTGCACGGGTCCATGATCATCTTGCCCGAGCCGCCGCAGCGGGGGCAGGCGCGCTCGATCGAGAAGAAGCCTTGCGTGGCGCGCACCCGGCCGGCGCCGCCGCAGCTGCCGCAGACGGTCGGGCTGGTGCCGGGCTTGGCGCCCGAGCCTTCGCAGGTCTCGCAGGTGATCGAGGAGGGAACCTTGATCTCCTTCTCGGAGCCCGCGTAGGCCTCCTCCAGGCTGATTTCCAGGTCGTAGCGCAGGTCGGCGCCGCGGGCCGGGCCGTTGGAGCGCTGACGGCCGCCACGGCCGCCGAACATTTCCCCGAAGGCGTCGCCGAACACCTCGCTGAAGATGTCGTTGACGTCGTGGAAGCCTTGGCCGCCACCGCCGCCGCCGTTCATGCCGTTGACCCCGGCGTGGCCGAAGCGGTCGTAGGCGGCGCGCTTCTGGGCGTCGGAGAGGACCGAATAGGCCTCGTTGATTTCCTTGAAGCGGGCCGAAGCGTCCTCGCAGCCGCCATTGCGGTCCGGATGGTGCTCCATGGCCTGCTTGCGGAAGGCTGACTTCAGCGCCGCGTCGTCGGCGCCACGGGTCACGCCAAGGATGTCGTAGTAGTCGCGCATGGCGGCTTAAGCTATCCGAGCGTCAATGTTTGGAGATGGGAAGTATCCCGTCCCGCTTCAAGCCCATTCTCCTTGTGGGAGACGGCGATGCGGGACGGGACTTCTGCGTGCGTTCGCGAAGGCGGCGGCGACGCTCCCCGGATCGGGTTGTGCCGCACTTGGGCCGCCTGCGCGATGGGGCGCATTGTCACGCCGACTTCTTGTCGTCGTCGACCTCTTCGAACTCGGCGTCGACGACGCTTTCGTCCGTGGCCTCGGGAGCGGCGTCGCCCCCTTCGGCGGTTTCACCCTGCTGGGCCTTGTACATGGCCTCGCCGAGCTTCATCGACGCCTGGATCAGCGCCTGGGTCTTGGCGGCGATGTCCTCGGCGTCTTCGCCGTCGACCACGGCCTTGAGGTCGGCCAGGGCCGTCTCGATGGCGGCCTTCTCGTCCGGGCCGACCTTGTCGCCGTGCTCGGCGAGGGCCTTTTCGGAGGAGTGGATCACCGCGTCAGCCTGGTTCTTGGCTTCCACGGCGGCCTTGCGCTTGTCGTCGTCGGCTTTGTTCGACTCCGCTTCCTGGACCATCTTCTCGATGTCGGCGTCCGACAGGCCGCCGTTCGCCTGGATGCGAATGGCCTGTTCCTTGTTGGTCGCCTTGTCCTTGGCGGTGACGTGGACGATGCCGTTGGCGTCGATGTCGAAGGTGACCTCGATTTGCGGCACGCCGCGCGGGGCCGGCGGGATGCCGGCCAGGTCGAACTGGCCGAGGATCTTGTTGTCGCCGGCCATCGGCCGCTCGCCCTGGAAGACCCGGATCGTCACGGCCGACTGGTTGTCGTCGGCGGTCGAGAAGGTCTGGCCCTTCTTGGTCGGGATGGTGGTGTTGCGTTCGATCAGCGGGGTGAACACGCCGCCCAGCGTCTCGATGCCCAGGGTCAGGGGGGTGACGTCGAGCAGCAGCACGTCCTTGACGTCGCCTTGCAGAACACCGGCCTGGACGGCGGCGCCGAGGGCGACCACCTCGTCCGGGTTGACGCCCTTGTGGGGTTCACGGCCGAAGAACTCCTTCACCGCCTCGATGACCTTGGGCATGCGGGTCATGCCGCCGACCAGGACCACTTCGTCGATGTCGGTCTTCTTCAGACCGGCGTCCTTCAGGGCCTGTTCGCAGGGGCCGATGGTCTTGGCGACCAGGTCCTCGACGAGAGCCTCGAGTTTGGCGCGGGTCAGCTTGATGTTGAGGTGCAGCGGGCCCGAGGCGTTCATGCTGATGAAGGGCAGGTTCACCTCGTACTGGGTGACGCTGCTGAGTTCCTTCTTGGCCTTCTCGGCCTCTTCCTTCAGGCGCTGCAGGGCCAGCTTGTCCTTGCGCAGGTCGGTGCTGGTTTCCTTCTTGAACTCGTCGGCCAGGTAGTCGACGACGCGCATGTCGAAGTCTTCACCGCCGAGGAAGGTGTCGCCGTTGGTCGACTTCACCTCGAAGACGCCGTCGCCGATCTCCAGGATCGAGACGTCGAAGGTGCCGCCGCCGAGGTCGTAGACGGCGATCTTCTTGCCTTCGTTCTTTTCCAGGCCGTAGGCCAGGGCGGCCGCGGTCGGCTCGTTGATGATGCGCAGGACTTCCAGGCCGGCGATCTTGCCGGCGTCCTTGGTCGCCTGACGCTGGGCGTCGTTGAAGTAGGCCGGGACCGTGATCACCGCCTTGGTGACGGTCTCGCCGAGGTGCTGCTCGGCGGCTTCCTTCATCTTGATCAGGGTGAAGGCGCTGATCTGTTGCGGCGAGTAGTCCTTGCCGTGGCTGCGGACGTAGGCGGCGCCGCCCGGGCCCGCGACGATCTCGTAGGGGACCATGTCCTTGTCTTTGGCCACGACCGGGTCGTTGTACTGGCGGCCGATCAGCCGCTTGATGGCGAAGAAGGTGTTGGTCGGGTTGGTCACCGCCTGGCGCTTGGCCGGCTGGCCGACGATGCGTTCGCCGTCTTCCTGGATACCGACCACCGAGGGGGTGGTGCGCGAGCCTTCGGCGTTCTCGATGACCTTGGGGGTCTTGCCGTCCATGATGGCGACGCACGAGTTGGTGGTGCCGAGGTCAATGCCGAT
>JAQGIK010000143.1 GCA_028291265.1 Caulobacter sp. | reverse complement strand
GCTGGTCCTCTATTCGGCCCTGTGGTTCTCGGCCAACTACTACCAGGGCGCCCTGACCGCCATCCTGCCGGACCGGGTGCCGGTCGAGCGCCGGGGGATGGGCTCGGCCGTCATCGCGCTCGGCATGCCGGTCGGCGTCGTCTTCGGGGTCAATGTCGCGGCCCGGGCCAGCGTGCCGGTCTCCTACGCTTTTCTCGCCGGTTTCCTGATCCTGGCGACGGCGGGCCTGGCCTGGTTCGCGCGCGAGGCGCCGGCCGCCCCGCGCGAGCGGCCGGCGGTGGAAAACACCCCGCTGGCGCGGCGGATGCTCGGCTTCGTGGCCAGCTTCCGCAGCCTCGACTTCACCCTGGCCTTCGGCGGCCGGGCCTTCATGTTCTTCAGCTTCTTCAGCGTCACCGGCTACAGCTTCTACATCCTGCAGGACCATATCGGCGTCGAGCACCTGCACGGCATGACCGTGCAGGTGGCCATCAGCGTGCTGATCTCGATCCAGATGCTCGGCTGCGTGATCAGCGCCGCCCTGGCCGGCTGGCTGTCCGACAAGGTCGGGCGGCCCAAGCTGTTCGTCTGGACCAGCTCCATCGGCCTGGGCCTCGCCTTCCTGATCCCGGTGCTCAGCCCGACCTGGGGCGGCATGGTGGCGATGCAGGCCCTGACCGGCCTGCTGTTCGGGGCCTATCTGTCGGTCGACCTGGCGCTGATGTCGCTGGTCCTGCCCGACCGCAACGCCGAGGGCCGCGACATGGCCATCCTGGCGGTGGCGACCTCCGGGCCGCAGATCGGCGCGCCGCTCATCGCCGGGGCCCTGATCGCCGGCTTTGGCTACCCCTCGCTGTTCATCTTCGGCTCGGTCATGGCCCTGCTGGCCGGGGTCGTCGTCATCTTCATCAAGTCCGTCCGCTAGGAAGCCGCATGTCCGACCCGCACATCCATTTCGACACGACGGGCCCGGAAACGGGCGAGCCGCTGGTGCTCATCGAGGGCCTGAGCGCCCAGATGGTCGCCTGGCGCGGCGGCTTTGTGGACGCCCTGGTCGGCAAGGGCTTCCGGGTCATCCGCCTCGACAACCGCGACGTCGGCCTGTCTCAGCAGATGGGAACACCGGACCAGCTGGGGCCCTGCTACACGCTGGACGACATGGCCGGCGACGTCTGCCGCGTGCTCGACCAGCTGGGGATCGCCTCGGCCCATATCGTCGGCCAGTCGATGGGCGGGGCCATCGCCCAGCACATGGCCATGACCTTTCCCGAGCGGGTCCGGTCGCTGGGGCTCTTTTACACCGCCCCCGCCTTCGCCATCGAATTCGTCTCCGAAGAGCTCCGCGAACGCATCATCGTCGAGACCCAGGCCGCCGGCTCCGGCAAGCCGTCCCCGGATCGGCAAGGCAAGATCGACGCCCTGATCGAGGGCGCCCGCGTCGCCGCCTCGACCGACAGCCCCTTCGAACTCGACTGGCATACGGAGCTGGCGACCCTGGCCGTCGACCGTTGCGACCGCATGGACGGGGCGATCCGCCAGTCGGCCGCCATGATCTCGGCCGGCGACTGGCGCGAGCGGCTGGAGCGCCTGACCCTGCCGGTCGCCATCTTCCACGGCCGCGCCGACCGGCTGGTCACGGTGGAGGCCGCCCTCGAGCTGGCCCGGCGGATCAAGACCGCGGAGCTGCACCTCTATCCCTACATGGGCCATGTGATCGACCGGACGCTGTGGGACGAGTTCGCCACCGTCATCGCCCGCACCGCCCGGCGCGCCGCCTGATGACGGTCCGCACCCTGACCGCGCCTGACGTCTGCGTCGCCATCGGCGAGGCGCGTCGCCGCACCGGGATGACCAGCCGCGCCATCCGCTTCTACGAGGACATGGGCCTGATCCGCACCGGCCGGAACGACCGGGGCCTGCGCCGCTACGACCAGGGGGCGCTGGATCGCCTCGCCTACATCGGCCAGGCGCGGCAGGCCGGGCTGACGATCGTTCAGATCGCCGATTTGCTGGCGGTCGCCGACCGTGACGGACAGGCCCGGCTTGTGGCGAGCACCCTGGACCTCTACCGCGCCCGCGTGGTCGAGCTGCAGGCCCAGCTCGAGGCCGTCGCGGCCAGCGCGGCGGCGCTCGGTGTCAGCCTGGAGCCGCAACGGCCGCAACTGGTCGCCCTGCGCGCCTGAGCGCGACGATTATCGGCTGAGCGTCCGCTCGAAGAAGGACGCCATGGTGTCGAAGGCGTCTTCGGTTTCGGGGCAATCGACCCAGGTCCAGAAGGCGTGCGGCAGGCCGTCGTAGACCTCCAGTTCGGCGGCGACCCCGGCCCGGCGCAGGGCGCGGTGCAGGTTGACGGTGCCGCTGAGCAGCTGGTCGCGCGTGCTGGTCAGCAGCAGGGTCGGCGGCAGGCCGGAAAGATCGCTGTAGATCGGCGACAGCAGGGGATCGGTGCGATCGGCCTTGCCGACGTAGCCGGCCACGACCTGCATCGAGGTCTCGCCCGACAGGATCGGCGGCAGATAGGCCTCGCAGTCGCCGACCCGCGAAAAGTCGGCCGAGCCGGAGAACACCCCGGCCGCCGCCGGCATCGGCAGGCCCTCGGCCTTGAGCCGCGCCAGGAACTGGCTGGTCAGCACCGCGCCGGCCGAGGTTCCGTAGACGGCGATGCGCTCCGGCGGCCGCGATTTCAGAGCTTCGCGATAGACGGCCAGCAGGTCGTCGACCGCCGCCGGCCAGGGATGTTTGGGCGCCAGCCGATAGCGGACGGCGACGACGACGGCCTCCATGCGGGCAGCGAGGGGAATCGTCTCGCTGAGCGAGCCGGCGTCGATCTCGAAGCCGCCGCCGTGCACATTGATCAGCATACGGCTGACCGTGGCGGCATCGACGCCCTGACGGGTGAAGATGCGCACCGGCACGCCGGCCATCTTGCCCTTGACCTCGGTGACCCCCTGCCGGCCCCGTCGCTTGGCGATCCCCCGCTGCATCGGGGCGGCCAGGGCCTGCATGACCAGGGACGGCAAGCGGGGCGGCGATCCGGCGTTGAGGATCGGGTCCAGGCTTTTACGCGCCTCGGCGCTGACCGTCAGGGCGAGCGGTGGTTGCCGGGGCGTACTCATGAAGGAACCCTAGAAGCTGTAACGGACCTGCAGACCATAGGTCCGCGGCTCGCCGTAGGTATAGGTCACCGCGCCGACGCCCTGGTTATAGAAATCGGCGATGCCCGAGGCGTAGAGTTCGTCGCTGGCGTTGGCCATGAACAGGACGATGTCGACCGGCTTGCCGCCGACCTGGCGCAGGGCGGCGCGCAGGCTGAGGGTCTCGTAGCCCGGCAGGTATTTGACCCGGGCCGTGTTGTTCTGGGCCGTCGAGAAGCTGCTCTGGCTGGCCAGATTGGCCGACAGGTCGAGCCGGCCGATCTCGCCCAGTTGCCGCTCATAGGAGACGCCGAGGGTGAACTTGGTCTTCGGGGTGTAGGGGAAGGCCGCGCCGGCCAGCACCGCTCCGGCCCCGCCGGCCCCGATCCTGGTGTATTCGGCGTCGGTGTAGCTGTAGCTGCCGGTCAAGGTCAGGCCGTCGAGCGGCGAGATGGCGCCGGTGAACTCGACGCCCTGGATGCGGCCCTCGGCGGCGCTGCGGGTGACGTTGAGCGGCAGGCCGCCGATGTTCTCGGTCGTCGTCCGCTGGATGTCGGTGTACTCGCCGCGATAGACGGCCAGGTTGGCGCGCACGGCCATGTCGCCCAGTTCGAACTGCGATTTCAGGCCCAGTTCGATGTCCTCCAGCCGCTCGGGCGGGAAGGTGCGGAAGCTCGAGCCGGCCGGCACGGGACCGTTGACGCCGCCCGCCTTGTAGGCGTCGCGCATGGTCGCATAGACGTGGACGTCGTCGTTGATCGCGTAGTCGAGGCTGAGGTTGTAGCTGCCGTATTCGAACTGCGCCGTGCCGCTGGTGACGGGCAGGACGAAGATCTGGGTCTCGTTCGAGGTCTCGTCCCAGGTGTAGCGGTAGCCGCCGGTCAGGCTGAGGCCCTCGGGCAGGCCGACCTTGCCCAGATCCAGCGTGCCCTGGGCGAAGACGGCCGAGCTTTCGCTGAAGTTGTCGATGCGGGCAGGGATCGGGCCGAAGATGAAGGACAGCGGGAAGGTGGTGAACAGGCCGCCCTGGCTCTGGCTGAGGTCCTGCTTGTCGTAGTAGGCGCCGACCGTGAAGTTCAGCGCCTCGTCGAAGGCCTGGCCCTGCAGCTGCAGCTCTTCGGTGAAGTAGGTGGGCGCCTGGGTCAGCTGGCCATCGGGGCTGGTCTGGCCGCCGATCGGGTAGGGCGTGCCGTCGTAGTCGTAGCCGTAGCGCTGCTTGTATTCCGAATAGCTGATGATGTTCTTCAGCGTCAGATTGTCGGTCAGCTCGATCGAGGCCTGGTTGAGGACCTGCCAGTACTCGGTCTTGGAAAACTGGTTCAGGTCGTAGGACACCTTGCGCGGGCCGCGCGCGTCCTGCTCGGCGACCACCGTGGCCAGGCCCGGGAAGACGGCCAGGGCCGGCAGGCCGTCCGACACCCCGACGGTCGGGTTGAACTGCTTGATGACCGTGCCGCCGCCGTGGTTGTCCGACTTGTAGTAGCGGGCGACCGTGTAGAGCTCGATCCTGTCGGTCGGGCGGATGGTCAGGCTGGCGCGGACCGCGCCGTAGTCGAGATCGTCGTAGTCCTTGCCCTTGAAGCTGGGGCCGACGTCCTTGGTGTAGCCGTCGCGGACCCCGCGCTCGCCGGCGATGCGCAGCAGGACGCGGTCGTCGACGATCGGCACATTGATGGCGAACTCGGCGCGGCGGTCGTTGAGGTTGCCGACCTCGCCCTGGATGTAGCCGGTGAAGGCGTTGGTCGGCCGGGCCGGTTCGAACAGGATGTTGCCGCCCGTGGCGTTCTTGCCGAACAGCGTGCCTTGCGGGCCTGCCAGGACCTGGACGCTGGCCAGGTCGAAGTAGGTGCCGGTGCGGCCGTCGACGGTGATCGGATTGGCGACCTCGGCGAAGTAGTTGACCACGCCCGGCGTCGAGCCGAAGGCCGGCCCCTGGCCGCGCAGGGCGAAGAAGGCGAATTCCTTGGGATAGCCGCCGGTGATGCTGATCAGCGACGGGGTGAAGTTGGCGAGATCGGTGCGGTCCATGATCCGCTTCTGCGACAGCGCCTCGGGCGAATAGGCCGTCACCGACAGCGGCACGTCCTGCAGGTTCTCTTCGCGGCGGCGGGCGGTGACCAGCACCTCGTCGAGGACGGAGGTGTCCTCGTCGGCGGTGGCGGCCGGCGGGGCCGCATTCGTCCCGGCGTCCTGGGCCTGGGCCACGACGGGCGCCGCGAAGGCGAGGATGGCCGCGAGAACGCCGCTCAGGGCATAGGGCGATTTGATGGTCATGAGAGTCTCCCCCGTCGGGTCTGCGCCCGTCCGTCGAAGCCGAACCTAGACGAAATGATCACGATGTCAATTCAGGCCGACAAGGCCTGTATTGACAGCACGCCATCTCGCGTCAGGATAGTGATATCGGTAACAGAAGACGTCCATGACCACCGCAAAGATTGAAGCCGACGCCCGCCAGCCGCCGCCGCCCTTCGCCCGCTGGGTCAGCGACGAGGCGCGCCGCACCTTCGATTCGCATGTGAGGGCGGCCGCCCGGCCCTTCGAGTCGCTACTCCATGCCCGGGCCTTCTATGACGCCGAGAACGCCGAGCGTCTGGTCCAGATGCGCCAGCTGTTCCCGGCCGAGGTCGCTTCGGCGACCCTCGGCGGCGTGCCAGTCGAGATCGTCACCCCGGCCGGCCAGGCGCCGGTCCTGACGCCGGACGCCCCGGTGCTGATCTGCCTGCACGGTGGCGGCTTCGCCTGGGGCGCCGGCCCGGGCGCGCTCCTCGAAGCGATTCCCATCGCCGCCGTCTCGGGCATGACCGTGGTCGCCATCGATTACCGGATGGCGCCCGAGCACCTGTATCCGGCCGCGACCGAGGATGTCGTCGCCGTCTACAGGGCGCTGCTCGAAACCCGTCCCGGATCGAAGATCGGCCTTTTCGGATGTTCGGCCGGCGGCATTCTGACCGCTCAGGTCGTGGCGCGGCTGCAGGGCCTGGGCGAGCCGCGTCCGGGCGCGGCGGCGATGATGCATGCGACGGGGATGGAGCTGGACGGCGACCTGCTCAGGCTGGCGCCGATGATGACCGGCGATCCGCCCTCGGCCGGTGTCAGCGAGCTGAAGGGGATGCCCTACTTCGGCCCGGCCGATCCGGCTGACCCCGAGGTGCTTCCCGGCGACCACCCGGACGTGCTGGCGCGGTTTCCGCCCAGCCTGCTGATCACCGCGACCCGCGATTTCGCGGCCAGCTCGATGTCGGTCATGCACCGGCGGCTGCTGGCGGCGGGGGCGGAGGCCGACTTCGTCCTGTTCGACGGCCTGTGGCACGCCTTTCACATGACCGCCGACCTGCCGGAAAGCCGTGAGCTCTATGGCCTGGTGTCCGGCTTCTTCCGCCAGCGGCTGACGTGACGCCGTCAGTCTTGCGCGGGACGCGAGGTCTCGCGGACCACCAGCTCGACTGGCAGCACGGTGTCGGCGATCTCGGCCTCCGGATGGGCCAGCATGTCCAGCATGGTGGTGCTGAGCAGGCGGCCGGCGGCGCCCCAGTCCTGGCGGATGGAGCTGAGCGGCGGCTGATGGTTGGCGGCCACGGGGTTGTCGTCGAAGCCGATCACGGCGACCTGGCCGGGCATGGCCATGCCCCGGTCGGCCAGCACCCGGTAGGCGCCGGCGGCGATGTAGTCGCTGCTGGCGATGATGGCGTCGAAGGCGAGGCCGCCCTCAACGGCCTGGGTCACCGAGTCCGCGCCGCCGCTGCGCGAGAACTCGCAGGGAATCGTGGCGACCAGGGCGGCCGGGGCGGCGGCCAGCACGTCGCGCACGCCTTCATGGCGGGCGGCGACCTCCGGGTGGCGTATGTCGCCGAGGAACAGGATGCGGGTGCGGCCGGTCTCGACCATATGGCGGGCGGCCAGCCGGCCGCCTTCGCGGTTGTCGCTGCCGACGAAGCAGGCCTCCGTCCCGCCCAGGGGCGCGCCCCAGACGACGGTCGGCAGGCCCAGCTCGGCGACCTGCCGCGCGCGTTCGCCGCCCTCGCCCTCGCCGATCATGATCACCCCATCGGCGCCGACCGCGTCGGACTCCAGGAAGTGGTCGCTGGTGGTCAGCAGCAGGGCGTAGCCGGCCGGGGTCAGCACCTCCAGCAGGCCGCCGATGGCCAGCAGCAGCAGCGGGTCGGCGATGGGGCGGTCCGAGGCGATCAGCTTTTCGACGACCACGGCGATCATCTGGGTGCGGCGGGTGCGCAGGGAGCGGGCGGCGAGATTCAGCCGGTAGCCGGCGGCGCGGGCCACCTCGCGGATGCGCTCGCGCAGCTCGGGCCGCACCAGGTCGCTGTCGCGCAGGGCCCGCGAGACGGTGATCTTCGAGACGCCCGCCAGCTTGGCGACCGCTTCCATGGTCGGTCGGGAGGCGTCCGGCGGGCGTTTGCTCATGCTCACAAGCCTATGGCCCTAAACAGCCGACTGTCGAGCGGTCGCGGCGCCGAAACCCCGCCGCAGCAGGGCTCCGATGCGGTCGAAGGCCGCGTCGACGATGCGGAAGGCCGTCGATTCGAACATGAAGCCGTGCGGCAGGCTCTGCAGCCGCACCACGGTGGTCTCGACGCCGGCGGCGGCCAGCTTCAGGGCGTAGGCCTCGCCCTCGTCACGCAGGGGATCGACCTCGACGGTGACGACGATGGCCGGCGCCACGCCGCCCAGATCCGCCGCCAGCAGCGGCGAGGCGTCCGGGTGCGCGTTGTCGGTCTGGCCCAGGTAGAGGGCGCTCATCATCAGCATGGCGTCGCGGCCCATGCCGGGGACCTGGACCTCGGTGATCGACGGGCTCTGGAAGCGGAAGTCGACCAGCGGGTGGACCAGCAGCTGCAGCATCGGCCGCACACCCGGCCGTGCGGCCAGCTTGCGGGCCAGCACGGCGGCCAGGTTGCCGCCGGCGCTCTCGCCGCCCAGGGCGACGCGGGTGTCGTCGAAGCCGAGGGCGCGGGCCTGGTCGAGCAGCCAGGTGACCGCCGCCTCGCAATCGTTGAGGCCGGCCGGGAAGGGATGCTCCGGCGCCAGGCGGTAGTCGACCGCCGCCACCGCGCAGCCGGCGTCGACGACCAGGCGCTGGCAGGCGGCCTCATGGCTGTCGAGATCGCCGAACATGAAGCCGCCGCCGTGCAGGAAGATCAGCAGGGGCGGGCGGGCCAGGCCGTCGGGCCGATAGAGACGCACCGGAACCTCGCCGTCCGGGGTCGAAACCCGATGGTCGCTGACCGCGCCGACCGCCGGCCGGGGCAGGGCCGCGCCGGTCGCGGCGAAGCCTTCGCGCATGGCGGCCAGATCGGTCGCCGGCGGCCGCGCCGCCAGCCTGGCCTCCAGCGCGGCGGCGAGTTCGGGGTCCAGAGACATGTTTCCTCCCGTGCTTGACATCGATATCAATCATTTCCCGACGGGCCGCAAGGCCGATGGAGTCTGCCGATGATCGCCTCCACCTGGCGTCCGAAGATGCCCGACCCGCTCTCGATCAAGGCCTCGGGCGTCTACCTGTCGCTCTACCTGCACTATGGCGTGCTGAGCTTCCTGCCGCTGTGGCTCAGCCATCGCGGCATCCCGCCGGCGACCATCGGCATCCTGATGGCCATCCCGCTGCTGCTGCGGCTGGTGGCGGTCGCGCCGGTGGTGGCCTGGGCCGGCCGGCGGGGCCGGCTGCGGGACGCCCTGATCCTGTTCGCCCTGCTGGGCGGCGGCATGGCGATGTCCACGGGCCTGATCTACGACCACCTGATCCTGCTGGTCGTCTTCACCCTGTTCGCCCTGGCCTGGGACCAGCTGCCGGTGCTGGCCGACGCCTATGCGGTGATCGCGGTGCGGGCGCGCAATCTCGACTACGGCCGCCTCAGGGTCTGGGGCTCGCTCGGCGTGGTCGGCGGCGCCCTGGGGGCCGGCGGCCTCTTCCAGGTGACCGGGGTCCAGGCCCTGCCCTGGGTGGCCGGCGGCCTGCTCGTCCTGCTGGCGCTCGCCGCCCGCCTGATGCCCTCGGACGGCCGGCTGGGCGAGGCCGATCCGCCCCGCTCGAAGGGCGACTGGAAGGCGGTCTTCGCCGACCGCCAGCTGATCCTGGCCATGGCCGCCACCTCCCTGGTGGCCGGCAGTCACGGGGTGTTGCTGGCCTTCGCCTCGATCCAGTTCGCCGCCAAGGGCTGGTCGACCGGCACGACCGGGCTGCTGATCTCCATCGGCGTGCTGTCGGAGGTGGTCGTGCTGTGGTTCGGCCAGAAGCTGCTGCGCGGCGGCGACCCGCGCCTGCTGATCCTGGCCGGGGCCGTGGCCGGCCTGCTGCGCTGGGGGGTCATGGCGCTCAACCCGGGCCTGCCCGTGGTCTTCGTGCTGCAGCTCCTCAACGCCACCAGCGCCATCGCGCCGCTGCTGGCCATGATGCTGATCATCGCCCGCCGGGTCCCGGCCCCGCTGGTCGGGGTGGCCCAGGGGGTCAACGCCGTCATCATGGGCGTCGGTCTCGCCGTCGTCACCCTGGCCTCCGGCGTCCTCTGGGAGGCGGGCATCGCCGTCGCCTACGGGACCATGGCGGTGATGTCGGCCCTGGCCATTCCGTTTGTCCTTGGCCGCGAGCGCCCCGCCCCCGTGCTCGCCGCCGCCGTTCCCGAGACCGTTTGATGACCGCCAACCTGAACCTCTGGCCGATCGGCAACTGCCAGGTCTCGGCGCTGATCGACGAACGCGGCCGCTATGTCTGGGGCTGCGTCCCCCGGGCCGACGGCGACCCGGTGTTCTGCGCCCTGGTCGATGGCGAGGCCGAGGTCGGCCTTTGGGATGTCGTGCTCGAGGATCACGTCCGCACCGAGCAGGCCTACCTCGACAACACCCCGGTGCTGACCACCCGGCTGTTCGACAAGGCCGGCGGCTGTGTCGAGATCGTCGACTTCTCCCCGCGCTTCATCCGCTCGGGCCGGATGTACCGACCGATGGCCTTCGTCCGCATCCTGCGGCCGATCGCCGGCGCCCCGCGCATCCGGATCCGCCTGCGCCCGGCCACCGACTGGGGCGGCGGTCAGGTGGTCCGTACCCGAGGTTCAAATCACCTGCGCTACGAGACCGGCGGGGCCGACCTGCGGCTGACCACCGACGGCGCGCCGGGCCGCATCGAGGATGAGTCGGTGTTCCGGCTGGAACGCCCCATCCACCTGTTCCTCGGCCCCGACGAGCCGTTCGAGGGCGAAGTCGCGGCGGTGGTCGCCGGCATGCTGGAACAGACCGTCAATGAATGGCGCCTCTGGGTGCGCGGCCTGGCGACGCCGGTCGAATGGCAGGCCGCCGTCATCCGCTCGGCCATCACCCTGAAGCTCTGCCAGCATGAGGAGACCGGCGCCATCGTCGCCGCCATGACCACCTCGATCCCGGAGCACGCCGGGTCCGGGCGCAACTGGGACTACCGCTACTGCTGGATCCGCGACGCCTATTACACGGTCCAGGCGCTCAACCGGCTCGGCGCCCTCGACGTGCTCGAAGGCTATCTCGAATTCCTCCGCAACCTTGTCGACGACGCCCGCGGCGGCCATGTGCAGCCGCTCTACGGCATCGGCGGCGAGACCGTCATCGACGAGCGCGAGGCGCCGGATCTGGCCGGCTACCGCGGCATGGGCCCGGTGCGGGTCGGCAACGCCGCCTACACCCAGGTGCAGCACGACGTCTACGGCCAGATCGTCCTCTCCAGCGCCCAGGCCTTCTTCGACCGGCGGTTGTTGCGGATGTCGGGGCTGGAGGACTTCCGCGCCCTGGAAGCCATCGGCGAGCGGGCCTGGCTGACCCATGACCAGCCCGACGCGGGCCTCTGGGAGCTGCGCACCAAGAGCCACGTCCACACCTATTCGGCGGCGATGTGCTGGGCCGCCTGCGACCGCCTGGCCCGGGTGGCGGCGACGCTCGACCTTGAGGATCGCGCCTTGTTCTGGGCCGGCCGCGCTGAGGCCATCCGTGTGCGGATCGAAGAGGCGGCCTGGCGCGCCGACACCGGCCGCGTCTCGGCGGTGTTCGGGGCCGACATCCTCGACGCCAGCCTGATCCAGCTCCTCGACCTCGGCTTCCTGCGGCCGGACGATCCCCGGTTCCTGGGCACCCTCGAGGCGGTGCAGGCGGGCCTGCGCCGGGGCTCGCATATGCTGCGCTACGCCATCGAGGACGACTTCGGCCTGCCGAAGACCGCCTTCAACGTCTGCACCTACTGGCTGATCGAGGCGCTCCACTTCACCGGCCAGGACGCCGAGGCCCGGGCTCTGTTCGAGGAGATGCTCAGCCGGCTGACGCCGTCGGGCCTGCTGTCGGAGGACATCGACCCGCACAGCGGCGAACTGTGGGGCAACTTCCCGCAGACCTACTCCCTGGTCGGGCTGATCAACTGCGCGGTGCTGCTCAGCAAGCCCTGGCGCGAGGTGCGCTGAAGGCTAGACGGTGACCTCGTAGAAGCCGGGATTCTCCTGCAGGTGCGGGCCGGTCTGGCCGGAGGTGTCGGCGCGGACCAGGCCCTCGCGGGCCTTGCCCTTCAGGGCCTCCTGCAGCGAGGGCAGCGGGATGTGGGCCCAGCCCTTCTTGTGGGCCATCACCTCGTCGACCGGATTGAGCGCCACCAGCAGCCGCTCCATCGACTCCAGATAGCCCTTCAGCGTGGCGTTGTGGCTGCCGTGGTGGCCGACCTTGTAGACGATGGTCCGCTTGACGAGATCCAGCCCGCCGACCGGTTCCTCGCCCTCGGGGGCGTCCCATTTGACGGTCCCCCAGGATTCCCAGTTGCCGATCTGGGCGTCGGCGGCGAACAGCAGGACGTCGCGGCCGCCGGCCGACCCGGCGATGCTCGGGCCGTCGAGTTCGATGGCCAGCACCAGGCTGGTGTTGTTGGTGTCGCTGTCCAGCTTCAGGGCCAGCTCGACGGCGCTGCCCATCCAGACGTCGTCGATGCGCCGCCAGTCCTGGCCGGTCACCGCCCCGCCCCAATAGTGCTCGCGGAAGAAGGGCATGGCCCGGGCATCGCCGAGCGGGATGGAATAGAGGGAGGTGAAGGGCCGGCCGGCGCCCTCGTCGCCGGCGATGGGGCCGGGCTCGCCGGACAGGCCCAGCTGGCCCATCATCGCCTGGTGGGTCATCTCATAGGTCTCGCCGCTGTCCCGGGCCGGCAGCGACTTGCGGATCAGCCTGGCGTCGCGCGGCGGGCCGAGCACGAAGATGCGGGCACCCGTCCCCTCGGGGCGATAGGGGGCGTCGCCGGGCCGGACATAGGTCAGCTCGCCCTTGCCGCCCAGTTCGCGCAGGAAGTCCATCGCGCCGTCGGTGGTGTTGCGGCCACCGGCCCCGAAGAAGCCGAGCAGGCCGTCGATCTGCCCGGCCATCTCGTCGCCGCCGCCACTGGCCGCCAGGCGCAGGGCGGTGGAGGCGGCGCGGGCCACCTCCTGGGTCTTGGCTCGCTGGCGCAGCAGGGACTGGGCGAAGTCGTCGGCCGGGTCTTCGGTCCAGGCCATCCAGACCTTTTGGATTTTCAGGTCCTTCTCGAAGCTGGCGCGGGCCTGCAGGAAACCGGAGACGTGGTCCCAGTGGGCGTGGGTGGCGACCAGCAGGTCGATCTCGCCGTCGGTCTCCCTGACGATGTCGTCGACCGCCTTCTGGACCTTGGCGCCGGCGTCGGGCGTGCCGAGGATGACGCCGCAGTCGATCAGGATGCGGTAGTCGGGCTTGCCCTCCCGCGGCAGCCGGACCAGCAGGCAGTCGCCCAGGCCGTGCCGGTACATCCTCACCTTGGCGCGATGGTCGCTCATGCCGGGCCTCCCCGCCTCAATGCCGATGCAGGGCGGCGAACGGTTCGTCCGTGTCGCCGCCGCCGAAATAGCTGTCCCACAGGGTCTGGCCCGGCGCCGCCGCCTGGCGGTTGCGCCGGTCGGACTCGATGCGCGCCAGGTTGGCCACCCGCTTGCGGATCAGGTAGCGGGCCTCGCAGGACTCGAGGTCGAACAGCACGGTGCAGCCGCCGCGCCGCTTCTCGCCGTCCGGCCCGACCCAGCTCTGGGTGATCTCGACCACCAGGTCGGCGCCGACCGTGCCGTCGGGGCTGACCCGGCGGGCCGGGCGCACCGAATGGACCTCGATGGACGAAACCTCGACAGACTCGGTGGCCGCCTCGCGCCGGATTTCCCCGACATCGTCGGTGACCTCGCGCTGGTAGGTGATCTCGTAGCGGCCCTTCTTGCGGTAGAGGCCCAGGGCGCTCAGTTCGGCTTCGCTGGCGATCACCGCCGCCGGCTGTTTGCGGCCGTCGACCCATTCCTCGCCGGTCAGCCAGCCGTGCAGCTTGCGGGCGTTCTGGCGCGACAGCTCCCAGGCCGCCTCGCGGTCGCTGCGCCGGTCCCAGCCGAGGTTCATGGCCTTGAGCACCTTGGCGGCCGAGGTGATCGGGATCGGCGGGGCCTCCCAGACCAGGCTGCCCGGCGACAGGGCGCCGACGCCGCTGGGGAAGATGCCGCGCTTGCTGAAGCCGGCGATCAACGCCAGGCGATAGCCGCGCGGATCGTCGGGGACCAGATCGCGGTCGGCGGTGATCATCGCCCGCAGGTAGTCGCTGAACTCGACGTCGACCGGCGGGCAGTAGTCCAGCGCCCGGATGCAGATTCCCATGAAGTGGGCGGCGGTCTTGCTGGCTTCTTTCGCGAGCGCCTGGACCAGCGGCTGGGCCAGCCGGCCGGCGGGCAGCACGCCGCTGCCGCCGGTGGCCAGCAGGATGACCTCGTCGGCCCGCTGCTGGTAGATCTTCAGGAAGGCGTCGAACACCGAGGCCATCAGCCGCGCGCCGCGCTCGTGCACCTCGATGGGCAGCACGGCGGCGTCGCCCTTCAGGGTCCGGACGTCGGCCTTGGTCTCGTCGTCGACGGCGGCCCGCAGGGCGTTCTGGAACTCGCCGCCCCGGCTGGTGGCGCGACCGAACTCGGCGGCCAGCAGGACCAGCGGATTGGCGCCGGCCAGGTCGCCGCGGGTGGCGGCGATCTGGTGGGCCACGGCCTCGGGCATGGTGAAGTGCTGGAACAGGGCGACGAGGTCGGCGAAGGCCTCGTGCAGGGCCAGGACGTCGGGGTTGGTGGCCTCGCGGTATCGGGGGTGGATTCCATCCAGCAGGGCGTGGGTGGTCTCATGGGCGACGATGTCGTGGGAAAGGCAGGTAAAGACCAGTTGACCGCTGAGCTGGTCGCGCCATTCGCCTTCGGTGGGGAAATAGCCGAACAGCAGCGCCTTGCGCTCGGCGCTGTAGTAGGCGTTCTGGCCTCGGAAGGCGTGCGGGTAGATCCTCAGTCTACGGATGAAGCTCTCCGACCGCCCCGTGCCCGGCGGCCGCGACGACCACAGGGCGCTGCGCCCCAAGGCCCGCTCGAAGTGGCCGATGGTGGTCATGGCCACGGCATAGGCCATCTGCTGGTGGAAGCGCGGATCGCCCGGATGCGGCGCCAGGCCGTCCTGGCTCAGGAGATGGGGGTGGTTGAGGTCGACCGGCGCATAGGCGCGGCCGCTGGCCGGGTCGACGTCGACCACCTCGAGGTATTCGCCGATCGGGCCGGGCTTGAGGTTCTCCTCCCAGCGCACGTCGAGCCGGGCGATGTTGATGGCGGCGGTGTCCTGGGCGGCGCTGAGCGACGGGTCGAACGCATAGACCCGCAGCCGGCGGCTGGCCGGAGCATGCACCGGCGGCGAAATCGCGTGCTCCAGGTGCATCCGGGCCATGGCCTCCGCGGCCTCGCCCTTGGGCTTCTCGGCGGCGGAAGGCGTCGGCGAGGAACTGAGGCCGAGGAATTTCTTCAGTTCCTTCGAGGCGCCGGGCTGGCTGGCCAGGGCCTGGGAGATGCGCCGCCGCTGGTCGTCGGAGAGGGCGCCTTCGGGCACGTCGGGATCGGGCAGCAGGGCCTCGACCTCGGCCGACTGCGACAGCTGCAGGGCCTCCAACTCCAGCATGGCGTTGGGGGCGCCGCGGGCGATGGCCTGGCCGGTCAGGATGCGCAGGATCGGGAAGTCGGCGCTGTCCTTCGGCTCGCGGACCAGGGTCGCCTCGGCGGGCGGGGCGATACCGAGGGCGGCGTCGGCCCGCAGGGCGCCGGCCCCGAGCTTGCCGAGGTTCAGCCCCTGGGTCCTGGCGGCCTGGCCCAAGGCCCGGCGCACCGCTTCGACCCGCATCCAGGGCTGGGAATAGGCCTTCAGGGCGGCGCGGTTGTGGGCGATCCAGACGGCCGCCGCCGCGGCGATCTGCGGCGTGGCGCAGCTGGTGCCCTGGCCGCTGAAGTTGACCAGGCCGTCGCAGCCGCGCACGGCCCAGGGCACGTTGGGGGTGAAGGCGGCCAGGGCCGTGCGCATCTTGCCGGCCGGGCCGTAGTTGCCGGCCATCCGTCCGGCCCCGAGGTCGGCGTAGGGGCTGTTGTCGAACATCACCCCGCAGGCGGCGGTCACCCGCTGGAAGCGGGCCGGGAAGACGATGCCGCGGGTCGGGAAGTTGTCCTGGTTGTTGCCGGCCGCCGTGACCATGAAGACGCCGGCCTCGTAGAGCCGGTTGATGGCGTCGGCCCAGGCCTGGGAGGCGACGCCGCCCATGCTCATGGTGATGACGTCGATGGCCTTGGCCGGGTCCTGGCGCAGGCCGTAGACGTAGTCGAAAGCCTTGGCGAGGGTGCTGTTGCGGAACAGGACGACCCGGTCGGCGATGCGGATCGGCACCACTTCGGCGCCCGGCGCGCCGCCATAGGCCTGGCTGGCGAGGATGCCGAGGGTGCCCGTGCCGTGGCCGTCCTGGACCAGCAGGCCCTCGGAGCGGTCGGTCGGGTCGTTAGGCCGGCTCTGGTCGACGAAGTTGCGCGCCAGGTCGAGGCGCAGGTGGGCGGGCAGGGTGGTGTGATGCGGGTCGATGCCGGTGTCGAAGTGGGCGATGCGGGACCCGGTCCCGTCGGCCCCGCCGGGCATGGCGCCGAAGCCCGAGTGGGTGACGTCACGGAACCAGAGATTGTCGCCGGGAAACCGCGGGAAGTTGGTGCGCTGCGGTTCGGCCAGGCCGCAGGTCGGGGCCGCGCCCAGCCCGCCCTCGACCATCGGATGGTTCCAGCGCTGCCAGAGGTCGGGCTCGGCGAACACCGCCGCCGGGCCGCCGGCCATGCCGAGGTCCGACCGCGTCAGCTGGTGGCAGAGGTCCCAGACGTTCTGGTCGGCGCCGTCCTCGAGGGTCAGCCGCTGCCAGCTGGCCGCGCCGCCGGCCATGCCGAGCGCCTGGCCGTCGTTGTCGGCGGGGATGTGCTCGAACAGGGGCTCGGCCTTGACCTTGACCGAGGCGGCGCCGAAGCCGAGCCGTCCGGAGGACAGGTCACCCGTGGATTTGACGAGCAGGGCGGGCGTGCGGTCGAGCGCCATGGCGAAGACCCCCCTATGGCCGGGTCATGACGGTGGCGCGGAACAGACGCACGTAGAAGAAGGCGAGGATCAGCGCCCAGGTATAGTCGAAGATGGCGAACGTCAGGAAACCGCCGCCGCAGAATACCCAGACGGTGCCCATCCACACCCGGCCCATGATGCCGATGATGTTGGGGGCCCGCTTGTGCACGGGGTTGAGCAGGCCCGGCACATAGAGGGCGGTGACCAGCATCAGGGTCGCCCCCCAGCCACGCGTCCAGCCGTCCGGGATCGGCTGCGGCAGGTTGGTGACCTGCGCCACCCATTGGGGCGCGAAAAGGCAGGAAAGGCCCACCACGATGTGCAGGAACATGTTGAAGCCGAGCACGCCCTGATAGAGGCGCTGGGCGCCCTTCTGCTGCTCGCCAGACCAACCGATGCTGAGGCCGTCGCTCATGGTGCTTCCCCCTAGAATGTCAGCAGATAGACAAGAAGGTCGGCCTTCTGCGACGCGGTGAGATCCGTGCCGTAGAGGTGGCCGCCATTGCCGTTGCCCGGCAGGGCGGTGTCGTAGCAGTAGGTCCCGGCCGGCGATCCGGCGGCCGGATCGCAGGCCCGGGTGACGAAGCCGCCGTGGACCGGATCGACGATGTCCTGGCCGCGGCCGCGCAGGAAGGCGGTGGGCCGGGCGGCCGGGGGGCTCAAGAGATCGACGAGGCTCGGGACCGAGCCGTTGTGCAGGTAGGGGCCGCGCAGCCACAGGCCGTCGAGCGGCTGGTTGGCGTAGCCGTCCGTCTTGCGGAACTGGGTGAACTGGTAGCGCGTGCCCTTGAACATCCGCGACAGCTGCTGCTGGCGGAAGGGCTCGGTGTAGGAGTCCAGCCGGGCCCGGTCGGTGCCGATCTGGGCGATGGGCGTGACCTTGCCGAGGTAGGGGTGGCCCTTGAAGCTGTAGCCGGTGGCGGTCCGGTCGCCGTGGCAGGACGCGCAGCCGCCGGCGAAGAGGTCCTTGCCGCGGGCGACGGCGGCGGGGTCCGGCCTGTGCGGGCTGGCCGGGGCCGGCAGGTCGAGCAGCCAGCCGGCGACCCGCCCGATCGAGCGGTGGTCCACCGTCTTCGGCGTCACGCCGGCGCCGATGGCGGCCGACAGGTTGCGCTCCTGCAGGGAGTTGTTGTTGCCGTCCCAGTGCAGGTCCATGCCCTCGCGCGGGCGCTGGTTGAAGATGGCCGGGAAGTCGGAGACGCCGTGCACCTCGGCCTCGCTGAGGCTGGCGGCCGGAGTGCCGAACTGGATCAGCTTGTAGGGGTTGAAGGTGTCGACCCGGCCCGGGCCCCAGCGGCTCTGGCGGGCCAGCAGCGGGTCCATCCGGCCGCGGATGCGCAGCACGCCCTCGCGGAAGCGGGGCAGGACGGCGGCCTGCCAGACCAGGCGGTCGAAGCCGTCGAGGTGGGTCCCGGACTTCTCGATGGCCGGGAACAGCGCCGCCGGGGCCAGCCGCTCGTCGCCGGCGGCCTTCAGGAGCAGGCCAACGAAGCGGTTGAAGTCGAGGTTGTTGGACGGCATGCCCGGCACCACGTGCGGCGCGTCCTGGGCCGAGGTGCGGTAGGTGCCGGTGTGGCAGGTGGCGCAGTTGAGCCAGACCACCTCGACGCCGTTGACCTCTCGCTTCGAGACGCCGATCGGCAGGGCCAGCGGCCGGCCCTTGGCGTCCTTCTCGTAGACGAAGCCGAAGGCCGAGTAGTCCGCGCGGCCCTCGAACTCGGCCGGATAGAGCGACGGCAGGGTCTTCCAGACGGCGTAGGGCACGCCGCTCTCGGGCTCCGAGCCGATCGAGCCGTACTTGAAGTGGTCGACATCGGCCTCGTAGCGCGGCGTCGCCGAGCCGAGCAGCCGGGTGGCGGCGAAGGCGCCCAGCACCAGCACGGCCAGGCCGATCAGCAGCAGCAGGAGGACGACCGCGAGGCCGAGGCGCAGCTTCCAGCGGCCCTGGTTCTGATAGGCCTCGACGACGGTGACGGGCTGTTTGTCCGACATCCTACAGCTCCGAGGCCAGAGGAATGCGCATGTCGGCGCGGGGTTTGTAGACGCTCATGATCTCGTCGATCATCGCCTCGCGCGACGGGAAGCGGGCCTCTTCGTAGCAGCCCATCGGGTTCTTCGGCGCGTTGGCCAGGCACTTGTTGCAGTAGGTGCAGGGCCGCGCCGGGCTGTCGGCGCCGGCCGCCCACTGCTTGACCAGGTCGTTGTTGGCGACCAGCGAGCGGGCGATGGAGACGGCGTCGACGCCGCCCGAATTGATCGCTTCGCGGATGAAGGAGGCGGTCTGGAAGCCGCCGGTGACCAGCACCGGCAGGTTGACCGCCGCCTTGATGGCGCGGGCTTCTTCCAGGCTGACGCCCTCGACCGGATGGCCCTTCTTCATGCGGAACCAGATCCAGTGGAAGATCGGCCGCAGCAGCGGGTAGCGGAACAGCAGGAAATTGCGGAAGCCGTAGACCCCAGAACTGATCATCGCGTCATAGGTCACCGCCAGCACGTCGAGCGGCAGGTCGCCGGGCGGGTTGAGCGGATGGGGGAACAGGGAACCCGAGGAGACGTGGATGGCGTCGGCGCCGGCGGCCTCGACCCATTTGGCCACCTGCACGGTCTCGTCGAGGGTGTTGCCCTTCTTCTCCCAGGGAATGACGTTGTTGCGGTCGATGGCGCTGAGCTTGACCTGCAGGTGGAAGCCCGAGCCGACCTTGGCGCGGATGGCGCCGATGACGTCGAGCAGGAAGCGGGCCCGGTTCTGCAGGCAGCCGCCGTATTCGTCGGTGCGGTCGTTGATCCCCGAGCTGAGAAACTGGGTGAACAGGTAGCCGTTGGCGGCGTGCAGTTCGACCCCGTCCAAGCCGGCCTCGCGGGCCCGCCAGGCCCCCTCGGCGAAGGCGTTGATGGTGTGCTCGATATCGCCCTTGGTCATCGCCCGGCAGAGGAAGCCGTGCAGGGTCTCCTTGTTGCTGGTCGAGGTCAGCGAGGGGCGCATCTGGTTGTGGACGCCGGGCAGGTCCATCTGCCGGCCCGAATGGCTGAGCTGCAGGATGTATTTGGCGTCGAAGCTGTGGACGGCCTCGCCGAGCTTGGCCCAGAGCGGAATGAACTCGTCGCGGTGGATGGTGGCGTAGCCGGCGATGATCCGGCCCTCCATCAGCACGGGGACGTAGGAGGAGATGATCGCCCCCACCCCGCCGGCCGCGAACTTGCTCTCCCAGTTGATGCGGGTCTGGGTGAGCGAGCCGTCCTGGTTGTCGAAGATGCCGGAGATGTTGGAGCGGAAGATGCGGTTCTTGACCGTCAGGTTGCGGAAATGCAGCGGCCGGAAGATGACGTCATCCACAGGAGCGGGGCTCGGCATGGCGAGATCGGTCATGAGCGTGGCCCCCCGGCCGGCTTGGTGTGGGCTTCGCGCCAGACCGCTTCGAGCAGCGAGGCGGTCCAGTGGTGGGCCGGGCAGCGGCTCCAGCTCTCGGTCATGAAGACGGTGCTGTGCGACGGGCAGCGATGACGGGCGTCGTCGAGCTGGAAGATGGTCAGCGTCCCGGGTTCGATCTCGCCGTGCACGGTGCTGGCCTTGGAGGCCCACTGGCGCATGACGGTGGCCGGGGCGACGGCGCAGCGGCAGACCACCGCTTCAGTCGACAGGCCCTGGCCGTAGGGCTCCTTCCAGATGCCGCGCATGATCTTCAGGCCGCGGACCAGGTTGTGGATGGCGACGCCGGTGGCGTGGACGGCGGTCGGATCGTTCGAGACCGGGGCGGCCAGGGTCTTGCGGGCCCGGCCGACCGCGCCGGTCAGGGCCCACCACAGCATCTGCAACGGGTTGAACGAGCGCGGGGCGGCGTCGAGGGTCCTGGCGGCGTTCCAGCGGGCGGCGCTGGCCGCGTAGCCGGGGGAGAAGAGCTCGCCGACGGCGGCCTGGGCGGTGGGGCCCAGCACGCTCTCGGATTGCTCGCCGCGCACATAGGCCGCCAAGGTCTGGCGCTGCTGCGGCGTGCCAAGCTGCGCGCCGGCCAGCCGTTGCTCGAGCTGGGCCTGCAGCCGGGCGCGGTCGGGCTGGCCCCGGGGCGCGACGGCCGGCAGGGGATGGCCGCCGACCTGCAGCACCTTGCGGATACGCCCCGCCAGGAAGCGGTTGAACAGCGGCCCGATCTTCTCGAACCGGCGGTCGAGCCGCGGGTCCTCGGAGATGGCGCGGATCACATCCGGCTCGTCGAGCCGGATGACGTCGATGAGGCCTGGAATGCGGACCCTGCCGCTCATCCCGCCGTTCCCTTGGCCCAGGGGAAGAACATGCTGCGGGCGTCGGCGAAGTGGGCGGCCAGTTCGGGGGCGTGGCGGCGCATGACGTCGCGCATGCCGTTGTCGCGCACCCAGGCGAAGCCGGCCGGGGTGTAGACCTTGGCGTTGAAGTCCTCGCCGAAGAACCGGTCGCTCTTGATCCGCCGCGTGGCCATCAGGATGAAGATGCGGAAGGCGGTGTCGGAGAAGCCGAAGCCCGGCGGCGTGCCGTTGCGGCTGCACTGGCTCTCGGCCAGCGTGCCGACCAGCAGGTCGACCTTCTTCACGTCGCCGTAGATCTCCTTCAGCTCCTTCTGCCAGTCCTTGTTGTCGGTCAGGTCGGCGAAGGTCTTGGGAACCCGCATGCCCATATGCCGGCGGAACTCGCAGTAGCGCGGCACCCCCCGCTCGCGGTCGCGCAGGATGTCGGTGGCGGCCAGATCGGTCAGCACGTCGCTGGCCCGCTTGGGCGGCAGCTCGCGCAGGGTGTTGGGATAGTTGTGCAGGCAGAGGGCGCCGGGGTGGCTGGTGGCCAGCGAATAGAGGACGTCGGTGAAATCGACCTCCTTATAGAGGTCGCTGACCCGGCCGCGGGCGACGCCGATCAGGTTGCGCTTGGTGATGGTGGCGTCATTGCCGTGTCGCCGGAAATCGTAGTCGTCGGGCATCAGCGGATGCATCCGGTAGCAGGCCGCGAACTCCTCGGTCATGGCGTAGGGGGCGGCGTGGTGGTTGACCGGCGAGCCGGCCACCCCGAACAGGATCTCGCTCTCGCCGCCGCGGCCGAAGGCCCGGTAGAAGGTCTCGCCGGCCAGGCCCCACCAGTTGGCCCGCATGGCCAGCCGGCCCTCGGGGCTGTTCATCAGGGCCGGGGTCCATTCGACGGTGTGGATCTTGGCCAGCAGGGCCGAGATCACCAGCCGCGCCTTCTGGAACAGCCACTCGCCGCTCTGGGCCGGGTATTCGATCTTCAGCCGGTCGACGACGGCGTTGTGCTCGCGCACGAACAGGGTGTGCATGACCGACAGGCCGACCCACCAGTTGCCGTTGACCCCGGCCAGTTCCAGCCCGTCGATCCGGGCCCCGACATCGAGCGGCAGGTGGCCGTCGGCGGTCAGGGCCAGCTTGCCGTCCTGCAGCAGCATCCCGGTGATCGGGTCGCTGCGCACCAGGATCTGCCGCCTCAGGGAGGAGCCGTAGATCTGCGAGGCGTCCCACCAGTGGGTCTCGACGTTGGTGTAGGTCTGCGGCCGCCCGACGTCGCCGGCGCGGTCGGCGGCCTTGAGGGTCTTCAGCACCTCCATCTTGCCGTCCGGCCAGCTGTCGCCGTCCGGCAGGGGAATCTCGATGCGGTCGTCGGGGTTGTTCTCGCCGTGGCTCAGCCAGTCATGGACCATGAACTGCAGCCAGGCGGCGGCCAGGGTGTTCAGGTGAGGGACGGGCACGAATTCCTTGCGGGCCAGCAGCCGGTTGCTGATCGTCCGCGGGTTGGGCTCCATCAGGGCGTCGTCGGCTTCCCCAAACGTCCGCTCGATGGGCATGTTGCGGCCGAACCGGGCGTCGGCCATGCCCATCCAGGGCTTGGCCAGGTCGTTGAAGCTGCCGTCGGCGGTGCGCGCCTCGCGCACGTCCATCGAGCCGGGCAGGGGCGCGGGCTTCAGCGGCTGCGGGTCGGTCTCGGTGTTGAACAGGTTCTCGTGGCGCATGTTGACGCGCAGGCCGGCCAGGGTCGCGACCGCGACCAGGGTCGGATATTTGTGCCAGGGCTGGAACCGGCTGAGGAGCCGGGCCGTCCCGCCCATTACGGTGTCGAGTAGATCCGCCACGTTTTCAGCCCCCGATAGCAAGACACGTCTCGCGAGAATAAAACACGAAACACCGAACGGTGGTAGGGGAATCGAGGCGTGCGGGGTTAATGGGGTGGTCTCCATTTTCAGATCCGCGCGGTGCGGGCAGCCGGGCGCGAACTGGTCTCCGCGTCGCGACGACCGCCCCGCGTGTCCTGGGCGCTTCGGTCTGGCGGAAACCACCGCTCCCGGTGTCTCGACTTCAGAGCGGGCAGGCGTCGTGCAGAGGGCCGGATGGTTGATCGCGTCTATGGTGTCGGGGCGCTCGGCGCGGCCTTTGGCCGGCGTGGCGCGGCCGGCCTCGAGGAGCGGGCCGGCGAGGCTCGTCTCGGTGCGCTGGCGGCGGTCGCCATTCACGAGCGGGTCCGATGAAGGTCGGCAAGGACGCCGCCTGATCACCCTGCGCGAGCCGGTCGCCGTCGTCGCCGTCATCGCCCCCTGGAACTTCCCGCTGGCGATGATCGCCCGCAAGCTGGCTCCGGCCCTGGCCGCCGGCTGCACCGTCGTCGCCAAGCCGGCCGAGGACACGCCGCTCACCGCCCTGGCCCTGTTCGCCCTGGCCGAAGAAGCCGGCTTCTCGCCCGGCGTCCTCAACATCGTTCCGGCCTCCCGCGAAGCGACCTCGGCCATCTCCCGCGCCTGGCTGGACGACGAGCGCGTCCACAAGATCAGCTTCACCGGCTCCACCGCCGTCGGCCGCCTGCTGGCCGCCGCCCTCAAGCGCCTGTCGCTCGAACTGGGCGGCGACGCGCCCTTCTGGTCTTCGAGGACGCCGACCTCGATGCCGCCGTCGCCGGCCTGATGAAGGCCAAGTTCCGCAACGCCGGCCAGGCCTGCATCGCCGCCAACCGCATCCTGGTCCAGGACAGCGTCCACGACCTCTTCTGCCAGAAGCTGACCGCCGCCGTCGCCGCCCTCACCGTCGGCCCGGCCGCCGACGGACCCGCAGACATCGGCCCCCTGATCAACCCCCGCGCCATCGAGAAGGTTGTCCATCTGGTCGCCCAGGCCGAGGCGGCCGGCGCGCGGCGGCTGGCCCCGGGGCCGGTCGCGCTCGGCGGCAACTTCGTGGCGCCCACCATCCTCGTCGACGTCACCCCCGGCATGGCGCTCAGCTGCGAGGAAATCTTCGGCCCCGTCGCCGCCGCCGCCGCTTCCACGACGAGGCCGAGGCCACCCGCCTCGCCAACGACAGCCCCTACGGCCTGGCCGCCTATGCCTATACGCCGGACCAGGCCCGGACCTGGCGGCTGGCCTCGGCGCTGAAGGCCGCCATGGTGTCGGTCAACGAGGGCGCCATCTCGACCGAGGTGGCGCCGTTCGGCGGCATCAAGCAATCCGGTTACGGCCGCGCAGGCTCAAGCCACGGCCTGGTCGACTACCAGTCGCTCAAGACCTTCACGCTCGGCGGACTGGCCTAGTCTTCGAGACCCTGAACGTTTCGGATC
The DNA here is from genome assembly GCA_028291265.1 of Caulobacter sp. Lineage (GTDB taxonomy): Bacteria > Pseudomonadota > Alphaproteobacteria > Caulobacterales > Caulobacteraceae > Caulobacter. The sequence goes on along the minus strand of JAQGIK010000143.1, from coordinate 131,236 downwards.
CGGATGGCGGAGAAGGTCTCCGTCGAAGGGTGGATCGCGAACCCGCGATGGCCGAAGCAATCCCCGTATCGGCGAGAAGCGCAGCACGAGTGTCGTCGGACCCATTAAGGAGCCCACAACGCGGTTTCGCTGGCCGCTAACTGAGATATCTAGACCGGCTGATTAAAATCAGCGATTTCACTTCGATACTTCCGGGCATCTCCGCAGTCCGAGACCGTTGGCATGCGTGCCCCGGTGCTTGGCAACGCCACGGTTAGCCAACACTACTTGGTCGTGGATCAATCGCTGACGCCAACCGCACCGTTCGCATTGAGCTGTCTGATCCGCGCGGCGTCGAATCCAAGCTCAAGAAGCACCTCTACGGTGTGCTCGTCGAGTAGGGGCGCCCGTCGGCGCAAAGTCGCCGGGGTGGCGGACAGAGTGGCCCCGGTCATGGTCAGGGGCGCCGGCCTGTCGGCGCCGGGAAAGTCCATCATCGTCATCAGACCACTTTGTTGGACGTGTGGATCGTCCAGCGCCTGCCTGGGCGACAGAATAGGCCCCCCGGGCACTTTGGCGGCCGCCAGCGCGGCGAGCGCCTCGGCGGTGGTCAAGGCAGCGGCCCAGCGGGCGGTGCGTTCGCTTAACAGGGTGCCGTTATCGGATCGCAGGGAATCGCTGGCGAAACGCGGGTCCTCAAGCCACTGGGGCTCGCCGATCAGGCGGGTCCATCGCTTGAACAGCGGATCGCCGATCACCTGGATCATGATCCAGCCGTCGCGGGTCTGGAAGGCGTCGGCCGGCCCGCCGGACTGGGCGCGGTTGCCGGTCGCCTCGCGGTCAACGCCGGTCAGCGCCTGTTCGATCAGCGGGAAGTTCATCACCGTCAGGGCGGCGCCCAGCAGGCTGCCCTGCACCTCCTGACCCTGGCCGGTGCGGGAGCGTTCGTGGATCGCCGCCATGGTCGCCACCGCCGCCAGCATGGCGCTGGTGAAATCCACCCAGGACGGAAAGGCCTTGGTCGGCTGGCCGGGCTGGCCCGACAGATACACCGCGCCGCTCATCGCCTGGCCGACGCCGTCGAACCCCACCCGCCCGGCGTAGGGACCGGTGGGGCCAAAGGCGGTCACCGCCGTCAGGATGATGTCTGGACGGAGCGCGCGCAGGCTGTCGTAGTCCAGTCCCATGTCGCGCAGGGTCTCGCCCGGCAGGTTAGCGACCACCACATCGGCCGATTTCACCAGCGCCTCGAACACCTCGCGGCCTCCCGGAGCCCGGGCGTCGAGGGTGATGGCCCGCTTGTTGCGGCTCATCTGCAGGAACAACGCCCCGTCGCCGCTTTCGGAGACCGGATAGAGGTTGCGGTCCTCGCCGCCGCCGATGCGTTCCACCCGGATGACGTCCGCCCCATAGTCGCCCAGCAGGGTGGCGCAGAAGGGGCCGGCGATATAGCGGCCGAAGTCGAGCACGCGCAGGCCGCGAAACGGGCCGGTGGTCATGGCGAGGAACTCCGAAGATCAGCCGATGGAGAGGACGCCGCAGGTGGCGAAGCCACTGTAGGGGCTAGTCAGATAGAGCGACATCGCCGTCAGGCTGTCGGCGCCGGCCTGCGTCCAGCGGTCTTCGCCGAAGGCCTTTGACGACAGGCCGTTGGTGCGGATGCCATCCCGGCCCCACTCGGCCCCGAGGGTTCGCACCAGGTTGGCGACGCCGGCGGCGGTCGCGGCTTCGGCCGCCAGTCCATCGCCCTCGGCTTCGTCCATCAACGCCAGGATAGTTCCTCGGCCGCCGCCTGCCAGGCGCCGCCGGGCGAAGCCGGCGCACCACAGAAAGACGCCGTCATAGCCCGGGCCGGTGATGGCTCGCCAGGACTCGACGGTCAGGCTGGCGCCGGGCGTCGATCGGCGGGGCGGCGAGCCGACAATCAGGGTGGAGACCGGTGGCAGGGACGATTCGATGGCCTGGAAGGCGGCGTCGATGGCGGCGGCGTCACCAGCCTCGACGGCAAGGGTCAGGTCAGAGTCCGCCCCGGAGCCGACCAGGGCGACCCGGGCGCCGCGCGCCCGATAGGCGGCCGCGAGGATGGCGGTCCAGCGGCCCTCGCCAACAATCAGTACGCTGTCGTCGGCAAACAGGTCGGGGGCGTAAAGGCCGTTCACAGGACGGTCGGTCACAGGATGCGCTCCCTTTGGCGAGGCGGAATGAACTCGGGGTCGGCCACGCCCCGGAAGGCGTTCATATGGCCGCCGTCGAGTAGGAGGCACTGGCCGGCGACTGTGGCCGTCATCGGCGAGCAGAGCAGGGCCGCCGCCCAGCCGGCTTCATGCATCAGGGCCACCCTGCCGACCGGTAGCTGGCGGCCGCGGGCCGCCAGCTTTTCCGGTTCCATGCCGCCGGGGCTGGCAGAATGGGGAAAGAAGCCCATGGCGATGCTGTTGACCCGGATGCCGTGTGGCGCCCATTCGCGGGCCAGGGCTTCGCTGAGGGCCACCACGGCGGCCTTGGCGGAACTGGAGTGGGCGTCGCCAGGGAAGCCCGTCCAGACATAGTTGGCGGCGTTGTTGACGATGACGCCGCCGCCCCCGGCCGCGATCCGGCGGCGGGCGAACTCGGCCGAGCAGAACAGGGTGCCGTCCAGGGCGATCTGGGTGACGGCGCGCCAGGCCCTGGCGCTCATCGTCTCCGACAGCACCCCGAAATTGCCGCCGGCATTGTTGGCCAGGATGGACACGGGACCCAGTTCCGCCTCCGCCCGGTCGAAGGCGAGAGCGACCTGGGCCTCATCTCTCACATCAGCGGGGCAGGCGATGGCGCGCACGCCCAGGGCCGCGATCTGGGCCACGCCGTCCGCGCACCGCTCGGCCGAGCGGCCCAGCACGGCGATGTCGGCGCCGGCCCGGGCAAAGGCCAGGGCCATGGCAAGGCCGAGGCCGGAGCCGCCGCCGGTGACCAGGGCGACCTGTCCGGCCAGGGTTCCTGGCGGCAGGAAGGGCGCGTCTGCGCCCGGTGGAATGTCGGGGACCATGGCGTTGGACAAGCAGGTGTCTCCGGAAAATCGTCGGAGCCATAGTCACAGGTCCGGGGCGGGGCGAACCAATACGCAGGGGATCGCGATTGAGGGGATTTGCACCCGGCGTGAGGGCTTGAGGCCCAATTCTCATAGGTGGCGGGGTTTCCGTCTTTGGGGTCGCGGGGCGAGCGACCCTATCCAGGACTGGCGGATTTGCGCGCGGTCGGAGCGGTTATGGGCAGGGGTGACGAGACGAGGGCGATGGAGCGCCGCTGGCGAGAGGCGGGCCTGTGGCGCGACATCAGCCTTGAGCAGGCCTTCGACACGACCGCCGAGGCCAGCCCGGACGCGCAGTTGATCATCCATTCGGCCGAACATCCGGTGCGGGCTCGCCTGGCCGACATCCGGGCCGAGGGACTACGCCTGGCGGGGGCCCTGAAGAGCCTCGGCGTTCAGGCGGGGGATCCTGTGGCGGTGCAGCTCCCCAACTGGCTGGAAACCGCCCAGCTCTACCAGGGGATCGCCCGGCTGGGCGCGGTGATCATGCCGGTGGTGCCGATCTACGGCGAGCACGAGCTGACCCATATCCTCAACGACTCCCGGGCCGCGGTGCTGGTCATCCCGGCCCAATGGCGTAAGACCGACTATGTGGCCCGCGTTCGCCGGCTGGGCCCGACGCCGCATCTCAAGGCTATCGTCGTGGTCGGAGAAGCCCCTGAGGGCATGGTCGGCTGGGACGCTTTCACCGCCGCCGGCTTCGACCCGGGGCCGCCGCCGGCCATCGATCCCGGCGATGTCGGCTTCATGATCTACACCTCGGGCACCACCGCCGCGCCCAAGGGCGTCCGCCATTCCCATAATGGCCTGCTGGCCGAATTCTGGCAGACCTACATGAGCGGCGGCGGGACCGTGCGACGGCTGTCGCCGTTTCCGGCCGGGCATGTCGCCGGCGCCAACAGCATGATCGGCCACGCGGTCATCGGCCAGACTACGGTCCTGTTCGACCACTGGGACCCGAAGGCCGCCGTGGGCCTGCTTCAGGCCGAACAGATCACTCACCTGTCGGGCACGCCCTATCACTACATGTCGTTGATGGATGCCGCCGAGGCGTCGCAGGCCGATCTCTCGTCGCTGACCGACTGCGGGGGTGGCGGCGCGACTGTGCCGCAGTCGATGGTGGCCCGGGCCGAGGGCATGGGCGTCCACTTCTATCGCCGCTACGGCAGTTCCGAACACCCGACGGTGACCCGCGGCGCCTCCACGGATTCCCTGGTCCAGCGCATGACCACCGACGGCCCGGCCGCCCTGGGCTGCGAGATCCGCATCGTCGATGACGCAGGCGACGACCTGCCGATCGGGTATGAGGGCGAGGTGGCCACCCGGGGGCCGGAGATGTTCCTCGGCTACACCGACGAGGCGCTTAACGCCGAGGCCTTCCTGCCAGGCCGCTGGTACCGCACCGGCGACATCGGCCGGCTGGACCGCGAGGGCCTGCTGACCATCACCGACCGTAAGAAGGACATCATCATCCGCGGCGGCGAGAATATCTCGTCCCGCGAGGTGGAGGACCTGATGCTGCGGCTGCCCGGGGTCGTGGAGGCGGCCGCCGTGGCGATGCCGGACGAGCGGCTGGGGGAAAAGGTCTGCGTGTTCCTGCGCATGGCGCCGGGGGCCGGGCTGGGCCTTGAGGAGGTGGACCGCGCCTTCCGGGACTTCGGCGTCGCGCGCCAGAAAACGCCGGAGCGGCTGGTGATCCTCGATGAGTTTCCCCGCACCGCCAGCGGCAAGGTCCAGAAGGTCACGCTCCGACGCCAATTGGCCGCCGAGCCGGTCTGACCGGACCTAATGCGGCAGGGCCTCGCCCAGCAGCCAGGTTCCATCCTCGGCCACGCCGGCCAGCAGATGGCCGCCCTTGGCCGCGGCGAAACGCCAGAAGGCGTCGGTGACGGCGGCGGGATCGCCCTTGCGACGGATCAGGCATTTGTGGGAGCGCTGCGGATGGTCGGCGAGCGGGCGGCAGACATAGCCTTCGATGACCTCCTCGTTGACCGAGACGTTCATCAGCTTGAACAACTTCTGGCTGATGGCGAAACGCCGCATGGCGAACCGCTCGAACTCCGGCGCGGGCACCGCGATGACTCCCGCCTCCACGAACGGCTCATAGATGGCGGCATAGGTGTAGGGGTTGCGATGCGGCGGCGGCGTGACCAGGCGTCGCCCCGCCAGATCGGCCAGCCGGATTTCCTCCAGCCGCGACAACGGATCGTCGCCGGGAACCATGATCATGTAGACGTTCGGCATCGTGACCAGCACGTCCAGCCCCGTGACGTCAAATGGCGATGAGGCGAAGGCGACGTCGAGCCGGCCGCTGCGCACCCAGTTGGCGTTGACCCAGGAGGCGTTGTTGGAAACCTCGATGGCCACCTCCGGCCGGCCGTCGGCGAAGGTATGGATCAGCTCGATGCGGGCCGGATCGGTAAAGCTGTAGGGCAGGGCGCCGATGCGCAGCCGCTCGGTGGCCGCGCAGAGAATCTGGCTGACCTCGGCGCGGGCCGCGTCGGCGGCCAGGGTCAGCCGGCGGCCCACGGCCAGCACGGCCTCGCCGGTCTCGGTGAGTTCCAGTTTGCGCGTGGTGCGCTCGATCAGCCGCCGGCCGACCTCATCCTCGAACTGGCGGATTTTTCGTGACAGCCAGGACTGGTCGATCTCCAGTCGGCGGGCGGCGCGGGTGAAGGAACGCTCCTCCGCCACGGCCGTGAAGTAGAGCAGCAGTTCCAGGTCGAACCTGTCCGGTCGCAGGCCGTCATTGCCGGCGGCCTTGGTCACGGCCTTACTCATGGCCCGTCCTTTGCGTTTCTCCGCCACGAACGTCGCGCCGGCCGCTCCCTTTTTGGGGCGCGACCGGCGCCGTGGCCGGCCGCTTTCCCAGATCCTCAGTATTCGCCCCATCCGGGCCGGGCGCAAGGCGGCGGGCCAACTAGGAGATATCGCAAGAAAGGACGGAAAAAGCGGATGGGTGGCGTCCGGCGCGGCGCCGTAGCGTCGCGCCATGGAGATACGCCTGACCCCCGAGGAGCAGACCTTCCGCGCCCAGGTGCGTGACTGGCTGCATAACAACCTGCCCACCGAGGAGCGGCCGACCGACTGGCGCGGCTGGCGCGAATTCGACCTGGCCTGGCAGAAAACCCAGTACGATGGCGGCTGGGCAGGGATCGCCTGGCCCAAGGAATACGGTGGCCGTGGCCTGACCCTGCTGGAGCAGGTGATCTGGTTCGAGGAGTGCGCCCGGGTGAAGGCGCCGCACCGCGGCGTGACCTCGGTCGGCATCAACCACGGCGGTCCGACCCTGATCACCCGGGGGACGGAGGAGCAGAAACAGTTTCACCTGCCCAAGATCCTGCGCGGCGACGTCGTCTGGTGCCAGGGCTTCTCCGAGCCGAACGCGGGATCGGACCTGGCCGGCCTGACCACCCGGGCCGAGATCGACGGTGACCATCTGGTGGTCAACGGCTCGAAGATCTGGACCAGCTACGCCCATATGGCGGACTACCAGGAACTGCTGGTTCGCACCGATCCCAATGCCCCCAAGCACAAGGGCATCACCTGGGTCATCTGCCACATGGACTATCCGGGCATCGAGGTGCGGCCGATCATGACCATGGTCGACCCGGAGGACTTCCACTTCTGCCAGGTGTTCTACAACGACGTGCGCATCCCGATCGCCAATGTGGTGGGCGAGATCAACGATGGCTGGAACGTCGCCAACGCCACCCTCGGCTTCGAGCGGGGCACCGGCTTCATCTCCGACCAGGTCTATTTCGCCCAGCTGGTCGAGGACATGATCGAGATGGTCCGCGACCCGGCCCGCCAGGCCTATCGCACGGCCGACGAGACCGCTGACATCCTCGGCCGGCTGGCGGTCAGCCGCTCCGAAATGGCGGCGATCCGGGCCATGACCTATGCCACAGTCTCCCGAGCCGCCAAGGGCGTGCCCGGCCTCGAGGGCTCGATGATCCGGCTTTACTTCAGCGAGGCGCAGCAGAAGGCGCTACGGCTGGCCATGGATATCCTGGGTCCGGTCGGCCTGGAGCGCGGCAACATGCACAGCTGGACGCGCCACTACCTGCGCGCTTTTGCCAGCACCATCGCCGCCGGCAGCAGCGACGTGCAGCGCAACATCATCGGCGAGAGAATTCTCGGACTGCCCAAGGGGCCCAAGGCGGCATGATCAACCTCGTTCCCACCGACGAACAGAAGGCACTGGCCGAGGCCGTGGCCGACTTCCTGTCCCGCGAGGCGCCGCTGTCGCGCTTCTTTCCCAGCCCCACCCTGGATCCCAATACCGACGGCGCCCTGTGGCCGCAGATGGCCGAACTTGGCTTCTTCGGCCTGGGTCTCAGCGAAGAGGCGGGCGGCGTCGGCTACGGCCTGATGGAAGAAATCCTGGCCTTCCGGGAGTTCGGCCGGGCCGCCGTCTCGCCCAATGTCCTGGCCACGGTGATCGGCGCCCATGCCGCCGCCGCCGCCGGCGAGAGCGATCTGGCCCAGGGCCTGATCGCCGGGACGGTGCGGGCCAGTCTGGCCAATCCGCTGAACCCCGGCGAGGCGACGGGCGCGGCGCATCACCTGATCGACGTGGAGGCCGCCGACTGGGTCGTCGTCTGGTCTCCCGACGGCGCGGGCCTGATCCCCCTGGCCGAGGTGGAAGACATGGCGGTCGTGCCGTCCTTCGATCCGACCCTGCCGCTGGCCCGGGCCCGCATCGCTTCCAACCGACCCAAGGTCTGGGCCGAAGGCGGCGAGATCAGCCGCCGGGCCTCCGCCCTGACCTGCGCCTACCTGGTCGGCCTGGCCGAAGCGGCGCGGGACGATTCCGTGGCCTTCACCAAGGTCCGGACCCAGTTCGGCCAGCCGCTCGGCGCCTTCCAGTCGGTCAAGCATCGCAGCGCCGACATGGCCACCCGGGTCGAGGCCAGCTGGTGCCAGACCCTGCTGGCCGGCCTGACCCAGGCCGCCGGGCAGGACGACGCCCTGTTCCAGCTGTCCGCGGCGCGGATGGTGGCCGGCGACGCCGCCTTGAAAAACGCCTCGGCCAATATCCAGAACCACGGGGCCGTAGGCTTCACTGCCGAACTCGAGGCCCATATCCTGCTGAAACGGGCGCATGTGATGACCCAGATCGGCGGCGACCAGCTGACCCACCAACTGCGATTGATGACCCAGGCCGCTCCGGCCTGACGACCGCAACCCCGTCCTAAGACGCCGCCATCAGAAGCGGTCCGGGCGACCAGGAGGAACAGAATGACCGACGTCCCGGCTGACACGGCGGCCACGCCGGCGGCCCCCGCCAAAGCCGCCTTCTCGGCTTGGTGGATGCTGGGCGTCCTGTTCGTCTTTTATTTCATCGCCTGGGTCGACCGCTACTCGATGACCATGATGGTGGAGCCGATCAAGGCTCACCTGGCGCTGTCCGACTTCCGGATGAGCATCATCCTGGGGCCGGCCTTCGCCGTCTTCTACGCAGTTTTCGGCCTGCCGCTGGGCTATGCCGCCGACCGTTTTCCGCGCCGATGGGTGATCTTTATCGGCATGATTTTCTGGTCGCTGGCGACTCTGGCCTCCGGTCTGTCGAACAGCTTCGAAACCCTGCTGGTCTCGCGCATGGCCATCGGCGTCGGCGAGGCGGCGCTGGTGCCGGCCGCCTATTCCCTGCTCGCCGACCGGTTCGCCCGTGAGCGGCTGGCCACCGCCATGTCGGTGTTCGCCATGGGCCAGAAGCTCGGCATGGCCGCCTCCTTCACCCTGGCCGCCGTGGCCATCGCCGCGGCCAGCCAGCTTCACAAGGTTTGGCCTGGTACGGCGGCCTTCGCGCCCTGGCAGATGGCCTTCATGTTGCTCGGGGCGCCGGGTCTGGTCTTGGCCTTCCTGGCTTTCAGCTTCCGTGAGCCGGAGCGACTGGGGGCCCGCAAGGCGCGGAGTTCGGCGCTCGGCGACCGCAACCTCATCGCCTATCTGAAGAGTGAGTGGCGCCTGACCCTGCCGCTGGCCCTCGGCGTCGCCTTCATCTCGATCTGCTCCAGCGGACTGTCGTCCTGGGCCCCGGCCTTCATCACCCGTCACTATGGCTGGGCGCCGTTGCAGTTCGGACCGGTGATCAGCCTGATCTCCTTCGCGTCCGCCTTCGCTGTGGTGTTCAAGGGCGGGATCATGGACTGGCTCTACGGCCGGGGCATGAAGGACGCCCATGTCCGCTTCTACAGCTGGGTGCTGCTGGCCGGCGTCCCGGCCGCGGCGGTCGCCTTCTCCATCCCCAATCCTTGGGTGTTCGTGATCGTATTGGGATTTCTGCAGGTCCTGGTCATCCCCTACATGGTCTATTTCTCGGCGACGATTCAGCTGATGGCTCCGGCCCATCTGCGTGGCCAGATGACCGGCCTCTACTTCGGCCTCAGCGCACTGATCGGCGCCGGATTTGGTCCGATGGCGGTCGGGGCGGTGACCGATTTCGTCTTCCGTGACCCCGCCAAGCTCGGCTGGTCGCTTGCGCTGGTCGTCACCGTCGGACTCGGCCTGACCTGGCTGGTGCTGCGGCTCCTGCTGCGTGGTCTCAAGCCGGCCATCCTGGCGCGAGAGAAAATAGCTGAAAATTTGGAATAGCTTCGAATTAAAGGCAATAAAATATCGATCATTATTTTCAAATGTATTGACAAAGCCGATTGAATAGGGACGACTTGTTACAAGTCAATAGTATTACGTCCGATGTATGCTGTTATTGCATAAATCACATCTAAATTTATCTTAGTATAGTCGAGTCGGGCGGCGCATCCTTGGGAAAACAAGGATGGAGGACGTGTTGACCAATCGCCGTCAGGTCATGTTCGGGGCGGCCTTGGCCTCCGCCGCCGGCGCAGCTGCAGTCGCGGCTCGCGCCGACGCCCAGGCTGCGGTCGAGCCGGCGTTGTTTCCAGATCAGCCGATCATCGATCCCCATCACCATCTGCATGATCGCACCGAGACCGACCTGTCGAAGATCAGCCATTCCGGGTCGGCCCCCTCCTATTTCCACTACCTGTACGAAGAGTTCCGCGAGGACCTGAACTGCGGGCACAACATCAAATCCACCGTCTTCGTCGAGTGCGAGGCAATGTACCGGGCGGATGGTCCGGCGCCCTTGCGCCCCGTTGGTGAAGTGGAATTCGTCAACGGCGTTTCCGCCATGGCCGCCAGCGGTCGGTATGGCCCGGTCAGGGTGGCGGCCGGCATTGTCGGCTTCGCCGATCTCACGCTGGGCGCGGCGGTGGACTCGGTCCTGGTCGCGCAGATGGCGGCGAGCAGCCGCTACCGCGGCATCCGCTACGGAACCACCTGGGACGCCGATTCCAGTATCATTCGTGGCTATCGCCGTCCGCCGAAGGGCCTTCTGGCCGACGCGCGGTTCCGAGAGGGCTTCGCGAGGCTCGGGGCCAACGACCTGAGCTTCGACGCCTGGGTCTACCATCCGCAGCTGCCCGAGGTGGCCGATCTGGCCGGAGCCTTTCCCGGAACCCGGATCATCCTCAATCACACCGGCGGTCCCTTGAACGTCGGCGTCTATGCCGGCTCCGCGAAGGAAAACTTCACGGCATGGCGGCGCGGAATGGCCGCGGTGGCCGCCCACGGCAATGTCGCCGTGAAGATCGGCGGCATGGGGATGGCTTTTACAGGCATCGACTACGGCCCCTCGGCCGCCACCCAGACATCGGAACTCCTGGCGGAAAAGTGGCGGCCCCACGTCGAGACCTGCATTGAACTTTTCGGCGCGGATCGCTGCATGTTCGAGAGCAACTTTCCGGTCGACAAGCGGACCTACGGCTACGGCGCCATGTGGAATGGCTTCAAGCGACTGACCGCTCGCTGCAGCGCGGATGAACGGCAAGCGCTGTTCTTCGGAAGCGCGGCCAAGGCCTACAAACTCAACTTGGGGGAAAAATAGTGAAACGCGCTTTGTACGCATCTGCGGCCTTGGTCGCCGTTCTGTTTCCGGGCATCGCCCTGGCGCAAGCAGCCGAGCAGGAGCCGCAGCCGGCCGACGACTCTTCGGTGTCCGAACTGATCGTCACCGCGCAGCGGCGGTCGGAGAAGCTGGAGGACGTTCCGATTTCCATGGTGGCCATGCCGCAGGCGCGGCTGGAGGCCGCCGGGGCTCAGAACTTCCTGGATATCTCCAAGGTCGTTCCCGGCGTCAGCATCAATCGCGTCGGCGCCTTCACGCAGCCGGCCATCCGCGGCGTAACCACCAAGGTGGCGGGCCTGGGGGCCGAGAATAACGTCGCGGTCTACGTTGACGGCTTCTATCGCAACAATTCGGTGGGCCTGCCGTCCGACTTCGCCAACGTGCGCCAGGTCGAGGTATTGCGCGGACCGCAAGGGACGCTGTTCGGGCGGAACGCCACGGGCGGCGCCATCCTGATCACCACCGCCGATCCGTCCTTCTCGCCCACCATCAATGCAAAAGCCAGTTACGGCTCCCATGACGAAAGCGTGGTCAGCTTTTACGGCTCCATGGGCCTGACCGACCGGCTCGCGGTCGACCTTTCCCTCTACACGCGGGAGTCGGACGGCTGGATCACCGACCAGGCCAGCGGCCGGCCGACCAACCCCCAGGCCCAGCACAATGCCCGGGTGAAGCTGCTGTTCCAGGCCACCGATGATCTGACCCTGCAACTGACGCTGGAGCACAGCGAGGTCACCGACGCCACGATGACCAACTACACCTTCTATCAACACGCCCGACTGCCCGGCGCGCGCGACCCCAACGTCACCAGCGTCAGCGTCCATCCGACGACCAAGGCCATGGCCAATGCGGTCTATCTGAAGGGTGTCTATGACTTCGGCTCGGTGAAACTGACCTCGCTGACCAGCTATCGCCAGGAGCGTGACCGGATCATCAGCGATCTCGACGGCTCCTATGTCTTCACCGCCTCGGCGACGTCGAAGTATTTCGACCGGCCGGAGACCTTCACACAGGAAATCAATCTCGGCTCGCAGAGCACCGGTCCGCTTGACTGGGTGGCCGGCGTCTATTTCTTCAACGATGATGGCGAGCGCACGCAGACCCTGCAGACATCGAACCAGGCCCAGATCACCACCCAGGCCTGGGCGGCTTATGCCGACGCCAGTTGGCATGTGAACGACAAGCTGACGCTTACCCTCGGCGGCCGCTACAGCGTCGAAGAAAAGCAATTCGTCCAGTCGACCCCCCTTCGGCCGGCGCCGCCGACCAAGATTGTCGAAGGCGAAGGCGACTGGAACAGCTTCACGCCGCGCGCCGCGATCCGCTACGAGATATCCGAAAGCCAGAGCCTCTATGCATCCTATAGCCAAGGCTTCAAAAGCGGGGTGTTCAACCTGACGCCCAATATCACAGTCGGCCTGGCCGACCCGGAAAAGCTCACCGCCTACGAGGTCGGCTACAAGATCGCCCGCCCGGGCTGGTACCTGAACAGCTCTGTCTTCTATTACGACTATGCCGACATCCAGGTCAGTTCCTACAACGGGACGACGACCGTGCTGACCAACGCCGCCAGTTCGACCATCTATGGGGCGGACCTGGAGTTCGCCGCCGACCTGACGGACGAGTTTCGCCTGACGCTCGGCGGCGCCTACACCCATGCCCGATACGATGAGTTCCTCAACTCGCCGACCAGCGCACCGACCAATCCGGCCAATCCCCTCAGTCTGAACGCGACAGCCTTCCAGGACTGGAGCGGCAACCAGATGATCCGGGCTCCCGATTGGACTGCAAACGCCAATCTGACTTGGCGGCGAGACTTCGCGATCGGCGAGATCAGCCTGTCGGGCAACCTCTATTATTCCTCGGAGTATGCCCCTTCCACAGATGCAGAGGATCCGGTCACCGGCGAGCGACGGCTGTTGCAGCCTGACTACACCCTGCTGACCCTCAATGCGCGATGGACCTCACCGGACAGCCATTGGACCGTCACCCTGTACGGCCGCAATGTCACCGATACCGAATACAAGATCGGCACGGACACCACGACCTACGGAGACTGGGCAATCTACGGAGAACCCGCCACGTTCGGCGTCATCCTCGGATACAGTTTCTAGACTCCAGGGGCTGGCGGAAATCGTCGCCGTCAGCCCTCTCTTGAATTGCAAGCAAACGACTCAACATCTCGGACGAGTAGTTCGCCTGCCTGCAGCTCCCGCATTTCCAAGGGGCGCGCAAAAGACTTATGTGGAAATCTCTTGAGCGCCCCAAAGAGCGGATTTTCGCCATCGCCTTCCCTCCGGTTAGCTGACGCTAAGAAGACCTGAAGGGGAGAACTACTGTGAACACGTTCACGAAATTCTTGCTGGCCGGGGCGGCCATGGTGGTCCTGCCCGGCATAGCCTATGCGCAGACCCCGCCCGAGCCGGCGGTCGACAATTCCGTCGATGAGCTGGTCATCACCGCCCAGCGGCGGGAAGAAAAGCTGATGGACGTTCCCCTGACGGTGGACGCGGCCTCCGGTGAAAAGCTGGAAGCGATCGGCGTCACCCAGACGACGGAACTCAGCCGGATGACTCCCGGCCTGCAGTTCACCCAGAACGGCAATGTCGCCCAACCCAGCATCCGCGGGGTCGCCACCAAGAACTCCTCGCCCGGCGACTCGCCCAACGTCGCCCTCTATGTGGACGGCGTCTACATCGCCAGCCAGTACGGCGGCTTCATCGACTTCAACAACGTCGCCCGGGTCGAGGTCCTCAAGGGACCGCAAGGCACGCTGTATGGCCGGAACGCCACCGGCGGCGCGATCAACATCGTGACCCGCAATCCGGACGACGTCTTCGAAGTGAACGGCGAACTGGGCATCTTCAGCTACAATGGCTGGGAAGGTCAGATTTACGCCAACGCCCCGATCGCCGAAGGCCTGGCCGCCAACTTCGCCGCCAGCTTCACGCGCGACGACGGCTATATCAAGGATATCGTTACCGGTAAGAACCTGATCTCCGCCGACAACTACAGCTTCCGCACCAAACTGCTCTGGGAGCCCACGGACGCCCTGTCGGTGACCTTGGCCCTGGATTATTCCAAGCACAACACCTCAACCGGCTATGCCAACATCCCGGTCGATGGCAACGCCTCGGCGGTCAGGACTGCGGGCGCGATCATCGGCGAGCGACGGGGCGAAGTGGCCCTGAGCTTCATTCCCTATGCCAAGAACCGCAACGCGGGCGCGGCCGTCACCGTCGCCTATGATTTCCAGCCCTTCACTCTGACCTCGATCACCTCGGCGCGGATCAACAAGAACTCGTCGCTGACCGACAACGACATGAGCAACCTGCCGCAGAACTCTCTGCGGTTCGGTGGCCCGACCCACACTTACACCCAAGAATTCATCGCGACGTCGAACACCGACGGACCGATTGAATGGCTGGCCGGGGTGTTCTGGATTTCCGACAAGGCCCAGCGCAAGTTGCACAAGGCCCAGAGCGGGGCGACCACCTCCCGCACCTATGCCACCGCCGAGACCGACGCCATCTCGCCCTATTTCGAGGTGACCTGGCACACCACCGAGCAGCTCTCGTTCATTGGCGGCATGCGGTACAATTACGAGGAAAAGAGCCTCCGGAACCGGTCCAACAACACGATCCGGCTGTCCTGCAAGAACACCGCGCCGCCGGCGGCCAAATGCGCCGAGCAGGATTGGGAGAGCACCACCTACCGGCTGACGGCGCGTTATGAGATCGATGACGAGCTGAACGTCTACCTGACCAACAGCACGGGCTTTAAAAGCGGTGTCTACAATACGACCGCCTTCGACGGCACGCCCGTCGATCCTGAGACCATCACCGCCTGGGCGGTGGGCATGAAGTCCTCGAAATTCGGCGTCGACATCACCGCCGAGGTCTTCAACTACGACTACAAGGACCTGCAGGTCCTGCGCAGCCTGGACCCGATCACCGGCACCAGCCTGTTGCAGAACGCCTCTAACGCCAAGATCAGCGGCGCGGAGATCCTGATCTCCGACCGGATCAACGGCAACTGGCGCTACAACATCGGTGTCGCCTACCTGGACGCCAAATACGAGGACTTCACGGGCGCCAGCGTGCTGGTGCCCCGTTCGGCGGCCGCCTGCGGCGCGGCGCCCTATCCCTGCGGCAACATCGATACGCCGTCGGACGTGTCTGGCAACCCGCTGATCCGGGCGCCGGAATGGACGGCAAACGCCAGCTTGACCTACGAGACCGAGCTGTGGGGCGGCGAAGCGGATGTCACCGGTTCACTCTACTACACCTCGGAGTTCGCCTGGGACGTCGGCAACCGCGTCAAGCAGCCGTCCTACACCCTGCTGCGGCTGGAGGCCTCCTGGTCGCCGACCCCGGACAGCCCGTGGAAGATCACCCTGTGGGGCGACAACCTCACCGACGAGGAATACTTCGCCAACGTCAACACCTCGACCAGCGGTGACACCGGCATCTACGCCGCGCCGCGGCGCTTCGGAGCCAAGGTTGGCTTCAAGTTCCAGTAGACTGAGGGGAGGGCGCGTCTCTCTCCCGCGCTCTCCGCGGCGGCGACCTAGGGCCGGGTCGTCGCCGTTTCCCTTTTTGAACGGCAGGATCGGATGCGGCGCGCCTTTCCCGATATCCTCGGCTTCGAGACGCCATGGCGGACCTACGCCTGGTCGGCCGGCGATGTGATGCTCTATGCGCTGGCGCTGGGAATGGGCGCCGATCCCCTCGACCCGGCCAGGCTTGTGTTCGTGCAGGAGGCTGGGCTCGAGGTCCTGCCGACCTTCGCGACCATGGCGGCGTTCCGGGCCGGGGTCAGCCCGGCCATGCTCGGCGCCTCGCCCGGCGCAACGGCGCACCTCTCGCAATCCGCCACCTTCCATCGACCCCTGACCCCTGCCGGGCGGGTCAGCGCCTCCAGCCGGGTGACCGGTTTGTGGGACAGGGGCAGTGGGCGCGGGGCCGTTCTGGAAACTGAAACCCGACTGCTGGACGAGGCCGGGGCGCCGGTCGCCACCCTGCGCCGGGCGGGGCTGCTCCGCGGCCTCGGCGGTTTCGGCGGACCCGCGCCCGCGGCCCAAGGCCAGCTCGCTGATCGGGGGCCGCCGGCCAAGACGCTGCAGATCGTCACCCGACCGAACCAGGCCCTGCTCTACCGCCTTTGTGGCGATCGCAATCCGCTGCATGCCGACCCGGCCGTTGCCCGTGGCGCCGGATTTGATCGACCGATCCTGCATGGCCTGGCGACCTATGGTCTGATCGGCGCGGCGCTGCTCGAGGTGATCTGTGATCTGGATCCGACCCGACTGGGAGAACTGTCGATGACCTTCGTCAACCCGGTCTATCCGGGCGAGACGATCCGACTGGACCTTTGGACAGGGCCGGGCGAGGTGACGTTTCAGGCGGCGGCCGTCGAGCGCGGCGCGGTCGTGGTGCGGGACGGCCTTGCCCGTCTGGCCATCAGGGAGAAGCGCGAATGACCGAGCCAGTCACCAAGTCGGCCACGGCCCGGCCCGCAGCCACCGTCCTGCTAGTCCGCGACGCCGGCGAACTGGAAGTCCTGATGGTGCGTCGGCACAGCGAGGCGCATTTCGCTTCCGCCCTGGTGTTTCCGGGCGGCCTCGTCGACCCGGCCGACGCCAATCACACGCGCGCCGTCGGCGGCGAGGCGTTGACGCCTCCGGAGCGGGCGCTGCGAATCGCCGGCTATCGCGAGCTCTTTGAGGAGACAGGCCTATTGATCGGCCAGACAGAGAGCGGGGAGGCGGGTGGCGAGGCCGGGGTGGGCGGCTACGCCCAGGCCCTGGGGGTTCACGGCCTATGGCCGAACCTGGACGCGCTGCATCCCTTCGCCCATTGGATTACGCCGGATTTCGCGCCCAAGCGCTTCGACACCCACTTCTTCCTGTGTGGCCTGGACACGGTGGGCGACCTGGTCAGCGACGGCTTCGAGACCGTGGACGCCGAATGGCTGGCGCCGGCCCGGGCTCTGGCCTTGGCCAAGGCCGGCGAGCGGCTCGTGATCTTCCCGACCCGGATGAACCTGGAGCGACTGGCGCGGAGCCGCACCGTCGCCGATGCCCTGGCCGCCACGGCCCATCATCCCCGCGTCCCGGTCCAGCCGCGCCGGGAGGTTCGGGCCGACGGGGTGTTCATCGTGCTCGACGAGGTCGCCGGCTACGGACGCCGTGAAGAGCCGGCGCGGGCCCGCTAGCCGTCGGCCATCTCCGGCACAGGGGTGAGGATCGGCCGGCCGGCGAAGAAGGCGTCGAAGTTGGCCTTGGCCAGGTCGAGGGTGGCCAGCAGCGCCGCGCGCGTATTGCCCCCCGAGTGGGGCGTCAGCACCACATTGGGAACTTCCGCCCAGCGCGCGGCCGGGGTCGGCTCGCTTTCGAAGACATCGAGGCCGGCGCACCCGAGGCGTCCGTCCTTGAGTGCGGCGATCAAGGCATCCTCGTCCACCGCCAGGCCACGGGCCACATTGATCAGGCAACCGCGCGGACCGAGGGCCTCGATCACAGCCTGGTCGATGACGCCCGTGTTGCCGTGGTCGGCCCGCAACGTCACCAGCAGCACGTCGCTCTCCGTCGCCAGGGCCAGCAGACCTTCCGCCCGGCGGTAGGGGGTCTCCTTGGGGCGCGGGCCCCACCAGGCGATGTCGCAGCCGAAGGCCTTGAGCCGGTCGGCGGCCAGACGGCCAATGGTCCCGAGACCCAGGACGCCAACCTTCAACCCCCGGAGTGAGCCACTGACTCCGCCCCGGTGGGCTGCGGTCCAGCCGCCGTCCCGCACCAGCCGGTCGCCAGAGATCACGTTCTTCACCAGGCTCAGCATCAGGGCGAGCGCATGATCGGCCACATCGGCGCTGTTTGCGCCCGGACAGTTGGCGACCTGGATGCCGCGCTCCCGGGCCAGCTCCAAGTCAATGCCGTCATAGCCCGAGCCGAACGAGACGATCAGTTCCAGTCCGGGCAGTTCGTCGAAATGCCGGCGTCGAACGCCGCCTCCGGCCAGCATGGCCCTCGGCACGCCCCCCGGCGCCGCGCGCAACGCCGCGATGTCGGGATACTCCCACAGCGCCACGGTCTCGAAGCTCTCGTCCAGCCTGCGCCTCAGGCCCTTCAGTGACGGGCTGTTCAGCAGGATGCGTGGCTTGCCGTCCATGTCTCAGCGTCCCGTAAACTGTCCTGGCCGGCGCTCCATGACCGCGGCGAGACCCTCCTTGAAGTCGTCGGTCCCCAGCAGCAGGCTCTGGTTCAGCACATTGGCCGACCATTCACCTTCCATACTGGCGTCCAGCCCGCGATGCATGGCCTCCTTGACCGAGCGATAGGCAAGCGGCGGGAGGCCGGCCAGTTCCAGCGCCAGGGCCTGGGCCCTGGCCGCAAGATCGGCCGCGTCGTCGGCCTGTTCCGAGGCCAGGCCGATCCGCACGGCCTCCTCGGCGTTGACGGCCCGGCCGCGCAACGCCATCTCGCTGGCGAGGCTGAGCCCGACCATCCTGGGCAGCAGGTAGAGACCGCCGAGCGGCGGCATCAGCCCCAGGCGAATCCAGCTTTCCTGGAACACCGCGGTCGGCGACACCAGCCGGAAGTCGCAGGCCAGGGACAGCTCGCACCCCACCGTCACGGCCGCGCCGTTGATCGCCGCCACCGTCGGCTTTGGGCAATGGTACAGCCGCCGCGCCGCGCCCTGAAACACCTCGTAGATCTGCGACTTGATGGCCATGCCGGGCATCACCGCGAGGTCTTGCAGGAAGGCGAAATCGGCTCCGGCGCTGAAATGCTTGCCGGCTCCGGACAGGACGATGGCGCGGACCGCGTCGTCGCCGGTCAGGCGGTCCATCGCGATGCAGATTTCCTTCAGCGATCCGGGCCGCAAGGCGTTCCGGCCGTCGCCGCGGTCAATGATGATCCAGCCAACCGACTGGCGAATCTCGACGGTCAGATCCTCGAAGGCGTGGGTCATCGCTAGTTCCAGTCGTCCGCCCAGGGATCGCGCGGCATGCCCATCACCCGCTCGGCGATCTTGTTGCGGTGAATCTCGCTGGTGCCGCCGCCGATGGTGGCGGTGCGGGCGCCCAGGTAGGCCTTGCCGGGCCGGTCGAGGGTCAGTCCCTCGGGCCCGCGCAGATCGACCTGCAGTTCGTAGACCCGCCGCTCTTCCTCCTGGCCGAACAGCTTGAGCACCGACCCTTCGGCGCCCGGCTCGCCGCCGTCCAGGATGGTCGACATGTTGCGCAGGCCGTGCAGCCGCAGCAGCTGGGTATTGATCCAGGACTGGGCCATCCGCCTGCGCAGGCCGTGGTCGATTCCCGCCGCCGCCTCGCGCCGGGCCAGTTGCCCGAGCAGCCGTTCGACGAGGAAGATCTGGCGCTGCTGGGCGCCCAGGAAGTTGGTGGAGTGCTCGTGGGCCAGGGTGGTCTTGGTGACCTTCCAGCCTTCGTTGATCTCGCCGATCAGGTTGCTCAGCGGCACCCGCACGTTGTCGAGGAAGACCTCGTTGAAATGGGGATCGCCGTCGAGGCGGCGGATCGGCCGGATGGTCACTCCCTCGGCGTCCAGCGGGATCATCACACAGGAGATGCCGGCATGCTTGGGAACCAGCGGTCCGGTGCGGATCAGGGTGTACATCCAGTGGCAGAAGTCCGCGCCGCTGGTCCAGATCTTCATGCCGTTGACGACGATGTGGTCGCCCTCGACCACGCCCCGGGTGCGCAGCGAGGCGAGGTCCGACCCGGCGCCGGGCTCGGAGAATCCGCTGGCCCACAGGATGTCACCGCGGCGCGAGGCCTCGACGAAGCGCGCCTTCTGGTCCGATGTGCCGTGCACGATGATGGTGGGGGCGGTCAGGCTCAGGCCCCGATTACCGATCAGTGGCGGCAGGCCGCGCGAGGCCAGTTCGGAGTGGTAGAGCACCTGCTGGGTGAAGCTGGCTTCCAGGCCGCCGTATTCCTTCGGCCAATGGATACCGGCCCAGCCGGCCTCGGCCATTTCCGCCTGCCAGGCCTGAAGGACGGGGATGCTGCGGCTGCGCAGCTGGGCCAGCTTTTCCTCGGTGACATGTTCGTCGAGCCAGGCGCGCAGCTTCGCGATGAAGGCGTGGTCTTCCGGCTGCAGGCTGAACTCGTCCTCCAGCTTCTTCACCGGCCGGGCCTCGCCCCGGCGGCGCTGGGCCGCTTCCTCGAGAAGGTCGGCCGAAAGAATGTCCAGATGCAGGTCGTTGGAGCCGAGCGTCAGCTGGGCGGCCTTGGCGCGGCGCAGCAGCAGATGCAGGTCATGCTCCCAGGTCGCCCCGATCGCCCCGTGGATCTGGACGCATTCGGTGGCGACGAACACGCCGGCCGCCCCGGCGACGATCTTGGCCAGGCGGGCGGCCCGCAGATCCGGCACGCCGCCGGCCTGGGAGCGCACGGCGCCGAACACCGCGGACTTGGCGCCCTCGACCGACACCAGGCAGTCGGCCAGCTTGTGCTTGATGGCCTGGAAGCGGCCGATCTTTTCCCCGAACTGCTCGCGGGTCAGGCAATAGTCGCGGGTCAGGCTGAGGGCGGCGTCGGACACCGCCACGCACTCCGCCGCTAGCAGGGTCCACGCCAGCGCCAGGACCGAGTCGAGCGGGAAGTCCGAGACCGGCACGGCTGCCGCTCCGGCGAAACTGATGGTCGCCAGCCGGCGGGTGGCGTCAAAGCTGCGTGCTTCCTCGCGGGTCACGCCCGGCGCCGAGACGTCCACCGCCCACCAGCGGCCATCGACCGGGACCAGCAGGACCTCCAGGGCCGCGCCGTCCATCACCAGCCCCATCTCGCCGGTGATCCGGCCGCCACCGACCGACAGGACCGGCGGCGTCAGGGAGTCGGCCGCCAGGGCCGCGCCAACGACGGTTTCCCCCGCCGCCAGCTTCGCGGCGATATTCGCCGCCTCGCCACTGCCCGCGCCAAGGATGTGCGCCGCGAGGATCACCGAGGTCATCGGCAATGGCGCGGTCCTGGCAGCCAGGGTCTGGGCGATGGCGACCTCGGTCCCCAGATCGATCTCCGAGCCACCCATCGCCTCAGGGATGCCGGCTCCCGTCAGGCCAAGCTCCGCCAGCCCGTTCCACAGGTCGCGATCCATCGCTGGGCCGCCTTGAAAGGCGCGCCGTGCGGCGGCGCGGTCCGGGACAAAGCGCTCGAGGACGCGGGTGATCTCTTCCTGTTCGGCCGTGGACATCGCCCATCCCCATCGTTTCGTGGGCGCCGCGAACGCGGCGGCGCCAAGTTCATGTCTGGGGTTTGCAGCAGGCCCGCGTCTAATGCGTAAGGCTCGGAAACTTGGGAGATTCCATCAGGAGTTGGCGAGGCCAGCCCCGGGTTTATGGACGGATCGTCCTAAAACAGCGTCGCGCGCCAACTTGTTCGCCTTGGCGCGCGTGACACTATCGCGTCAGACCCGCGTCAGACGGGCCTTGTGCGACCAGGGAAGAAAACGTCATGGGACAAGCGGCCCGCGCGGGCGTCGTCGACGCCGAGTTCGACAAACGATCACAGCTCAGCGTCGATCTGCTGCTGTTCTTTACGGCGGTGGCCGAGGAACTGTCCTTCACCAAGGCCGCCCGGCGGCTGGGCATCGACCAGTCGTGGCTGTCGCACAAGATTCGCCAGCTTGAGACCGAGCTCTCCTGCACCCTGTTCGCCCGCACCACCCGGCGTATCGAGCTGACCAGCGCCGGCGAAAGCCTGCTGGAGTCCAGCCGCCGGCTGGCCCGCGCTACCGCAGACGCCCGCCGGGCGGCCTGGGCGGTCAGCGCCGGCGGCCAGGATGAACTGCGCGTCGGGGCTCTGCCCTACAGCTTCTACAACCCCGAGCGAGTGAAGATTCTCGACCGTTTCATCGCCGAACATTCCGAAACCGTGGTCGACGTCTCCAATGGGCCGTCCCTACAACTGCTCGACCGGGTGAGGCTGGGCGAACTGGACCTGGCCTTCGTCTCATGGCCCTTCGAGGCGGCGGGGATCGAGGTGCTGTCGATCCGGCTGGACGAGTTCTGCATGCTGGTGCCGCGCGGCCATCCGCTCGAAGACCTGCCGGAAGTACGCATGTCGGACCTGGCCGGCCATGTGCTGGTGATGCCCAACGCGCGGCTCAATCCCTGGACCTTCAAGTCGCTGTACCAACCCTTCATCGACGCCGGCGTCGTGCCGGCCATGGCGCCGGAATTCCAGCGGGACTCCATGGACCGGCTGGCCCGCAGTCAGCGGTGGCTATCGCTGTGCAATCTGATGGACGTGTCGCAGCGTTGCGGCGACGTCTTCCTGCCCAAGCCCTTTGCCGGGGTCACCATCACCAATCGCAAATGCCTGGTGCGCCGCAAGGGATACACCACGCCGGCCATCACCGCCCTGTGGGAGACGGCCCTCGAACTGGGCGGCCAGCCGATCGAGCAGTGCGAGGACGTCGGCTTCGTGATGGAGGTCTAGAACAGGGCCTTCACCGCGGTCTTGTCGATCTTCATCGACGGTGTGCGCGGCATCTGCGCCACCACCTTGATCACCGTGGGCACCTGATAAGCGACCAGACGCTCGCGGGCGAAGGCCATCAATTCATCGGCCGGGACCAAGGCCCGCCCTGGCTTCATCTCGACCAACGCCACCGGCGCCTCGCCCAGGCGGTCGTGGGCGACGCCGACCACCGCCACGTCGCTGACCATCGGATGCTGCTTCAGCACATCGGCGACGACGCTGGGCACGATCTTGAAGCCGCCCCGGTTGATGGCGTCGTCTGCCCGGCCGTGGATGTAGAGGAAGTCCTCGGCGTCGAGGGTGACGATATCGGAGGTGCGCATCCACTCCGGCCCGATCCGGTAGACGCGAAGTTCCAGCACGCCCTGCTCGCCGGCGACCACGGTCTCTCCGGTCGCCGGGTCGATCACACGGGCATCGCCGACGCTCTTGCGGAACCGCCCGACCGACCCGGGGCGATCGCCGAACCGCTCGCGATCGGTCAGCGCGCCGTTGGCGACAATGCCGCAGTATTCGGTCGCGCCGTAGCTGCCCAGCACCCGGGCGCCATAGGTCTGTTCGAAGGTCGCGCAGACCGTCCGGTCGAGCGGCGAGGAGCCGGACCAGACCCCGACCAGGCTGGACAGGTCTTGGGGATCGGGTTCGCTGTCCAGCACCATTCGCATCATGGTCGGGGGCAGGCCGGCGGCGGTGTGGCGGTGCCGGGCGATGGCGGCGACCCATTCGTCAGCCTTGAAGCGGTCGGCGAGGGTCAGGCGCCGACCCTCGGCGCCGCATCGGGCGACGGCGAGGGCTCCGCTGATGTGGACCAGGGGCGAGTACTGGTAGAGCGGCGACTGCAGAGGCGCGGCAACCGGCTCCTCGCCGAACTCCCGCCCGATGACCTGGCCTTCGCGCAGGGCGGCATCCAGGGACTCGGCGCGGATCGGGATGCGTTTGGGAACGCCGGTGGTCCCGCTGGTGGGCATCAGGAAGGCGCAGGTCCCGGTGTCGGAGCCCGGGCGGGTTCCGCGCACCACAATATCCAGGCGGTCCGCGCCGTCCATCAGCAGGGCGGCAAAGCCCCGCTCCCGGGCCAAGGCCTCCAACGCGCCCGATGCGAAGTCTTCCGGTTCGCCGACCACGGCGGCCAGGTCCAGCCGGGCGATGTCGCCCAGAATGCCGGGTTCCGGCTGGAACGGATTGATCGGGGCGAAACAGCGATCCCCCGCGAGGATGGCCAGTAAGGCGGCGGCGGGCCGGGTGCGATTGCGGCCGATCAAGCCGATGGCGGTATGCGGGCCGATCCCGCAGTCGCCGAGCGCCGTGTTGAGCCGGTCAGCCTCGACCGCAAGGACGCTCCAGGCCAGCCAGCCGCCGTCCACCTCGAAAGCCGGCGCCTTGGCCGATCCCAGGGTCTCGCAGATGCGCGCCGCCAGCGTCATGCCGTCCTCGTCAGTCCAGATCCAGCCTGAACGGTAGTAGCCAAGGCGACCAGGGGCCAAACCCGGGTTGTGGAGGTTGGGGAGCGGAGTTCCTAGACCCTCAGGCTGGCTGTTGCGCCGCCACCAGGGCCTCGGCAGCGCGCCAATAGCGCTCTACCGCGCGCTTGTGGTTATCGGCCCGCCTGATCAGCACGTGGCGAACCTGGACGTCGGCTTCCAGCGGGCGGGCCGCCAGTTCGGGATCGCCCTGATAGTCGGCGGGGTCGCCCTCGA
Source organism: Caulobacter sp. (assembly GCA_028291265.1). GTDB lineage: Bacteria > Pseudomonadota > Alphaproteobacteria > Caulobacterales > Caulobacteraceae > Caulobacter. The sequence goes on along the minus strand of JAQGIK010000143.1, from coordinate 107,055 downwards.
CCATCAGCACATCGGCGTGCTGGGCCCGGGCGAAGTGCTCCATGGCGCGGCCGCTAGTTTCGGGCGCGGCGCGAAGCTGCACCCCCAGTCGTTCCAGGGGGGCGCACAGGGCGTCATAGAAATCCGGCTGGTCCGAGCGGCGCACCACCGCCAGCCGCCGGCCGACAAGATCGCTGGGCCGCAGCCTTGCAAGGGCGGCAAGCGGAGAGTCCTTGGGCGTCAACACGAACGCCGGTGACTGGCGCAACAGGATGGATTGCAGGCCCTCGTCATCGAAGGGCGCCATCACCAAGGCCACGTCGAGGCGGCCGCCGTTGACCTCCTCTATCAGGCCGGCGGTGACGCCGGACTCGATCATCAGGCTGGCATCCTGGTAGCGGACAGCGAACTCGTCGTTCAGCCGGGCGAACTCCGGAACACCGCCACTGGAGGCGTGAGCCCCGACGCCGACCGACAGCGAGACGTCCAGGGCGATAGCCCTGGAGAGCGCGCGAAGCTGAGCCGCCTTCTCGGCCAGTTCCAGGGCCAGCGGCAGCATGCGCTCGGCTTCGGCGGTCAGCTCGATGCCACCCTTGTTGCGGTCGAACAGCGGGAAGCCCAGCTGCTCCTCGAACTTGCGGACCTGGGCCGACAGCCAGGGCTGGGCGATGTTCAGGCGCGCCGCAGCCCGCGTGAAGGATTTCTCCTCCGCCACCGCCGAAAACAGGATCGCCAGGCGAACGTTCATGACCGCTTCGGAAACCTCCCTGCTGGATCCGACATATGACCCTCTCCGCGCCGGAAAGCCATGGCGCGGTCTTGGGGGTTAAAGTGCGGCGGCGAGCCCGATCAGCGCCGCCTTCTGGCTGCGCAGATCGCCGCCAAGGAAATCCATCACATGGGCTCGCTTCAGGTAGAGGTGGGCGTCGCTGTCGGCGGTGAAGCCGAACGCGCCGTGCACCTGGATGTTCTGGGCCGCGTTTTTCAGGGCGGCGTCGGTGGCCAGCAGTTTGGCCGCCCCGGCATGATAGGTGGCTTTCGGGCCGCCGTTCTGGACCATAACGGCGGCGAACACGGTCTGGCACCAGGCGACTTCGGCCAGGATCGCCATATCGGCGCACCTGTGCTTGACGGCCTGGAAGCTGCCGATCGGCTTGCCGAACTGCTGGCGGATCTTGGCGTAGTCGGCCGCCATGTCGCGCGCCGCCTCGGCCAGGCCGGTTGCATAGGCCGCGATCAGGACCTGGGCGCGGCGGGGAAGGTCGCCGTCGGCGGCGGAGATCCAGATCGCCGGCTCGCAGGCCTCCAGCCGGCCCCGTTCAAGGGTCAGGTGGCTGTCCATACAGAGGATATCTTCCGCGGCCCCGAAGTCTTCGGTCCGAAACAGGGCCGCGCCGTCGTCGGTCCAGGCCACGGCCCAGGCCGCTTCGCGGGCCTCGATCAGGTGGAAGGCGCCGCTGCTGACCGGACCAAGGGTGACGGCGCCCCGAGGCGTGGCGAGGCCGATGCGGGCCTCGCCCGAAACGATGGCGTTCAACAGGGCCGGATCGTCGGACCGCGCGGCCAGCAGGGCGGCAAGGGTCAGCCCGAGGATGGCCGGCGAGATCAATTGCCGGCCGAGCTCGCGGTAGAGCAGGATTTCTTCCGGCAGACCAAGGCCGACGCCGCCGTGGGCCTCGGCCAGGCCCAGGCCGAGGAAGCCCAGTTCCGCAAGTTCGGGCCACAGGCGGGCGTCGTGGTTGCCGATCTGGCCGTGTTGCGGGCGCAACCGTTCGACCGGGGCCTCGGCGCTCAGGAAGCTGCGCGCCGCGTCGAGGATCTGGACCTGCTCGGGGTTGGGAAGAAGGTTCATCTCTACCTCGGCAGGCCGAGCACACGCTCGCCGATGATGTTGCGCTGGATCTCGCTGGTGCCCGCCGCGATGGTGGTCGAGAAGGACCGCAGATAGGGCCGGATCCAGGGATCGACGTCGGGCAGTTCCAGGCTGTCGGAGCCAATGATGTCCAGGGCGATCCGACGGGTGCGCTGCTGAAGTTGGCTGAAGAAGGCGCGCATCAGCGATGCTTCCGAGCCCATGGCGCCGCCGCCTGCGCTACGCGAGACGATCATGTAGGTCATCGCCCGAACGGCGGCGTGTTCGGCGCGAAGCTGCGCCAGGCGTTGGCCGATCTCATCGTATTTTAGGGCCGCCTCGCCCAGCCGCTCGCGGGCCATGTCGACCAGCTTCTCGAGCACGACACCGTAGCGGATCTGTTCGGACATGCTGGCCGTGCCGCGCTCGAAGCCGAGCGTCGACATGGCCACGCTCCAGCCGTCGTTGATCTCGCCGACCACGTTGGCCAGGGGGATGCGGACGTCGGTGTAGAAGACTTGGTTGAAGTGGTGGTGGCCCGGCGCGGTCATGATCATGATCGGCCGAAGCTCGATCCCCGGCAGGGTCATGTCGCAGATCGCCCAGCTGATCCCCTTGTGCTTGGGCGCGGCCGGGTCGGTGCGGACCAGCAGTTCCTGCCAATCGGAAAGGTGGGCGTTGCTGGTCCAGATCTTTGAGCCGTTGACCACCAGATGATCGCCGTCGATGACCGCCTTGGTCGTCAGGCCGGCGAGATCCGAGCCATTGTTGGGCTCGGAAAATCCCTGGCTCCAGGCCACCTCGCCCTTGAGGATTTTCGGCAGGTGGAAGGCTTTCTGGGCCTCGTTGCCCCGGGCCATGATGGTCGGGGCCGCATGGTTCATGCCAACGAACAGCAACGCTGCCTCCGGAGCTCCGGACCGGGCGTATTCCTCGTACCAGATCAGCTGCTGGGTCAGTTCCAGGCCCCGGCCGCCATACTCCGTGGGCCAGGAAACGCCGGCCCAGCCGCCGTCATACTGGGCGCGCTGCCAGGCCAGGTCGAACGCCCGCATGGCCTGGCCCTCGGTGGGGCGCGGGCCGCGCGGGACGTTGTCGTTCAACCAGGCCCGAGCCTCGGCGCGAAAGGCCTCGTCCTCGGCCGTGAAGTCGAGGTTCATGCCACCAGGCCGCTCACGGCCTTGGCGCCGCGAGCGACGATCTCCTCCGGAGGCTCGGGCAGTTCGGCGGGCGCGCCGCGGGTCGGCAGGATGACCAGGGCCGTGCCCGGGGCGGTATTTTCGCCCCGCTGGTTGACGGTGGACAGCGCCAGTTCGACCACATGCAGCCCATCCTCGATGCGCTTGTCGATCACCTCGCCGGAGCAGACGCTGGCGTCGCCCATGAAGTTGAAGATGCGGGCCTGCAGCGAGAGCTTCCACAGCCAGCCGTCATCGCCGATCCAGTTAGTGACCAGGTGGGCCAGCCAGTTGGCCCGCATCTGTCCGTAGTCATGCGGCGCCGGCAGGCCAAGGTCGTGGGCCCGCGCCTGGTCCCAATGGACCCGCTGGGCCACATCCGGCACGCCGTAGGGGTCTTCGACATAGAAGCCGGGCATCCGCTTGCGCTGCTTGTAGTTCAGCTTCAGCGGTCCGATGCCGTAGTGCGAGAGGCCCTGGCCCATGTGGTAGCTGATCACATCGACCATGCTCAGCGGCCCCTTGGCCACCGGCGTCAGCTGATCGCCGACCTTCACGTCTTCCCAGTAACGGGTTTCCTTGCCGCGAAGTTGCTCGGCGGCGTAGACGGCGTCGATCTTGGCGATGTCTTCCGGCGTATAGCGCTGGCGCTCGACATTGGCGTAGCGGCCCTGTTTGCGGGTGCCGGCCCGCTCGGCGCTGACGAAGCTTTCCTCGCGCATGGCCAGGGGGCCGCCATTCGGATCGACATAGAGGTGGCGGTAGACCTCGGTCACCGTCAGCCCGCCGCTGAACTTCGAGTTCTCGCGGGTCATAACGTCGCTGGTCGAGTCGTCGTCATAGACCACATCGCCGGGAACCAGCGGCTTCCACCAAGTCCAGTCGACGCCGCTGTAGTACTTGCTGACGCCCTTGAAGAGCCCCTTGAACAGCGCCTTGGTCGCTTCATCCGGCTTGGGCGCCAGGTTCAGGCCGGTGGTGACGAAGAACATCGGCGAGGCAATGATCTGGCCCCAACGGGTCGCCTTGGCGTACTTCGGATCGTTGTAGAGCGGGTTGTCGTCGCCGACGCTGAAGGAAAAGTGGCGAATGGCGTCCACCGTCACCTCGGTGTTGTAGGGCAGCCCGTGGCTGTATTTCGACACCCCGATCTGCAGCTTGCAGCGGGCGACATCCTCCGGCGTGATCTTGCCGCCGATGTCTTTCGGTTCGTCCTGCGGCTTGGTTTCCTTCAGATCGGCCGTGCTCATGTTCCGCTCCCACGCTCTTTCATTGTCATCACAACGATGGCGGCGCCGATGACAGACGACCAATGCGAGATCGGGCCAATTCAGGACGATCTCCCCGCGACCGCCTGATCTAGGGGCGCAGGGCCATAAAGGTCGCGAGTTCGAGCTTGGACGGGACGGCCGCGGCAGGATGGTCTGGGGTCGGACACTTCACCACCAGGGCTTCCAGCGGCATGGACGCATCGCCAAATCCGATCGCCGGCCGCCTCGCCGAGGTGCTGCGGCTATCTCCGTCCAGCCCCGCGGTGGAATTCGAGGGCGCCTGGACCGACTGGGAAGCGCTCGGCCGGGCGGCCGTCGCGATCGAGGCGCTGCTGAGCGACGCCGGCGTAGCGCGGGATGCGCCGATCGGCTGGGTGGCGCGCAACCGTCCGGCCGGCGTGGCGGCGTTCGCGGCGCTGGTTCTGGCCGGTCGACCCGTCGCGCCGCTGCGCTCCAATCAGGCGCCGTCGATCTTCGCCGAGGACATTCGCAGCCAGCGACTGGCCGCCATCGTCGGCGATGACCTCGATTGGGCCATCGAGGGCGCGGTGGCGGCGGCTGGCGATTGCGGGACGCTGGGGGTCGTTGTCTCCGGTCGCACCGATTTCGTGGTGGAGCCACATCCCGACCTGAGCCGGGTTGGCCCAGGACCGCATCGTCCGGCCCAGGCCGACATGGTGCTGGAGCGCCTGTCGAGCGGCACCACCGGCCCGCCCAAGCGCGTGGCGGTCGATTCCGACACCCTGTTGAAGGCGTTGCGGTCGGCGGACCAGGCTTCCCGCTCGCGGGGCGACGAGCCGCCGTTGGCCCTGAAGACCTCGCCGGCCATCGTCCTTTCGCCCTTCACCCACGCGGGCGGGGTCTTTCGCCTGCTGATGTCGCTCTATCAGGCGCGCCCGATCGTGCTGCTCGAGAAGTTCACCGTGGCCGGCTGGTTGGACGCCCTGCGCCGCCACAGCCCCAAGACCGCCAGCCTGGTGCCGACCATGGTTCGGATGATTCTCGACGCCGATGTTCCGCCGGACGCGCTGGCGGGCCTTGCCGCCGTGCGCTGCGGCACCGCGCCTCTCGATCCCGAAACCCAGGACGCCTTCCAGGACCGCTTTGGCGTGCCTGTCCTCATCGACTACGGCGCCGCGGAGTTCATCGGCGGGGTAGCCGGCTGGTCACTGCCCGACCATCGGCGCTTTGGCGAGACCAAGCGCGGCAGCGCCGGACGGCCTCGCCCCGATGTGCAGCTGCGCACCCTCGATCCGGCCAGCGGCGCCGTGCTGACGCCTGGCGAAATCGGCCAGCTCGAAATCCGCTCGGTTCGATTTGGTCCCGACTGGGTGCGCACCACCGATCTGGCCTCCCTGGACGAGGACGGCTTCCTCTACATCCACGGCCGGGCCGATGACGCCATCAACCGCGGCGGCTTCAAGATCCTGCCCGACGAGGTGGCCGCCGTGCTGCGACAGTTTCCCGGCGTCGCCGACGCCGCCGTGCTGGGCCGCCCGGACGTGCGGCTCGGCCAAGTTCCGGTGGCGGTCATCGAGGCGGCCAAACCCTGGCCCGACGCCGGCCAGATCTCCGCCTTCGCCCGCACCCAGCTGGCCGCCTATCAGGTGCCGGTCGACTACCACTTCGTCGCGGCGCTGCCCCGCACCACCACCCTCAAGGTCAGCCGACCCGAACTGCGAAGCCTGATCGGCCTGTGACCGCCCCTAGGAGTTTCCCCATGGCCTATGAGACCATCATCCTCGACGTGGCCGACGGCGTCGCCACCGTCACGCTGAACCGGCCCGACCGGATGAACAGCTTCAACCGCACCATGGCGCACGAGTTTCGCGCGCTGTGGCTCAGTCTGCGCACCGATCCGGACGTGCGGGTCATCGTCCTGCGCGCGCCGCCCGGCAAGGCCTTCAGCACCGGCGCCGACGTCAAGGAAGGCTGGCGCGCGCCGGGCGAGCGTGACGCCCCCTTCGACATGGATGATCCGGGCGAGTGGCTGGGTCCCAAGAGCAACAAGGTCTGGAAGCCGGTAATCGTGGCGGTCTCCGGGATGGCGGCCGGCGGGGCCTTCTACTGGCTGAACCAGGCCGACATGATCATCTGCTCGGAAGAGGCGACCTTCTTCGACCCGCATGTGACCTTCGGCATGGTTTCCGCGGTGGAGCCGGTCGGGGCCTTCGGGCGGATGCCGCTGTTCGAGATCCTGCGGATGGTGCTGCTCGGCAACGACGAGCGGATCAGCGCCCAGACGGCCCTGAAGATCAGCCTGGTCACCGAGGTGACGACCCTGGAAAACCTCTGGGCCCGCGCCGCCGAACTGGCCGCCCTGATCGCCGCCAAGCCGGCCGCCGCCATCCAGGGCACGGTGCGCTGCATCTGGGAGGCGCAGGACCTGCCCCACGCCGCCGCCGTCGCCAACGCCCTGAAATACACCCAGCTCGGCAACCCCATCGGCAAGGCCGAAGTCGACCGCGCCACCACCAAGACTCCACCCTGGAAGCTGCGTTGAGCACCCCCGCCATGAGCCAAGCTGCTGAAACCGCCGTTGAAGCCGTGATCGAGCCGCCGGTCCTGCTGACCGAGCTGCGCGGCCGGGTCCTGCTGATCACCCTCAACCGACCGGATCGCTTCAACGCCCTGTCGGCGGAACTTCATGAGGCCCTGCTGGCCGCCCTGCAGGCGGCGGCGCGAAACGACGCCGTCGGGGCCGTGGTGCTGACCGGCGCCGGGCGCGGCTTCTGTTCGGGCGGCGACCTGGGCAGCAACCGCGAGGGAACCACCCAGGAAAGCCGGGCCGACACCCTGGTCCGCCATTCGGGCACGGCGAAGCTGCTGCATTCGATGCCCAAGCCGACCATCGCGATGATCAACGGCGCGGCGGCGGGCGCGGGCCTGACCTTCGCCCTGGCCTGCGACCTGCGCTACGTCGCCCGGCCCGCCGCCCTGACCACGGCCTATGCCAAGGTCGGCCTCTCCGGCGACTATGGCGTCAGCTACTTCCTCACCCGTCTGGTCGGACCCGCCAAGGCCCGGGAGTTGATGTTCTTCTCCGACAAACTGACCGCCGAACAGGCCCTGACCCTCGGCCTGGTCAACGGCGTCGAGGACCCGGAAAACCTCGAGGCCGCTGTCATGGCGCTGGCCCAACGATTGGCCGACGGACCGGCCGTCGCCCTCCGCTACATGAAACAGAACCTGATCCTTGCCGAGAGCGGCGCCGCCCTCGACCCGGTGCTTGAACGCGAGGCTTTCAACATGGCCCGCTGCGGCCGGACTGAGGACGCCGCCGAGGCCGGCGCCGCCTTCCGCGAGAAACGCCCGCCGGTGTTCAAGGGGCGCTGAGTTTTTTCAGACGCGCGCGCCACAACCTCCCGATGGCGCGTTCGCAACTTTTCGCCCGGAGCCCATGGGGTTCCGGGCGTTCTTTTTATGAGGCTATCGCCGGCCTCGGCTCGGCAAGGCTGCCGGCCAGATCCCACATCCACTGCACTGGCGCGATCGGCGCACCGGCTTTGCGCACCAGGCACAGGCGACTGCCCAGCGAGAACCCCCGGATTGGCCGCAGAACCATGTCGGGGAAGCCGTCGTTCGGCTCGCGAATTCGGCCGGGCCAGCGGTGCACCAGGGTGCAGAGACGGCGACGGGCGGCGAAACGGATCTGGATGCCGTAGTGGGGCTCGTTGGACTCGACCAGCACCGCTCCCGCCCTCTGCAGCGGCTGATGCCAAGCCTGCACATAATGGGCGCCGATGTAGTTGGGGAATACCGCGAAGGCGACGCCGGACAGGTCCTCGGCCCCGATCGACTCCAGCCGGGCGAGCCGCGACTCCGCCGGCGTCGCGATCATCGGCTGGCTGGCGCTGAGCTGGACCCATTCCAGACCGTGGTCGTCGAACGGCGCGCTGGCCAGGGTCAGGTCGAGCCGCCCCTGCCGCAACCGCTCCAGCAGGCGGGGCGTATAGCCGTCCTCGATCTCCAGCTTCAGGTTCGGGTGGCGCACCGCGAACTCGTCGACCAGCTCGACCCGCGCCGGCACGTCCCGGGAAAAGCTCGGCGAGCCCAGCCGCAGCTTGGAGCGGGCGGCGTCGCGCAGCCGCCAGACCATTTCGTTGGTCCGTCTCAAGGCGTCGGACAGCTCCCGCGCCTCGGCCAGGAAGCGCGCGCCGTCGTCGGTCAGGGCCACGTGATGCGGCCGGCGGACGAACAGGGCGAACCCCAGGTGATCCTCCAACCGCCGGATCAACAGTGAGAGGCGCGGCTGAGAGATGCTCAGGTCCTCGGCGGCGCGGGTGAAGGACAGCCGTTCGGCGACGGCCAGAAACGGCGGCAGCAGGCGGACATCGACGGTCATGGCGCGATCACCCCAGGTCCATATCGGCCGCGATCATATCGGCTCGGATATGGGACGCGCCCATATCAATCATGACTCTATTGAGGAGGGTTTGCGGGCGTCCCGCGCGAGGCCCGTTGGTGAGCCGCTCCTGAATGGCAGGGGTTTTCGTAGAGGCGCTTTTCGGGGCGGGCGTGCAGGTTGCGGTCAGCCCCCTGTTTCGGAAGTTCCATGACCGACATCGACTGGCAAGCCGGCCGGATCACAGACGAGGGCCTCGATTTCATGAGGTCAGAGATCGGCCAGCGGCGTCCCGCCCCGGGCTGGAATCGCCTCGTCACCGCCGAGAGCATCGAGCATTTCGCGCTCGGCATCGGCGACGACAATCCGCTGTGGTGGAATGCGGAGGCGGCCTTGGCCTCGCCGCACGGCGGGCGGGTGGCGCCGCCCTGCTACCTCTACAGCCACGCCGGCGGCCCCCGGCTGCGGCCGGAACACGGACAGAGTTCGGTGGATCGCTATCTGCCGGGCGTCATGGGCCTGCTGGCCGAGGAGCGCTGGCGCTGGCTGCGGCTGCCCCGTGAGGGCGAGATCGTGCGGGCCGAAAGCGGTCTGGCCGAGGTCACCGTCCAGGATGGCGGCTTCGGCGGCCGTTCGGTGGCCCAGGTCGAGCGGATCACCTTCCTGGCCGGCGAGGAGATCATCGCCGAGCAGGACCAGACCATCCGCCGGTTCGAACGCGCCGCCGCCCGCGGCCGCGCCGCCTACCTCGACCGGCCGCTGGCGGTCTGGACCCTGGACGACCGGACCCGGTTCGAACGCCACTACGAGAGCGAAATCGCTGCTCGGCGCGGCGCCGAGCCACGCTATATCGACGACGTGGCGGTCGGCGATACGCTGGGGCCGATGCTTAAGGGCCCGCTGACCATCACCAGCCTGATCGGCTTCCTGCTCGGCGCCGGCAGCGGCAACACCCCTGCTAACCGTATGACCGCCACCTTCCTGAAACGCAGCCCCGGCGCCCGTCTGGTGCATCCGGTGAGCGGCATCGCGGACACCCTGAAGGCTGCCCACTTCGACACCGACCTGGCGCGGGCCAGCGGCATGGCGACCGGCTATGACTTCGGCGTGGCGCGGGTCTCGTGGCTCTCCCACCTGATCACCGACTGGGCCGGCGACCACGGCTTCCTGCTGGAGCTTCAGGCCCGCGTCCGGCGGCCGAATTTCCTTGGCGACATCACCTGGCTGAAGGGTGAGGTGACCGGGATCGACGGCGACGCCGCCAGTATCGCCCTGACGGCCGAGAACCAGCTTGGCGACGTCACCGCCACCGGCGTCGCCAGGGTCAGACTCCCCCGGCGCGGAAAGGCGGGCCAATGACCCGCGACGAACTGATGGCCCCGCCGCCCTATGAGCCGACCCTGCCGAGCCTGTTTGCCGACAGTACGGCGCGTTTCGGCGACCTGCCGCTGATCATCACCGGCGCCCGCAGCATGACCTTCGCCCAGGCCGACGCCCGGTCGCGGATCATGGCCGCAAACCTGCTGGCCCAGGGGGTCGGCAAGGGGACCCACATCGGCATCCTCGGCCCCAACAGTCCCGACTGGATCGCCGCCTTCATGGCGGTGACCCGGATCGGCGCCATGGCGGTGCTGATCTCCACCCTCTACCAGCGCCGCGAACTGGGCTGGCTGTTGCGGCACGCCGACCTGCATGGCCTGATAATGGTCGACGGCTTCCTGAGCCATGACTACGTGGCCCGCCTGGAAGAGATCGCGCCGTCCATTGCCGAGGCCGATGGCGCCGCGCCCCTGATGCTGCCGGAACTGCCGTTCCTGCGCCGGGTCTGGGTGTGGGGCGACCGCGTTCCGAGGTGGGCGCGAAGGGCGGTCGAACTCGACTCCCCGCCTTCGCCGGCCGCCGCGGGCCTGGTACAGGCCGCCGAAACCAATGTCGCGCCGGCCGACCTTGCGGTGCTGATGTACACCTCCGGCACCACGGCCGACCCCAAGGGAGTGTTCCACAACCACGCCGGGGTTGTGGTTCGATCGCATACGGTGCGCAGTTCCCGCTGGGCCGGAACGAAGACCCGGGTGCTGACGCTCGGCCCGTTCTGCTGGGCGGCCGGCTTCCTGACCATGCTCCACGCCCTGCACAACGGCTCCTGCCTGGTCACGGCGGTCACACCGAAGACCGCCGACGTGATGGCGGCCGCCGTCGAGGGTGAGGTCAACCAGATTTCCGCCCAGCCGGCGCTGATCCGCCAGCTTCAGGAAGCCCTGGACCTGGCCGGAAAACCCGTCGCGCCTGGCCTTGCTGCGTTTCTGGCGGGCCCGGTCGATGAGGCCGGCCAAGCCATTCCAGCCGAGCGACAGTCGCGAGGCCTCGGCATGACCGAGACCGTCTCCATGCACAGTTTCGAGCCCGGCAGCGTCATGCCGGCCGAGAAAGCCACCGCCTTTGGTCGCGGGGTGCCCGAGATCGAGCGCCGGATTCGCGATCCGCAGACTCACATCTGGCTGGACGCCGATCAAGACGGCGAACTCTGCCTGCGTGGCCCAGGCCTGTTCCAGGGCATGTACAAGAAGCAGCGCCATGAGGTGTTCGACGCGGACGGATGGTACGCGACCGGCGATCTCTGCCGCATCGACGCCGACGGCTACCTGTTCTTCCACGGCCGCGGCAGCGAGATGATCAAGACCACCGGCGCCAACGTCGCGCCGCGCGAGGTGGAACTGGCCCTGGAGGCCTATCCGGACGTCCAGGAAGCGGGTGTGTTCGGCCTGCCCGGCGAGGGTCGAGACGAGATTGTGGTGGCGGTGGTGGCGCCCATCGCCGGGGCCAGTCTCGACGCCGATGAACTTCGCCGCCGGCTGCGTGGCGACATCTCCTCCTTCAAGGCCCCCAAAGTGATTCACATCGTGCCGCTGGAACGGCTGCCGCGCACCGGCAGCGGCAAGCTAAACAAGCGGTTGGTGAAGGAGCGGCTGATGCGCGGCGAAGACCTGATGGTGGAGGCATGACCGTCCTCGCGCCGCCTGGGGCCTTCCTGCCCGCCGGAACCTTGGCCGGTTCGACTGCCCTGGTCACCGGCGGCGGCACGGGCCTCGGCCGGGCCATCGCCATCGAGCTGGGCCGGGCCGGAGCCGCGGTCGTCATCGCCAGCCGTAACGCCGAGCACCGCGCCCAGGGCGTGGCCTCGGTGGAGGAGGCCGGCGGCCGAGGCTTCCAGGTCGAACTGGATGTGCGTGACCCGGCCTCGGTGGACGCGGCCTTTGCGGCCGCCGAAGATCTGGCGGGGCCTATCGACATTCTGATCAACAACGCCGCCGCCAACTTCTTCTCGCCGGCCGAAACCTTGAGCCCGGGCGGCTGGGCGGCGGTGATCGACCGGGTGCTGACCGGCGGCTTCCTCTGCGCCCGCGCCTTCGGCCAGCGCCGGCTGGCGGCCGGGCAAGGTGGCTCGATCGTAAACATTGCTTCGGCGCCGGGGATCAACGGCGGGCCCGCCGTGGCTCACAGCGGGGCGGCCAAGGCCGGGCTCATCAACCTCACCAAGTCGCTGGCGGTGGAATGGGCGCGGGACGGCATCCGCGTCAACGCCGTCGCACCGGGCCGCTTCCTGCATGAGGATGGCGATCCGGCCGTCCGCGCCGGCCGCCGGGGTTGGGAAGACGCGGGCCTGCGGGTGCCGGTCGGCCGCACCGGCGAGCCACGTGAAATCGGCTGGCTGATCGCCTACCTCTGCTCGCCCTACGCCGGTTTCATCACCGGCCAGGTGATCGGCATCGACGGCGGCGGCGCGCTGCCGCGCGAAATCTCCAGCGGCGTCTTCACCCCGCCCCGGGACCAGATCACCTGATGGCCGACTTCGCCTCGACGGTCATCCACACCGACGACCGGGTGAGATTGATGGCCGATGTCGGCGGCGATCCGGCCCGGCCGACCGTGGTTCTGTCGCACGGCCGGGGCCAGACCCGCCGCGCCTGGGGCGGGGCCATGCGCGGTCTGGTCCGGCGCGGCTACCACGTGATCAGTTTCGACGCCCGGGGGCATGGCGACAGCGGCTGGGCGCCCGACGCCGACTATTCGATCCAGACGCGCGCCAACGACCTGCTGGCGGTGCTGGCGACCTGCGGCCGGCCGGTGGCGCTGGTCGGGGCCTCGATGGGCGGCATGGCCGGCTACTATGCGATGGGGCGGGCCGAGAGCCCCATCGCCGACGCCCTGGTGGTGGTCGATATCGTTCCCCGGGTCACCGCCGAGGGCGCCAGCCAGATCAAGGCCTTCATGCACGCCGCCCCAGACGGTTTCGCCTCTCTGGAGGAGGCCGCGGACGCGGTCGCCGCCTATATTCCAGGCCGTCCCAGGCCCGCTGATGTCAGCGGCCTCAAGCGCAACCTGCGGCTCGGCGACAATGGCCGCTACCAATGGCATTGGGACCCCCGCTGGCTGGAGCAGCCATCCCGCACCGAGGCGGACATCCAGGAGATGTTGGCCATGGGTGACAGGATCACCGTGCCGACCCTGCTGGTCCGCGGCCTGCGCAGCAACCTGGTGGACGAGGCCGGCGTGGCCGAGTTTCGCGCCCATGTTCCCCGGCTGGAGGTGTTCGACGTTCCGGGGGCCGGGCACATGGTCGCCGGCGACCGCAACGACGCTTTCAACGCGGCGCTGTTTGGATTCCTGGGCAAGCATTTGCCGCCTGTCGCTTAAGCCTCGACGTCCGGGTCGGTCCGTCCCGACACGCTGTGTCCCGCGTTTCGGGGCAGGCCGATGAAGAACGGCAGGGACAGCAGGGAGACCACCGACACAGCGATGAAGGCCGGGGCGATGTCGGCCGGCGTCAGGTGGCCGCCGCCATGCGAGCGCTGTGCCCACTGCACCAGAGTGGCGCAGAGGCCGATGCCGAGCGATTGGCCCAGCTGCTGGGACAAGCCCATGATGGTGCTGCCCGAACTCATCTGGCTGGGCTCGAGGTCGGCGTAGGCCAGGGCGTTCATGCAGGTGAACTGGATGGCCCGCAGGAAGCCGTGGACGCCGAGGATGGCGATGATCACCAGATGCGGCGTCTTCGCGCCCACCAGGGCGCAGGCCGAGAGCGACAGGGCGATGAACACCGCGTTGCCGACCAGCAGGGCCTTGAAGCCGAACCGTTGGATCACCGGCCGCGCCGTCGACCGCATCAACAGCGAGCCGACCGCCGTCGCAAAGGTGATCAGGCCTGCGGTCAGGGCGCTGAAGCCCAGGGCGACTTGCAGCAGCAGGGCCAGCAGGTATGGCGTCGCCCCCAGGATCGGCCGCACGAACAGGCCGCCGATGATGGTCAGGCGGAAGGTGACGTCGCCGAACGGCGCGAGATCCATCACGGGGCCCGGCTTTCGTTTGGCATAGATGACATAGGCGACCGCGAAGGCCACGCCCCCGACCGCCAGGGCGATCGCAACGGCCATCGGCGGGGTGTCGCGGCCGAGGTTGCCCAGGCCGATGGCCATGCCCGACAGGGCCAGGGCGCTGAGGATGACACCGGGCACATCCAGCCGCGGCGCGTCCGGCTCGCGGACGTTGTCGATGTAGCGGTTGACCAGGAACAGGCCGCCGGCGGCGATCGGCAGGTTGATCAGGAACACCCATCTCCAGTCCGCCAGGGTGACGATGAGCCCGCCCAGCGGCGGCCCGAACACCGGTCCCAGCAGCGCCGGAACGGTCAGGATGGAGGTGGCCTGGATCAACTCGGCCTTGGTCGCGGTGCGCAGCAGGACCAGCCGTCCGACCGGCATCAGCATGGCCCCGGCGCAGCCCTGGATCAGCCGGGCGGCCACCAGCTGGGTCAGGTCCTGCGACAGGCCGCAGCAGAGGGAACTGAGCCCGAACTCCACGATGGCGACGCTGAAGATGGTTCGCGCCCCGAAGCGGTCGGCGGCCCAGCCGCTGACCGGCATGAAGATCGCCGCGCCCAGCAGATAGGCGGTCAGGGCAAGGTTGAGGGTCAGGGGCGTCTGTTTCAGCGCCACGGCCATGGCCGGCAGGGCGGTGGCGACCAGGGTAGAGTCCAGCGTCTGCATCAGGATGGCGACGCCGATGATCAGGGGCACGATCAGCGTCCGCCGCCGGTGCTCACGCGCCGCCGCCTGCGGGTCGATCGCCGCCTCGTCCTCACCATCCATGGTCCAAGGCTAGCGATCCGGCCGAAACCGCTCCATCCCCGCCCGCCTCCGCGCCAGACCAAACCCGGCCGCCTTCAGGTGAATGCGCCCTTGGCGGTCCATGACCGGCGACGCTTTGGGCCGGTTCATATCCGGATCGATATGGCCGCCGCCGCCGGGAAGCATGACACCGGCCGGCCCGCCCCTAGCCTGCCCGGCAAAATACCAAGGGGAAGAGACATGTTCGACGAAGAACTCGACTGGCAGAACACCAAGATCACCGACGAGGGGATCGACGAGATCCGCGCCAACATCGGCAAACGGCGAGTGATCCCGGCCTGGAACCGGATCGTCACCCGCGAGGCCATCGAGCACTTCGCCCTCGGCGTCGGCGACGACAATCCACTCTGGTGGGACGACGACCATGCCGCCGGCACCCGCTGGGGCGGCCGGGTGGCGCCGCCTTGCTACCTCTACAGCCACACCCGCGGGCCGCGCTTGAGGCCGGAAGATGGCCGTCAGTCGGTCGAAGTCTATCTACCGGGCGTGTTGGGCATCTGGGCGGGCGAGAAATGGGTCTGGAACCGGCTGCCTTGCGAGAACGAGATCATCCGGGCCGAAAGTGAGATGGTCGAGGTGCTGGAGCATGAAGGCTCGTTCGGCGGCCGCTCGATTTCGCACGTCGAACGCCAGTACCTGCTGACCGACAAGGACGAACTGGTCGCCACGGTCGACCACACCATCCGACGGTTCGACCGCAGCCAGACGCGAGCCCGAGGCGCCTATCTCGACCGGCCGCTCGCCACCTACACCGCCGAGGACCGCGCCCGTTTCGAGGCCCAGTACGAGGCCGAGATCGGCCTGCGGCGCGGTGGGACCCCGCGCTACATCGAGGACGTCAAGGTCGGTGAAAAGGTCGGGCCGATGTTGAAGGGGCCCCTGACGATCACCAACATGATCGGCTTCCTGCTGGGCGGCGGCAGCAGCCTCAACATCACCAACCGCATGCTGCCGACCTTCCTGAAGATGCATCCCGGTTCGAAGATGATCCATCCGGAGACGGGGATCGTCGAAACCATCGAGGCCCCCCACTGGGAGACCGCCTTCGCCCGGGCCAGCGGCATGCCGGCGGGCTATGACTTCGGCTTCCAGCGGATCAGCTGGCTGCAGCACCTGATCACCGACTGGATGGGCGACGCCGGCTTCCTGAAGGAACTGGAGGTGCAACTGCGCCGGCCCAACATCCTCGGCGACGTCACCTGGCTGAGCGGTCTGGTCACCGACGTCGATCTCGCCGCCGGCGTCGCCACCGTGGCCATCACCGCCACCAACCAGCTGGACGAGACGACGACGCGCGGTCTGGCCAGGGTCGAGCTCCCGAAAAGACCATGACCGGCCAGCGCTGGACCCGGCGGCCGGAAGGCTCGAACTGGGGCGATTTCGGCCCGGATGACCAGATCGGCCGCCTCAACCTGATCACTCCGGCCAAGGTGCTGGAGGGGGTCGCCGAGGTGAAGGAGGGCCTGAGGTTCTGCCTCAGCCTGCCTCTCGACCTGCCCGGCGACCGGATCAGCGGCGGCCGCTCGCCGCCCAGCCTCAGCCCGACCGGCACACACGACCATCCACGGATGAACGCGCCCTTCGAGAGCGAGAAGTGGCCGAACGTCTGCGATCTGGTCTGCGACGACCGGGTCACGCTGGACCTGCAATACTCGACCCAGTGGGACAGCCTTTGTCATCACGGGGCCTTCTTCGACGCCGACGGCGATGGGGTGGACGAGAAGGTCTATTACAACGGCTGGCGGCCGGAAGAGATGTTCGACGTCAAGCCGCAGGGCGTGGCGCGGCTGGGCATCGAGACCATGGCCGAGGCGGCGATCCAGACCCGCGGCGTGATGCTCGACTTCCACCGCCACTTCGGCCCCGGTCGCCGCGCGGTCAGCCGGGCCGATATCGACTATGTGCTAAAGGCCGACGGTATCGAGGTCCGCCCCGGGGACATCGTCTGCGTCCACAGCGGCTACGCCCAGACCATCCTGGAGATGGCGGGCGATCCCGACCGCGGCCAGCTGAAACATCTTGGCGCCGAGCTGGACGGCCTGGACGAGGACCTGCTGGCCTGGGTCCGCGACAGCGGTATCGCCGGCATCGCCGCCGACACCGCCGCCGTCGAGACCTTTCGCAAGCCCACCGGCGAGGGGCCGCGTCGACCGCTGATGCCGCTGCACGACCTGTGCCTGTTCCGTTTGGGCCTGCCTCTCGGCGAGTACTGGCATCTGACCCCGCTGGCCGCCGCCCTGGCGACCCGCGGCCGAACGGCCTTCCTGCTCACCGCCCCGCCGCTGCGGCTGCCCGGCGCGGTCGGGTCTCCCGTCACGCCCATCGCCACGATCTGAGACCTCGCCTCCCGGCGCCGACTCCTGGCCCGCCCCGCCTCGCGAGGCGGGTCGTCTTTTTCAGGCTTCCGGTCGTCAGCGGCCAAAGGGTTTCGCCTCATGCCGAATGCGCATGAACCGGGTCCCAGAACGCCATAGTCCTGAGGGCCTCTCCATCGGAATGCTCGGACCAAGGCGAAGCCCTGGGGGAACCAGGTTCAAGACCTGCGGCCGTCCGTCTCAAGCGCGGTGGCCAAAATGAAATGGGGAAGAGACATGGCGAAAAATGTGCGCGCGGACCGAACGCACCTGCGCAGGCTTCTGACTGGCACGGGCCTGGCGGCCCTCATGGTTCCGGGTCTCGCCTGGGCCCAGCAGGCGGACGAGCCGACCAAGGACCCCCTGGAGGTTGAGGAGGTGGTCGTCACCGCCCAACGGCGCGAGGAAAAGCTGCAGGACGTTCCCGCGGCCATTTCGGCCTTCACCGGCGAGCAGCTCAGCGGGGCCGGCGTCGATGACATCAAGGAACTGACCCAGGTCACGCCTGGCCTGTTCGTCACCCAGGGCGGCCTCTCGCCGCAGCCGACTATCCGGGGCATCGGCGCCCGGGGCAACAACCCCAGCGATGAAGGCACGGTGCCCGTCTACATCGACGGCGTCTACCAGCCGTTCAGCCGCGCGGGCTTTCCCAAGCTGAACAACGTCGAGCGGGTCGAGGTGCTCAAGGGCCCGCAAGGGACGATTCTCGGCCGCAACGCCACCGGCGGCGCCATCAACCTGATCACCAAGCGTCCTAAGGCCGGTTTCGGCTACGACGTCGAGGCCGGATACGGCAGCTTCGATGCCTACAGCTTGCGCGCCTACCTCACCGGCGGCAGCGACACCCTGGCCGCCGACCTGGCCTTCGGCGTGTTCGAGGACGACGGCTATGTGACCAATCCGGTCACCAACGAAGATCTCGGCAAACGCAAGGGCTCCGACATCCGGGTCAAGGTCCTGTGGACGCCGACCGACTGGCTGGAGATGACCTTCGCGGCGTCCCGCCGGCGGGACGCCGATAACCGGGCGCTGGCGACCCAGCCGCTTGACGACAACATCAACGCCCGCCGCACCAATCCCGGCGTCTTCTATCCGACCAAGCCCTACCAGTCGTCGCTGAGCTTCGTTCCGATCGCCGACAACACCCAGGAAGCGGCTTCGATCACGACCCTGCTGAAGTTCGACAACTTCGACATCACCTCCATCTCGGGATGGCAGAAGAACTGGCAGCGCAACCGCTCGGACGCGGACATGACGACGCTGAACATCGGCTTCCTGGACTACGTGCAGTATGGCCGGACCTTCTCGGAGGAGCTCTATATCAGCTCCGCCGGCGACGGGCCGTTCCAGTGGCTGGCCGGGACCTTCATCTTCGACGACGTGTCCGGCTACAATCCGATCACCCGCGCCACCTCGACCTACACCCGCGCCCCGACCTTCTCGATCGCCTACTACGGCCAGGTCTCCTACGCCTTCACCGACCAGTGGAAGCTGACGGCGGGCGGCCGCTACACCAATGAGGAGCGCGACTACTCGGCTCACTCGGGGGCGACCTACGTCAAGGCCGACACCGCCGAGTTCGAGGAATTCACGCCCAGCGCCACCCTCGAGTTCACGCCCAGCGAGGACTACAAGGTCTATCTCCGCTACGGCGAAGCCTTCAAGAGCGGGGTCTTCACGACCAATGGGCTGACCACCAGCCACGTGCTCCCGGAAAACGTCAGGAGCTGGGAACTGGGCGTCAAGACCGATCCCCTGCCCAACCTGCGGATCAACGCCGCCATCTTCCATACCGAGTACGAGAATATCCAGCTGACGGCCAAGGATCCGCTGACCGCCGCCAGCTTCCTCCAGAACGCGGCCGCCTCCACCCTCAACGGCGGCGAGATCGAGGTGACCTGGCGAGTGACACCGGAGCTGCAAATCCGCGGCGGCGTCTCGGTGATCGACGCCAAGTTCGACAGCTTCCCGGGCGCCCAGATCAACTCGCCGCGGCCCGGCAATACCGGCGGCAACGTCACCGCCTTCATCGACGCGGCGGGCAACACCATGCCCAAGATTCCCGAAAACACGGTCAATCTCGCGGCCGACTATTCGCGCCAGATGTTCGGCGGGGATTTCGGCGCCACGCTCAGCGTCCTGCACGTGGGCGAGTTCACCTGGGACAGCGCCAACCGCCTCACCAACGACGCCTACGACACGGTGAACGGCGAACTGTCCTGGGCTTCGCCGCAAGGCTGGGAGGTCACCCTCTGGGGTGAAAACCTGACCGACGAGCTCTACCTCACCTCGGTGGTCATCTCGGCGGAAGGCGACGCGGCCTCCTACGGCTCACCGCGCGCCTTCGGCGTCCGGCTGCGCTACCGCTGGCACTAAACGTCTCAGGCGCAGGGCGGCCTCTCCGCCGCCCTGCTGACAGGTTGAACCAACATGCACAGTAATCAAGGCGGACCCCTGTCCGGGATCAAGGTCCTGGACATGGGCCGCGTCATGGCCGCGCCTTTCGCCACCCAGATGCTGGCGGACCTCGGGGCCGAGGTCGTCAAGATCGAGCGCCCCGTCAGGGGCGACGAGATGCGCCACTACCGGCCGCCCGAGGTGTTCGACAAGACCGGCGAACTGACCAACGAGAGCGTCTATTTCCTGGCCGCCAACCGCGGCAAGAAGTCGATCACCGTCGATTTCACCAAGCCCGAGGGCCGCGACCTGATCCTCGCCCTGGCCCGGACCAGCGACATCTTCATGGAGAACTTCAAGGTCGGCGACCTTGTCCGCTACGGCCTGGACTATGCCGGCGTCACGGCCGCCGCGCCGGAGATCATCTACTGCTCGATCACCGGCTTCGGCCAGACAGGCCCCTACGCTCGCCTGCCCGGCGTCGACGGCGTGTTCCAGGCGATGAGCGGTCTGATGAGCGTCACCGGCGAACCGGACGGCCCGGCCCAGAAGGTCGGGCTGGTGATCATCGACATCATCACCGGCCTCTATGCGGCCATCGGCATCCTCGCCTCCCTACGCAACCGGGAGGTCAAGGGCGGGACCGGGCAGCATGTCGATATCGCCCTGCTGGACTCGGCGGTGGCGGCCATGTCCCACCGGGCCATGGAATACCTGGTCACCGGGGCCACGCCCCAGCGGATCGGTTCGGGCACCCAGGGCTCTGTCCCATCCCAGATGTTCAGCTGTTCGGACGGTGAGCTGCACGTCGCGGCCGGCGCCGATCCGCGGTTCGAAAGGCTGTGCGCCATCCTCGGCGTGCCGGACCTGTTCGACGATCCCCGTTTTCGTCAGCGCGGCGACCGGGTGAGGAACAAGAAGGCCCTTACCGAGATCCTGGCGCCGCTGTTCATGACCAACACCGTCGCCCACTGGTTCGAACGCCTCAGCCAGGCCGGGGTGATGTGCAGCCCGCTGTACAATCTCAAACAGGTCTTCGGCGACGATCAGGTCAAACACCGCCGGCTGCGTCGTGAGGTCGAGCATCCGACCCTCGGCCCCCTGTCGATGGTCGCCAACCCCATCGGTCTCTCGGCCACGCCGATCGAAGACTACCGGCCGCCGCCGACCCTGGGTCAGCACACCGAGGAGGTCCTGCGCGAACGACTGGGGCTAACCGATGCGGAGATCGACCACCTCCGCACAGTCGGGGCTATCTGACCGGCTAGCGGCCCTTCCACTCGGGCGGGCGCTTCTCGAGGAAGGCGCGCACACCCTCCTGCCTGTCCTCCGACTCATAGGGGCTGAGACCCTCGTTGAGCCGCAGGGCGGTGGACAGCGGCAGGCCGCTGGATTTGACGACGGTCTCCTTCATCCGCCGCAGGGTCACCGGCGCGTTGGCGGCGATGGCGTGGGCGATGTCCAGGGCGGCCGCCAGCAGAGCGTCCGGCTCGGCCAGGCGATTGACGAGGCCAACCTCATAGGCCCGCGCGGCGGTGATGGGCTGGCCCAGGTAGAGCATCTCGAAGGCCACCGCCGTCGGCGCCAGCCGGGGCAGCAGCACGGTGCCGAACTGCGCGCCCATTCCCCGTGTCGCTTCCGGCAGCGCCAGGATCGCCTCGGTCGAGGCCACCCGCAGGTCACAGGCCAGGGCCAGCTCCAGGCCGCCGCCCATCGCCGCGCCGTTCAAGGCCGCGATCGTCGGCTTCCAGGTCTCCAGCACCACCTCGCTGGTCAGGCGGCGCAGGCCACGGGTGGGGGAGGGCATCGCCTTGCCCGCGGCGTCGGCCTCGCCCCGCGCCTTCATGTCCAGCCCGCCGCAGAAGGCCCGGCGGCCGGCGCCGGTGACCACGATCACCCGCACCTGCGGGTCGCGTTCGGCTTCGACGAAAGCCTCGGCGATGCGGCGGCTGAGGGTCGGCGACAGGGCGTTGGCGCGGTGCGGCCGATTGAGGGTCAGCAACCGGACGCGGTCCCGCGTTTCGACCAGCAGTTCTTCCTCGGCGTCAGGTCGCGTCATCCTAAGTCCCTTCCGCTGCCGTATTCGCCCTCGCGCCGGCGCGGCTCTAGGTTCGGCCCCCTGAGTGAACCTGAAGACCGCGAAGCGGCGACGGGGCCGGGAGGAACGACATGGCGCTCGATCTGGAGCGGATCATCCGGTTTTCGGTGGTGGCCGAGGAGCGATCCTTCACCCGCGCCGCGCGGCGGCTGCAGGTCGACCAGCCCTGGCTGTCCCGCCAGATTCGCCAGCTGGAGGAACAGCTCGGCTTCCTCCTGCTGCAGCGGACCACCCGCAAGGTTGAGCTCACCGTCGAGGGCGCCGCCTTCCTGACCCAGGCGCTGGAGCTGGCCGACGTCGCCGACCGCACCCGCTCCATCGCCCGGGCGCTGCTCCGTGAGCGCAGCCAGCAGATCCGGGTCGGCATCTCGCCGACCTCCTTCTGGGTCCAGGCCCGGCACGACGTGCTGGCCTTCTTCGAGAAGAAGAACCCGGCCGCGCAGATCGATGTGATCAGCGCCCAGACCCCCGGACTGCTGTCGGACCTGTCCCGCCGCAATCTGGAAGTGGTCATTGGCCCGGTCTGCGATGGCGGCGAAGACTTCGAACGGGTGCTGATGCACGTCAGCACGCCCGGCATGCTGGTCCCGCGGGAGCATCCTCTGGCCGCCCGGCCCAGCCTGAGGATGAAGGACCTGGCGGGCTGCACCCTCTCCACCACCATGCGGACAGTGAACCCCAAGGCGTTCGACACGCTGTATGTGCCGTTCATCGATGTCGGCATGGTCCCGCGCCCCGTGGTCGAAGGCCGGGTGGCGATGCCCTACTACGCCGCGCACGAGCGGTTCTTCATGCTCAGCTACCGGGGCGGCGCCATCGAGCAGGGCGCGGCGCCCGACTACGTGCGGCTGGCCATCGACGACTGCCCGGTGGTCTCGGAGATGTGGGCCTACCGCAATCGGGGCGACAACCGCGAACTGGTCCGCAGGTTCTGGTCGACGGTGAAGCATCTGCGCCGCGCCGCCTAGACGGCGAAGGCGTATTTGTCGGAGAACCGCTCGCGCACCGCCGGACGCGCCACCTTCAGCGACGGCGTGCGGGGCAGTTCATCGACGATCTCGATGGCGACCGGCACGTTGTAGGCGGGCATATTTTCCCGGACGAGCGCCTGAAGCTCTTCCACGGTCGGCCGGGGGGCGCCGGGGAAGTGCTCGACCACCGCGATCGGGGCCTGGCCCAGCCGCGCATCCTTGATGGCCAGGACGCTGGCGTCGCGCACGCCGGGGTGCATACGCAGCACCTCGGCCACCTTCTCCGGCAGAATCTTGAAGCCGCCGCGAATGATGGCCTCGTCGGCCCGGCCATGGATGTAGATGAAGCCGTCGGCGTCCAGCGACGCGAGATCGGTGGTGCGGATCCAGTCCGGACTCCAGCGGTCCGACTTGAGGACCAATACCCCGGTCGCACCGAGGGCGAGGTCCTCGCCGGTCTCGCCGTCGATGATCCTGGCCTGGACGTCCGGACGCAGCCGGCCCGCCGCGGTCGGCTTGGCCTTGGCGTACTTCTGATGGTCGCCCAGCGTCCAGCCGGCGACCCCGCCCATAAATTCCGAAGCCCCGTATTCGGTCAGCACAGGGATGTCGTAGCGCCGCTCGAACTCGGCCTTGGCGGCGGGGTCCAGCGGCGCGGTGCCGGATCGCACGCAGAGCAGCGACTTCAGCTTCTCCTTCGGCGGGTCGGCTTCCAGCATCATGTTGATCATCGACGGCACCAGGGAGCCGGCCTTGATGCCGAACCGTTCCACCACATCGGCCCAGTGGCGGGCGTCGAACTTTTCGAACAGCACGATGGGACGGCCGTGGTGGAGGCACATCACCAGATGGAAGATGCCGGCCGCATGGCCGAACGGCCCGACCTGCACCCCTGGGGATTTCTTAAGGCTGATGTCCGGGCCGGTCGGCGCCTTGTCCGATCGCTTGGCCATCTCCATGCTGGTCTCGAAGACGTCCTCGGTCACCGGGATGCGTTTGGGATCGCCGGTGGTGCCGCTGCTCATCCGCTCCATCACGACGTTGGCGCCCACCTCGCGGAACGGACCCGCTCCGGGCCGCTCCAGCCCCGCCACCAGGGCGGCGGGTTCGGCTTCCAGGCTGACCAACAGGCCGACCGACCCAGCTTCCTTCGCCCCCGCCACCACAATCTGCGGCCAGTCGGCCTCGACCCCGACGACGGCGCCGAACTTCAGCTTGCCGATCTCGGCGCTCAGCCGGGCGGCCGGCTGCAGCGGGTTGAGCGGCGAGATGCTGCGCCCGCCCAGCAGGATGCCCAGCGCGGCGGCGGCCATGGCCGGATGGTTGCGGGCGATCCAGCCGACCGGGGCCCCGGCCGGAACGCCGGCGGCGTCCAGCAGCCCGTTCATGGCGTCGGCGGTGCGGCGCAACTGGGCCCAGCTGTAGGTCGTGTCGCCGAAATAGATCTCGACGGCGCCGCCGTCGATCTCCGAAACCTGGCGCAGATGGTCCTTCAGGCTCACGCGGCTCTCCCCACTGGTTTGTTGGCGCAACCCTAGGGCCGCCCGACGCCGGCCCGCCAAGGCGATAAGGCGAGCATTCATTCCCCCGGCTCCCGAATGCATTCAGGACAGTCCGCCCTTTGTCCTGCGCAAATCGCATTGGTTGGCGCGCGGGGCCGGCGCCTAACGTCGATCCTTCCCGGGCGACCGGGCCAAGACGGGCGCGGGCATCGAATCCGGGCCAGGGAAGACCACCCAGGAGCGCCTCATGGATGCCGCCGCGGCCCCGGCCGACGAGAAGACCAGCGTTCACGCCTGGTGGATGCTGACCGTCCTGACCCTGCTGGTCATTCTGTCCTTCGTCGACCGCTACATGCTCACGATGCTGGTCGAGCCCATCAAGGCGGACCTGAAGTTCTCCGATGTGGAGATGAGCCTGATCCTGGGTCCGGCCTTCGCCATCTCCTATGCCGTGTTCGGTATTCCCCTGGCCTGGCTGGCGGACCGCTATCCGCGCCGCTGGGTGATCTTCGGCGGCGTGATGCTGTGGTCGGTGGCGGCGATCTTCACCGGGCTGGGTCGCAGCTTCCACACCCTGTTCCTGGCCCGCACCAGCATTGGCATCGGCGAGGCTTCCCTCTCCCCCGCCGCCTATTCCCTGATGACCGACAGCTTCCCGCGCAAGCGCCTCGCCACCGCCATCGCCGTCTACCAGGCCGGGGTGAAGATGGGCCAGGCCGCGGCCTTCACCATCGGCGCCGTGGCCATCGGCGCGGCCGCCACCGTCGGCACCCTGTCGATGCCGCTGCTCGGTGACCTTAAGCCCTGGCAGCTGGTCTTCCTGCTGACCGGCGCTCCCGGGCTGATCCTCGCCTCCCTGGTCTTCACTTTCTCCGAGCCGCCGCGCAAACAGCAGATCAGCATCACTGGCAAGGTTCACGGTTTGGCGGAACTGGCGGCCTACGCCCGGCCGCGCTGGAAACTGTTCCTGCTGACCATTCTCGGTTTCAGCCTGACCGGCATCTACACCGCCGCCATGCACAGCTGGACCCCCAGCTACATCACCCGCACCTTCGGCTGGGGGCCTACCGAGTACGGACCGATCATGGCCATGCTGAATGCGGTGGCCGCGGTCTTGTTCGTCTTCAAGGGTGGCATCATCGACTGGCTGGCGACCCGCGGCGTCAAGGACGGGGCGCTGCGCTTCTACACCTGGCTGCTGTTGGCCTCGGTCCCCTTCGTGTTCGGGGCCTTCCTGGCCCACAACGTCATCGCCTTCATGCTGATGTATGCGGTGCTGCAGCTGATCACCCTGCCTTACAGCTACTACATCGCCCTGACCTCGCAGATCATCGCACCCAACCAGTTCCGGGCCCAGACCACCGCCTTCTTCCTGTTTTTCACCAATATCGTCGCCTCATCCGGGCCGGTGATCACGGGCTTCCTGACCGACCATGTGTTCAAGGACGAGGCCAAGGTCGGCTCCTCGCTGCTGGTGATGGGCGTGACCATTCCGCTGGCCTTCGTCTTCTTGCGCATGAGCCTCGGCCCGCTGCGCAAGGTGCTTGACGAAATGGAGGTCCAGGCGGCGGCCACGCTGCCGGCTGCGCCGCCGTTTGAGGAGGAACAGTCCTGAAGCCTTGCGCTCAGGGCTTGGCCCGATCCGGCTTTGAAGCCTTAGCTGACCCTATGGCCGCTCCCCCAGTATCCGCCGCTTCCTCCGTCGATCCAGGCGCCCCAGAGGTCAAGGTCGGCGCGCGCCAGTGGTACACGCTGAGCATCCTGACGCTCGCCTACGTGCTGTGCCTGATGGACCGCAAACTGCCGTTCATCCTCGTCGAGCCGATCCGCAAGGACCTGCACCTCAGCGACACCCAGATCGGCCTGATTACCGGCCTGATGTTCACCCTGGTTTATTCGACCTCGGCCATCCCGGTCGCCAGGCTGGCGGACCGCTTCAGCCGCAAATGGGTGATGACCTGGTCCATCCTCGCCTGGAGCGCCCTGACCTCGCTGGGCGGTTTCGCCCAGAACTTCTGGCACCTGGCCTTCGCTCGGGCAGGAGTCGCCGTCGGGGAATCTGGCTGCATGCCGGCCGCCCACTCGATGCTGTCGGACACCTTCCCCGAACGGCAGCGGTCCACGGCCGCCGCCCTGTTCATGGCCGGGGCCCCGATCGGCATCCTGATCGGCCTGGCCGCCGGCGGGGTGATCGCTGACCTGTTCGACTGGCGAATGGCGATGATCGTCATCGGCGCGCCCGGACTGATCATCGGCCTGCTGTTCGCCTTCACCATCAAGGAGCCTGTCCGCAGCGAGGCGCGCAAGGACCAGCCCAAGGTCGGGATCTGGACGGCCGCCAAGGTGCTATTCGCCCGCCCGGCCTTCTTTCACCTGGCCATGGCCGGGATGATCAACAGTCTGGCCGGCACCGCGATCCAGAGCTTCGGTCCGGCCTTCATCATGCGCACCTATGGCCTCAGCACCACCCAGACCGGGATCAGCTATGGCCTGCTGCTCGGCATCGGCGGCCTGATCGGAGCCCTGGCCGGCGGCGTGGTCGCCGACCGACTGCGCGGGCGCGGGGAAAAAGCCGGCCTGTGGTTCGTGACCGCTGTGGTGGCCATCGCCGGACCCCTGCAGATCGCCGCCTGGTTCGCCCCCAACTACATGTGGTTCCTGATCCTGCTGTTCGTGCCGCAGATCGCCAACATGATCTATGCCGGCCCGGTCTATCCGGCCTTGCAGGCCCTCGCTGGCCCGCGCATGCGGGCCATGTCGGTGGCCCTCTACCTGTTCCTGCTCAACGGCGTCGGACAGTCGCTGGGCCCGCTGCTGGCCGGCGGCATCAGCGATTTGCTCAAGCCCAGCCTCGGCCCCGCCTCGCTGCAATGGTCGCTGCTCATTCTCGCCAGCCTGAAGCTGTGGGCGGCGGTTCACTACGTCTTCGCCGCCCTGTCGATCACCAGGGACCTGGTCCACGCCCGCAAGCGGCAGGCCGACGAAATTCCGGTCATGGCCCAGGCGGCGGGAGATGCGGTGTGAGCGGCGGCGACCACAGCCTCCGCGTCGCCGCCTTGCAGCTGCGCACGCCGGCCGACCCGAAGGCGGCCTTCTCCCACCTTGAAGGCTTGGTGCGAACCGCGGCGGCAGACGGCGCGCGCCTGATCGCCACCCCAGAGTTCAGCAACAGCGCCGATCCCGACCCTGACCGGCTGCGCGCCTTGGCGGTCCCTCAGCAGGACGATCCGGTTCTGGCCGCCGCCGCCGCCCTGGCCGCCGAATTGGAGATCTGGCTTCTGCTGGGCTCCATCGTCGTTCGCTCGGACGCCGACCGGCTGACCAACCGCTCTATCCTGCTCGATGATCGCGGCGCGGTCGCGGCCACCTACGACAAGATGCACATGTTCGACATCGACCTGCCGGACGGCCGCCAAATCCGGGAATCGGCGACCTTCGCGCCCGGAGCGGCCCCCACCGTCGTGGAAACGCCGCTCGCCCGGCTGGGTCTGAGCGTCTGCTACGACGTCCGTTTTCCCTATCTCTATCGCCGCATGGCCCAGGCCGGCGCCCAGATCATCACCGTGCCGGCCGCCTTTACCCGCGCCACCGGCCGACCGCATTGGGAAATCCTGGTCCGCGCCCGCGCCATCGAGACCGGCGCCTTCATCCTCGCGCCAGCCCAGGGCGGCGAACATGAAGGCGGCCGCAAGACCTGGGGATGCTCGTTGATCGTCGATCCCTGGGGCGAGGTGCTGGCCGCCGCGCAGGATGACGAGCCCGCCGTGCTGGTCGCCGACCTCGATCTCGCCGCCGTGGCCAAGGCCCGCGCTGCCATTCCCGCCTGGGCGCTGACGCCCCACGAACAGGAACCCGCCACATGACCGTAGACGAGATGCTGGCCCGCGAGGAAATCCGTCTGCTGCTGGCCACCTACAACAGCGAGGGCGACCGGGGGAACCTGGCCGGCCTGGCCTCGGTTTTCGCGAGCGACGGCGTGCTGGAGGGGGGCTCGGGAAGCTTCAGCGCCGAAGGGCCGGCAGGCATCGTCGACGTGCTGTCGAACCGCACCGGCGACCGCCACGCCGCCGCCGGCCGCAAGATCAGCTTCATGCGCCACCACCTGTCCTCGTCGCTAGTCACCTTCGAGGCGGACGGGACGGCCAGGGGCCGCAGCTATTTCCTGGTCGTCACCGACATCGGGCCCGATCACGCCGGGGTCTACACCGACACCTACCGCAAGGAGGACGGACGCTGGCGCATCGCCCATCGCCGCTCCCGCATCGACTGGGCCGCCCCGGGATCGCACGCCGTGCCCGGTCGGCTCGCCAAAACCTGAGGATACCGATGACCATCTCTTTCAAGTGCAACCCCTTCCTGTCCGGCATCGGCGTGGCCGCCCGCATCAGCGGTCTGACCCAACGCGCCGTGCGCCTCTACGAGGAGCGGGGATTGATCGAAACGGCGCGAACCGAGCGGGGCGCGCGCGGCTACGACGCCGGGACCATCCAGCGCCTGACCTTCATCGCCACCGCCCGGGCCATGGGCTTCAGCCTCGCGGAGATCGGTCAGGTCCTGGACGCCGGCGACCGCCACGGCGACGAGGAGCACGCCCGGCGCCTGCGGACCCTGATCACCACCCACCACGAGCAGGCCGTATCCCGTCTGGCGCGCATTCGCACCCTGGCGCCCAAGCTCGGCGTGCCACTGGCGACCCTCGATGAGCGTCCCTCGGCCCGCGCGGACAACCAGGATCGTCCGGCGCTCGTCGCCGCCGGCAACCCCTGAGGTCAGTTCGTTCCCGGCCAGCCGGGCGGGCGCGGCCACGGACCGTTGGCCGCCAGATCTTCGACCTCCGACAAGGGCAAGACGGCCGCGCCGCCGCCGGTCACGGCCGGATCCGTCTGGCGCCAGCGCTTCAGCTCCAACTGCGCGATCTGGTTGCGGTGGACCTCGTCCGGGCCGTCTGCCAGCCGCAGGACGCGGGCCATGGCGTAGGCGGCGGTCAGGAAATGGTCGGACCCGGTCCCGCCGCCGCCAAACGCCTGCATCGCCCAGTCGATCACCTGGCAGGCCATCCTTGGCGCCGCGACCTTGATCATGGCGATCTCCTGCCGGGCGCCCTTGGCGCCGACGGCGTCCATCATCTGCGCGGCCTTCAGGGTCAGCAGCCGCGTCTGTTCGATCAACAGTCGGGCCTCGGCGATCCGCTCCAGCGTCACCGTCTGTTCCGATACCGGACGGCCGAAGGCGACACGCTGGTCGGCTCGCCGGCACAGTCTCTCGAGAATGCGTTCGCTGAGGCCGATCAGCCGCATGCAGTGGTGGATCCGTCCCGGGCCTAGCCGGCCCTGGGCGATCTCGAAGCCGCGCCCTTCGCCCAGCAGGATATTTTCGACCGGCACGCGGACGTTCTCGAACACGACCTCCGAGGCTCGGTCCGGCACGCCATAGAAACCGAACACCGGCAAGGGCCGAAGCACGCGGACGCCCGCCGTGTCGGCCGGCACCAGGATCATCGATTGCTGGCGGTGCCGGTCGGGTGCGTCGGGCGCGGACTTGCCCATGAAGATGATGATCCGGCAACGCGGATCGGTAGCGCCCGTCGTGTACCACTTGCGGCCATTGATGACGTAGTGGTCGCCATCCCGGCGAATGCTGCTCTCGATGTTCACCGCATCGGACGAGGCCACCTCGGGCTCGGTCATTGCGAAGGCCGAGCGGGACTCGCCGGCCAGCAGCGGCGCCAGCCACCGGGCCTGCTGCTCCGGCGTGCCGTAGCGGTGCAGCGTCTCCATGTTGCCGGTGTCGGGCGCGGCGCAATTGAACACCTCCGGGGCCATCAGCGACCGGCCCATGATCTCGCACAGCGGCGCGTATTCGAGGTTGGTCAGGCCGTCATGGCCATCGTGCGGCGGCAGGAACAGGTTCCACAGCCCCTGCGCCCTCGCCAGCGGCTTGAGCTCCTCGATCACCGGGAAGACCGCCCAAGGACCCAGTCTCTCCGCCTCCTGAAAATAGCGCCGCTCGTTGGGATAGATGTGCTCGGCCATAAAGGCGAGGAGCCGTTCGCGAAGGCTCTCTTGGTGCAGGACGTCGGGGGCGATCATGGCCTGTTTCCTCGTCTCGGTAGGCGGTCTCGCCACCCTGTTAGGGATTTCACACAGGGTGAGAGAAGCCCCGATGCGCGGGAAAAGCGGATCAATTGGCAGGCTGTGAGTCCGCACTTGACTGAGGCTCTGTAAAAACGCGCGTAGCGCGCACATCTACCCTGGGCGTCCATGGGCCGAGTCGCGATCTCCGGAGGGTTCATCTGCGCCGCCGGACCAATGTGGCATGGTCGGGCCGACGGCCATCCAACGTCCGCTCTCCGGAGGCCAACCAACGTCCGCTATTGGCGCAGAGCCGACGTTCGGCGATCAGTGAGGGGCAGAAGCCGGTCGTCGGCAGCGGCCAACCGCATCGAATCAACGGCTGCGGGGGTTATCGCTGGGGCGCAATTGATATCGCGCGAAAATATCGCACGATTTCAGCGCTTTACAAACACGGATGGCGGAGAGGGTGGGATTCGAACCCACGGTGCCCTTCCAGGCACGCCGCATTTCGAGTGCGGTACATTCGACCACTCTGCCACCTCTCCTAACCGGTGTTGAAGATCCCCGTAGGGGCCCCCAGAGCGAAGGCGCGGAACCTAGCGATGTGATCCCGCAAGCGCAAGGGGGGTTTGGCGGGGCGACGGATGCGGCATGATGGTGCGTGAAACCTCCTGCATTTGAAGGGAGAGGCGAGCATGGGACCCGTCCTGTTTGTCGGCCTTCTGGGCCTGCTCGTCGGCCTCGCCGCCCCGGCCCTGGCCGGGCCCTGCGAGGCGGCGCTGGCCTATTCCGACATGCGGGCCGGGGTGTCGGTGCTGGTGCTCAAGGACGGCAAGGCCGTCTGTGAGGCCTACACCGCCGGCGGCGGGCCGAAGCAGGGCTGGGAGCTGTGGTCGGGGACCAAGAGCTTCAGCGGGCTGATCGCGGCGGCGGCGGTCCAGGACGGTCTGCTCTCCCTCGACGAAAAGGTCTCCGACACCATCCCCGAATGGCGGGGCGATCCCCAGCGGGCGGGGGTGACGATCCGCCAGCTGCTCAACCTGACCAGCGGGCTGGCCACCACCATCGGCCGGCCGCCGGCCTATGCGGGCGCCATCGCCTCGCCGTTCACGGCCGGGCCCGGGACCCGCTTCCAGTACGGGGCCGAGCCCTTCCAGGTGTTCGGCGCGGTGATGAACCGCAAGCTGGCGGCGGCGAAGACCGGCGACGCCGACGTGCTGGCCTACCTGACCCGCCGCATCCTGGGTCCGGCCGGCGCGACGCCCACCGGCTGGCGGCGGACGGCGGCGGGGGAGCCGCTGATGCCGCAGGGATCGATCTTCACCGCCCGGGAGTGGGCCAGGGTCGGCGAGTTCGTCCGGGCCGGCGGCGTGGTCGACGGTCGGCCGCTGGTCGACCCGGCGGCTTTCAGGGCGCAATTCACGGGGTCAAAGATCAATCCGGCCTACGGCGTCAGCTGGTGGCTGCCGGGCGTCGGCGGCTATGGGCCGCGCGGGACGACCAGCGATTTTTCCGTCCACGCCGCCGAGCTGCCGAAGGACCTCGTCATCGCGGCGGGGGCCGGCTACCAGCGGCTCTATGTCATTCCCTCCTGCGGCCTGACGATCGTGCGCCAGGCGCCGATCCTGATGTCGCAGCGGGCCGGGACGCCGGCCTGGAGCGATTTCGCCTTCCTCGCCCCCATCCTGAAAGGGTGGTGCTAGGCGAAGGTCCCGCCGCGGCCCTGGCCGCCGCTGAAGCGGGCGGCGCCGGCGGCGGCCTCGCCCGAACGCAGGGTCTCCATGCCGACGGCGATCTCGAAGGCCGTGGCGGCGTCCCAGTCCAGGCTCCACTGTTCCAGGGCCGAGCGGCGGTCATTGCGCAGGCAAAGCTGCGGGAAGCCGGCGATCTGGCGAGCCAGGTCTTTCGCGGCCGATAGCGCCTGCCCGTCGGGGACGAGGCGGTTGGCCAGGCCGATGGCGAGCGCCTCGTCGGCGGCGACGGGGCGGCCGGTGAGGATCAGGTCCATGGCTCGCGACTGGCCGATCAACCGGGGCAGGCGGACGGTCCCGAGATCGATCAGCGGCACCCCGAACCGGCGGCAGAAGACGCCGAAGGTCGCCCCCTCGGCGGCGACGCGCAGGTCGCACCACAGGGCCAGCTCCAGGCCGCCGGCCACCGCATAGCCCTCGACGGCGGCGATCACCGGCTTGGAGAGCGCCAGGCGCGTCGGGCCCATGGGGCCGAGGTCGCCCTCGGGGTGGACCGGGTTGCCCGACCCGGCCGCGACGCCCTTGAGGTCGGCCCCGGCGCAGAAGGCGCCGTGCGCGCCGGTCAGGATGGCGACGCTCAGGGCCTCGTCGGCGTCGAAGCGTTTGAAGGCTTCGTAGAGGGCCTGGGCCGTGACGCCGTCGACGGCGTTGCGGGCCTGGGGCCGGTCGATGGTGACGACGCAGAGGGCGCCGTCGGTCTCGTAGTGGACGGTCATGGCAGGGCCTCCCGTGGACGGTTCGCCGGGCTCAGAACCAGTTGCTGAGCACCACCAGCAGCGGAACGAGCAGCATGTAGCCGAAGGCCGCCAGACGAACGCTTGTCGAATAGCCCTTCCCCAGCAGGAACCAGGTGAAGATCAGCGGCGCCAGGACGATCCCGACCATCAGCCAGCCGGGGATGCGCCGGTGGGTCTTGAGCGCCTCGACGATTTCGGGATCGTGCATCGGTCCCACCTCACCCGGCCAAGGGGTCGGGCGCCTCGACCTTGTCCTGGCCGCGCTTGCCTTCCCAGCGGGCGACGACGGCCGAGGCCACCGAGTTGCCGACCACGTTGGTGGCCGAGCGGCCCATGTCGAGCAGGTGGTCGACGGCCAGCACCAGGGCGATCCAGGTCTCGTCCATGCCGAAGTAGGTGAGGGTGGCCATGATGACCACGAGGCTGGCGCGGGGAACCCCGGCCATGCCCTTGGAGGTGACCATCAGCAGCAGCAGCATGCTGACCTGCTGGGCTACCGTGAGGTCGATGCCGTGGGCCTTGGCGATGAACAGCACGGCGAAGGTGCAGTACATCATCGAGCCGTCGAGGTTGAAGCTGTAGCCCAGCGGCAGCACGAAGCTGACCACCCGGCGCGGCAGGCCGAACTTCTCCAGGGCTTCCAGGGTGCGCGGATAGGCGGCCTCGGAGCTGGCGGTGGAGAAGGCCAGCAGGGTCGGCGGGGTGATGACCCGGAACATGCCGAACGCCTTGCCGCCCATGACGATCAGGGCGGCGGTGAACAGCAGGGCCCAGAGCACGCCCAGCGACAGGTAGAAGCCGCCGATGAACTGGGCGTAGGTGCCGATGATGCCGAGGCCCTCCTTGGCGATGGCGGCGGCCAGGGCGGCGAAGATGGCGATCGGGGCCAGGGTCATCACATAGCCGGTGACCTTGAGCATGATGTTCATGCCCTGCTCGACCAGGGCCATGACGGCCGGGGCGCGGTCGTCGAGCGCCGAGACGGCGGTGCCGACGAAGACGGCGAAGACGACGATCTGCAGGATCTGGTTGGTGGCCATGGCGTCGAAGATCGACGTCGGGATCAGGTGGGTGACGAAGTCCTTCAAGGTGAAGGTCGAGGCGTCGACGGCCGCCTTGGTGGTCACCTCGCTGCTCATGTTGAGACCCGCGCCCAGGTCCCAGAAATGGCTGAGCAGGTGGAACATCCCCAGGCCCACGGTCAGGGACACCAGGGAGGCGAAGATGAACCAGGCGATGGCCTTGAAGCCGACCCCGCGGATGGCGGCGGCGTCCTCCATATGGGCGATGCCGACCACCAGGGTGGTGAAGACCAGCGGCGCGATGATCATCTTGATCAGCCGCAGGAACAGGGTGGTGATCAGGGTGAAGACGTCGACCGCGCTGGTCAGCTGGTCGCCGGTCAGGAACTGGTTGCAGGCCAGGCCGGCCAGCACGCCCAGCACCATGGACGCGACGATAAAGAAGGTGAAACGGCGATTCATGCGGCCCCCAAGGCGACAGGATGGGTCGAGGATGTGCGCCATGTTTGGCGGGGAAGCAGGGCGGCGTCCACCTTTGCGTCGGGGCCGAGGTTTGGCACTGTGGGCGGATGAGCGATTTTGCGACCCTGCGCGACGACCTGATCCTGCGCCTGAGGCGGGCGGCGCCGGCCATGCGCACGGTGACCGAAGGCGAGGGCGGGGTGTCGCTGACCTCCGACTGGTGTTCGCCGCTCAAACCCGGCCAGCCGATGTGGTTCGGCGGGGTGCGGCTGGGCAAGGCCTACGTCAGCTATCACCTGATGCCGGTCTATACCCACCCCGCGCTGGCGGCGAAGATCAGCCCGGCGCTGAAGAAGCGGATGCAGGGGAAGAGCTGTTTCAACTTCAAGGTCGCCGACGCGGCGCTGTTCGACGAGCTGGAGGCGCTGACCCGGGAGGGGGCGGCGCTCTATTCCAACGTTTGACGCGTTGGTCGGCGGCTTGAGGGGCGTTTTCAACGATTTCAATGGCTTGACCCCGCGCGGGTTTGAAGTTTGTTTGAAGTCGATCTGAAGTTTCGATGCGGCCGGCTTGAAGCGGTTTTGAAGTCGGCGCTTGACGCGGCGGTCCCCGATGCGGGGCTTATCGAAGCGGCCCGGCTATTATCCCACGCCTGCGCATACCAGCCCACCCAGATGGAGGGGCTAAAGGAGCCCCGCCGCCTTGGCCTCGGCGCTGAGGCCATCGCGGAATTTCGGGTCCGCCAGGCTGATCATCGCCTTCGCCCGTTCCTGGATGCTGAGGCCCTTGAGGTTGCGGCGGCCGTGTTCGGTGATCACCCACTGGACGTCGTTGCGGGGGGTGGTGACCGGGCCGTCGAGGCGGCTGACGATGCGGGAGACGGCGCCGTCCTTGGCCGTCGAATGGCAGGCGATGATCGACTTGCCATCCTTGGAGCCATAGGCGCCGCGGACGAAGTCGAGCTGGCCGCCGGCGGCGCTGTATTGGCGGCCGGCCATGTGTTCGCTGTTGCAGGCGCCGGAGAGGTCGATCTGCAGGGTGGCGTTGACCGAGACGACCCGGTCGTTGCGGCCGATGACGGCGGGGTCGTTGACGTAGTCGACGGGGCGGCTCTCGACGGCGGCGTTGTCGTCGATGAAATCGTAGAGGGCCTTGTCGCCGAGCGCGAAGGTGAAGATCGAGCGGCCCGTGTTGGTGGCCTTGCGGGCGTTGGTGACCGCGCCGCCCTGCATCAGCTTCATCAGGCCGGGGGCGAAGAGTTCGGTGTGGACGCCCATGTCGCGGTGCCCGCTGAGGGCGCCGCAGACGGCTTCCGGCAGGGCGCCGATGCCCATCTGCAGGCAGGCGCCGTCCTCGACCAGTTCGGCGACCAGGCCGGCGATGACGGCGTCCTGCGGCGCAGCCTCGCGCAACGGGTTTTCGAACAGGGGGGTGTCCTGCTCGACGATGGCGTCGACCTCGCTGACGTGGATCATGCCGCCCCGCACCCGGGGGGTGTGGCGGTTGACCTCGACGACGACGCGGCGGGCCGAGCGGACCAACGACAGGCCATAGTCGTTGCTGGGGCCGAGGCTGAAGAAGCCGTGGGCGTCCATCGGCGAGACGCAGGTCATGAAGGTGTCGATGGGTTCGGACTCGCACATCAGCCGCGGGGCCTGGCTGAAGGCGCCGGGGACGAACCAGACGGTCTGGCGGCCCTCCTTCTCACCCTGAGCCAGCAGCATCCGCTCGACGGGCCCCAGGAAGAAGCAGTGGGGGCGGATGCGGTCGAGGAGGTCGTAGCGCAGGACGGTGGCGGCGGCGTGCGGGGTCGAGTGGAAATAGTAGAGTCGGACCTCGTCGAGGTCGCCGGCTTCGGCGCGGGCGGCCAGGGCGGTAAGCAGGCCGGGCGGCTCGGCCAGGGCCATGCCCATGGCGACGCGGCTGCCCGAGGCGATCTCGCCGACGGCCTGGGCGGCGGTGGTCAGCTTCGATGCGTAGAGGTCTTGAGGGCTCATCGGGCGATCCTGCAGCCGTAGCCGTCTTCGTACACCGCTTCGCCGCGGAACATGGCCAGGGAAGCTGTGACCTTCGCCGTGCGTGGCAGGCCGGTGCGGTCGATGCGGACGGTGAAGCGGTTCACATAGTCGCCGAAGTCGGTGCGGCAGCTCTGTTCCGTGCGGCCGGTGAGGAACAGGCAGCTGCACATCTGCTTGGCGAGGTAGGTCGCGCCGGTGCGGGGCCAGGGCGCCAGTTTCACCCAGGCCAGGGCCAGGACCGCGATCAGCGCCACGGCGCCGGCGATGAGCCAGCGGCGGCGGGTCATCAGAGGCCGACCTCGCTGGGGTGGGCTTCGTTCAACAGGGGCTCGCCGGCCCGGTAGCGGCGCAGGTTTTCGAGGAACAGCTGGTCGCCGCGCCGGACCACGCCGTCGCCGGCGGCCGAGCAGTGGGCGGTGACCTGGACCCTGGGGTGGTCCCAGATCCAGCTTTCGGTCGGCAGGGGTTCGGTCTCGAAGACGTCGAGCACGGCCATGGCCGGCTGGTTTCGGCCAAGGCCTTCGCTCAAGGCGGCCTCATCGACGAGGCCGCCGCGGCCGATGTTGATCAGGATGGCGCCGGGCTTGAGGGCGGCGAAGAAGGCGGTGTCGGCCAGCCCGCGGGTGGCGTCGTTGAGAGCGCAGGCCAGGACCACGACATCGGCGTCGGGGAGCAGGGTGGTGAGCTCGCTCGTGGGGTGGACGGCGTCGACCAGCGGGTCGGGCGTGAGATCGCGGCGGACGACGGTGAGATGGGCCCCGAACGGTTTGAGGCGGGCGGCGATCTGGGAGCCGATGGCCCCGAAACCGACCATCAGCCAGCGGGTCGAGCCGATCTCGCGGAAATTCACCCGGCGCCAGTCGTGGGCGGCCTGGGCTTCCTGGGCTTCGGCGATGGGGTGGATGAGGGCGAAGGCGCGGGCGATGACGTATTCGGCCATGGCCGGGCCCTGGGCGCTCGACTTGGTCAGGCGGATGCCCTTGGCCATGATGGCGTTGAACACCGGGCTGTCGAGGCCGGCGTTGAAGGTCTGGGCCCAGCGGACGTTCTTTGCAGAGAGCAGATGGCGGAAGAAGCCGGGCAGGCGGCCGCCGGTGAACAGGTCGAGGCTGATCCAGAAGACCTCCGGATCGATCTCGGTTTCGGCGACCGGCTGGCCGCGCCGGCGGACCGCGCCCTCGGCGTCGAGGGTCAGGATGTCGAGGTCGCCGGGAAGGTCTGCCACCACACGGGTGTGGGCGACGTCGGACATCAGGATCTGCATGGGGCCTCCGGAGATTCGCCGAGCCTACAGCGTCAGGCCGCCATCGACGATCAGGGTCTGGCCGGTGATGTAGCCGGCCAGGGGGGAGGCCAGGAAGAGGACGGCGCCGGCCATGTCTTCCGGCGTGCCGAGGCGGTTGAGCGGGATGCCGCGCAGGGCGCCGGCCAGGCGTTCGGGATTGTCGGTAGTGACCTTGGTCAGCTTGGTGTCGACGAGGCCAGGTGCGACGCCGTTGACGCGCACGCCGTCGGTCGCCCAGGCCTGGCCCAGGGTGCGGGTCAGGGCCACGGCGCCGGCCTTGGAGGCGTTGTAGGCCGGGTTGCCGCGGGTGGCGTGGAAGGCGGCGGTCGAGCTGATGGTGACGATGTTGCCGCCGCTCGATTTCAGGTCGTCGAGGAAGCGCATCGAACAGGCCATGAGGGAGTCGAGGTTGACCCCGACCACCTTGCGGAAGCCGTCCATGGCGAATTCGCCCTTGCGGTAGAGGACGGTGCCCTGGGCGAGGACGAGGACGTCGAGGCCCCCTCCATCTTGGGGGAAGGGCGAGGGGGCGGCTTCGACGGCGGCGGAGTCGGAGGCGTCGACCTGGTGGAAAGTCAGATCGGTGAGGTCGGAGCCGTCTTCGACGCGATAGTCGTCCTTCGGGCGGGTGCCCCAGACCGCCACCTTCGCGCCGCGAGCGCGGAAGCCGTGGGCGATGCCGTTGCCGATGCCGCTCGTGCCGCCCACGACCAACACGCGCTTGCCGGTGAAATCGAGATCCATGGTCTTCCCTCCGCTATGCCCTCCTCTCCGCTACCGCTCATCCCGGCGAATGCCGGGACCCAGATGAAACCCACCTTACGGTGGGTGATTGGTCCCGTGCCCTGACTGGCGGGCGGCCCGGGGCTGAATCTGGGTCCCGGCATTCGCCGGGATGAGCGGTAGCAGGGAGGGGGGTCCTTGTTCCGCTCAGGCCGCAGTCACGCGTCGCGCGTCCACGGCCCAGCGTTCCCATGACCCGTCTTCCGCCACGACAATCAAGGCGTCATGCAGATTGATGGTCGGATCGCAGTGGCCGGGCTGCAGCCAGACGGTGTCGCCGAGGCGCGGGGCGTCGTTGCGCCAGGGCTGGGCCTCGTCGGCGTCGAGGGCTTCGACGGCGGTGACGAAATCGCCGCCCTTGAGGAGGGGGATGGCCGAGGGATGCAGGACCATGCCGTGCTCGTCGCCCATGGGACGCCACAACGCCCCGGCGGCGGCGCCCCAGGCCACTTTAGCCGGCGGGCCGTCGCTGCTCAGGGCCTTGAAGCCGGCGTCGACGGTGACGTGGCTCTTGTGGTTGGCCGAGACGACGGTCGAGGCGAGGAACATCGCCTGTTTGAAGGACCAGCCTTCACCGCCGGGCGCCTCGCAGACCTCGTATTCGGCGTCCATGACCGCGTAGCTGCCGGCCTGCAGTTCGGTGAAGACGCCGCTCTTCAGGTCGAAGGCGTGGGTGCCGGTGCCGCCGCCGGTGACGACGGGCGGCGGCAGGCCGGCGGCGATCAGGGCGTCGCGGACGGCCGCCGTGCGGGCGATGACGGCGTCGTAGGCGGCTTTCCGGTCGGCGGCCGGGCCGATGTGCTGGATGTGGCCGGCGTAGGCCTGGATGCCGGCGAAGCGCAGGCCTTCGGTGTCATCGGCGAGTCTGGCCAGGGCGACGACCTGGTCCGGATGGGCGCCGGTGCGGTGGGTGCCGGGGTCGACGTCGACGACGAGATCGATGACCCCGTCGGCAGCGCGGGCGGCGGCGCCGAGCCAGGCGATCTGTTCGGCGTGGTCGG
This sequence comes from Caulobacter sp., assembly GCA_028291265.1. Classification (GTDB taxonomy): domain Bacteria; phylum Pseudomonadota; class Alphaproteobacteria; order Caulobacterales; family Caulobacteraceae; genus Caulobacter. Next base: position 67,790 of record JAQGIK010000143.1, on the reverse strand, counting down.
CGACGGCGCCGATGCGGGCCCCCTTGCCGGCCAGGGCGGCGATGCGCGGGGCGGCCCAGGCGGGGGCCGGGGCGGTGATCAGGACGTCGGCGATGCCCCCGGCGATGAAGGCCTCGGCCTCGCCGACGGTCTGGGCGCAGAGGCCGGCGGCCCCGTGCTCCATCTGGCGCCAGGCCAGGGCCGTGCATTTGTGGGTCTTGCCGTGGGCGCGCAGGCGAAGGCCGACGGCGTCGCAGAGGGCCTGCATGGTGGCGAGGTTGGACTCCAGGGCGGCGAGGTCGATGACCAGGGCGGGGGTCTGGAAGGGGGTGAAGGTGGTGAACATGGCGCAATCCTGAGGGTTGGCGCCCAGGTTGGGAAGCTCTGGGCGCGACTTTCCGTGAGTTCGCCTCGGGGCGCCCTTCTCCCCTTGTGGGAGAAGGTGGCGCGAAGCGCCGGATGAGGGGTCGATAGGTTTGTCGGCTGCGCAGAGGTGGTCAGGCCGGGCTGTAGCGGCGGCCGGTACGCCCCCTCATCCGCCCCCTTCGGGGGCGCCTTCTCCCACGAGGGGAGAAGGGACCGCTCGCGGCTAGATTTCGCCCGCCAGCACCTGCGCGAACAGGTCCGGATCGACATTGCCGCCCGACAGAACGACCCCCGCCGTCCGGCCCTCCAGCTTGACCTTCCCGGCCAGCAGCGCCGCCAGGGCGACGCAGCCGCCCGGCTCGACGACCAGCTTCAGCCAGGTGAAGGCGAAGCGCATGGCCTCGGCGACCTCTGCGTCGGTGACGGTGAGGACGCCCGACAGGTTGGCCATGTTGAGCGGCAGGGTCAGGCGGCCCGGGGCCGGTGACAGCAGGGCGTCGCAGATCGAGCGGGCGGCGGGATCGATCGACTGGCGCTCGCCGGTGGCGAAGCTGCGGGCGGTGTCGTCGAAGGCGGCCGGTTCGACGCCGTAGACCTCGGTCGAAGGCGAGAGATGCTTGATGGCGGTGGAGACGCCGGCCGCCAGGCCGCCGCCGCCGACGGGCGTGAGGGCGAGGTCGAGGCGGGCGCCGAGGCCGCGGGCCTGGGCCTCCAGCTCGAGGCCGACCGTGCCCTGGCCGGCGACGATGTCGTAGTCGTCGAAGGGCCAGACGATGGTCATGCCGCGGTCGGCGGCGACGCCTTCGGTGATCGCCTCGCGGTTGTCGGTGTAGCGGTCGTAGAGGATGACCTCGGCCCCGTAGTCGCGGGTGTTGGCGATCTTCATGGCCGGCGCGTCCTGCGGCATGACGACGACGGCCGGGGCGCCGACCATGCGGGCGGCCAGGGCCACGCCCTGGGCGTGGTTGCCGCTGGAGCAGGCGACGACGCCGCGCTGGCGCTGTTGGTCACTGAGTTTGGACAGCTTGTTCATGGCCCCGCGGAACTTGAAGGCGCCGCCGCGCTGCAGGGTCTCGGGCTTGAGCAGGACGCGGCCGCCCAAGCGATCGTTGAGGGCCGGGCTTTCGACGACCGGGGTCGCCACGGCCAGGCCCTCGATGGCGCGGGCGGCGGCTTCGATGTCGGCGAAGGTGACGGTCATGGGGGGGGCGGCTCCGTGCGTGCTTCGACACGCGCCCTCGGGGGCGCTGCTCAGCATGACTACTGTTTGTGATCCACCCCTGCCAGTCATCCTGAGCAGCCTGCCCTGGCAGGCGTGTCGAAGGACGCAGCGGCGGTTCGGCGCGCCCCTGACTAGCCCTTTGCGCCGAGTCCTCAAAGCCCGTAAGACCGGTCTATCGATCCTGTTTGGGGGTAGGCCATGCGTGCGGTGTTTGTCGGGGCGGCGTTCGCCCTGGGTCTGGGACTGGCGGGGGCCGCGAGCGCCGGCGAGGTCGGGGTCGGCATCGGGGCCCATGACGTCGACCTGTGGAAGCAGGAGTGCTGCTTCGAGAGCGGCCAGAACCTGGAGATCCACTATCGGTCCAACCCGCTGGGCGTGGATCGCGGACTGGGCGTCTGGCGGCTGTGGGCGATGGGCTCGGTCAACAGCGACGGCGGGACCAACTTCGCGGCCGGCGGCATCCAGCGGCGGTTCTGGGGCGACAAGAAGGTCTACGCCCAGCTGAGCGTCGGCCTGGGCGTCCATGACGGCCCGGGCGGCGATGTGCAGAAGGAGCCGGACCGGATCTATTTCGGGTCGCGGGTGCTGATCGCCTCGGAAGCGGCGGCGGGCGTCAACCTGAACGACGACTGGTCGGGCGAGCTGGCCTATTTCCACATGAGCCACGCCGGCCTGGCGGGCGACCAGAACCCGGGGCTGGACGTGGTCTCGGTGCGGCTGATCCGGAAGTTCTAAAGCATCACCGCCGTTTCCATTTTTCGCACCGTCACCCCAAGACTTGTTCTTGGGGCCCACGGTTCGGCCGCCGCTAGCCCTTGCCGTGGAGGCGCGGCCGCGCCTCCACCCCGCCATTCGCCGAAGCGGACAACTGGGCCCCAAGAACAAGTCTTGGGGTGACGGTGTGTGGGTTGGGCGGAGGGGGTTGGCTTGCAGCCGCCGCGCAGCCTAACCTCCGGCCCGAACATTCGGAGCCTCCCATGGACACCCTCGCCATCGACGCCGACGCCTGGACCGCCGCCGGCGATGCGGGGCTGCATGACGCCATCGAGCTGCGGCGCGCCATCCACCGCGAGCCGGAGCTGGGGCTGCATCTGCCCAGGACCACCGAGAAGGTGCTCAAGGCGCTGGAAGGCCTGCCGCTGGAGATCCGCCAGGGGCCGTCGACGACCGGGGTTCTGGCCATCCTGCGCGGCGGCGGCAACGGCCGGACGGTGCTGCTGCGCGGCGACATGGACGCCCTGCCGCTGACCGAGGACACCGGGCTCGACTTCTCGAGCGGCATTGCGGGCGCGATGCACGCCTGCGGCCACGACACCCATGTGGCCATGCTGGCCGGGGCGGCGCGGGCCCTGTGCGCCCGGCGCGAAAAGCTGCCGGGGACGGTGATGTTCATGTTCCAGCCGGGCGAGGAGGGCCACCACGGGGCCCGCTTCATGCTCGAGGACGGGCTGATCGATCCGCTGCCGGACGCGGCCTTCGCCCTGCACATCTCGCCCAACATGCCGACGGGGACCTTCGCCAGCCGGTCGGGCGCGCTGCTGGCCTCTTCGGATTCCATCCGCATCAAGGTCTGGGGGGCCGGCGGCCACGCCTCGATGCCGCAGGACGCCATCGATCCGATCCCGGTCGCCTGCGAGATCGTCACGGCGCTGCAGAGCTTCATCACCCGGCGGGTGTCGGTGTTCGATCCGGCCGTGCTGACCATCGCCCATATCGACGCCGGCACGACCTACAACATCATCCCCGAATACGCCCTGATGCGCGGCACCTTCCGCACCCTGTCGGAGCGCTCGCGCGAACTGGTGCGGGCCGGCGTGCGGCAGGTGGCCGAGCATGTCGCCGCCGCCCACGGCTGCCGGGCCGAAGTCGAGATCGAACTGGGCTTCCCGGTGACGGTCAACTCCAGCGCCGCGGTCAAGCTGGCCGAACAGACGGCCAAGGCCCTGTACGGCGACAGCGCCTGGCACACGATGGACAACCCGATGATGGGGGCCGAGGATTTCTCGTACGTCCTGCAGAAGGCGCCGGGAGCCATGGCGTTTCTGGGGGCCGCGCCGGTCGGGGTCGGCGGCGACTACCGCGCCTGCTGCGCCCTGCATTCGAACCGCATGACGCTTGACGAGCAGGTGATGGCGCGCGGCATCGCCATGCACTGCGGGTTCGCCGAGGCGGTGTTGACCGGCGGCCTGCCCGTCTAGGCCGCCGGCCGACGTCCCTAGAGCAGGAAGCCGCTGTCGTTGCGGTCGTATTCGCCGGTCAGCAGCAGGCGGAAGTCCGCCGTGCGATCGCCGTTCTGGTCGAGCAGCAGGGTGGAGGTGTTGCTGGCCAGATCATAGGTCAGCACCGCCTGGCCGCGCACGCCGGTGAAGCTGTCGGCCCAGGTGAAGGCCTGGTTGCCCGACAGGGCGGTGTTGGCGTCGATGGCCGTCACGTCGATCAGATCCTCGAGGGTGTTGAAGTCGGCGATGCGGTCGGAAGCGGCCACGGTGCTTTCGCTCAGGGACTGGAAGACGAAGCGGTCCGCTCCCGTGCCGCCGGTCTGGCCATCAGCGCCGAGACCGCCGTAGATCCGGTCGGCGCCGGCCCCGCCGTTGATGGTGTCGTTGCCGCCCAGGCCCTTGAGCAGATTGCCGCCGGCGTTGCCGAGGATGACGTTGGCCAGGGCGTTGCCCGTGCCGCTGGCGTTGGCCGCGCCGGTGAAGGTGAGGTTCTCGACGTTGGCGTCCAGGGTGCGGGTCACGCCCGTCTCGATACGGTCGATGCCTTCGCCGGCCAGTTCGAACACCCAGTCGGTCGCCGCCTCGACGATGTAGACATCGTCGCCCGCGCCCCCGACCAGATCGTCATAGCCGGCGCTGCCGGTCAGCCGGTCGTTGCCCAACCCACCCAGCAGGATGTCGTCGCCCGCTCCGCCGTTCAGCACGTCGTTGAAGCGGCTGCCGAACAGGGTGTCGGCGTAGGCCGTGCCGGTCTCGGTCCTGGCGGCGGCGTTGGAGAAGACGAAGTCGGCGGCGATCAGGTCGTCGGGGTGCACGCCGTCGAGGGTCAGGTAGTGGTCGTAGCCGTTGTAGAAGGCATTCAGGTAGGCGCTGTTCTCGTTGTCGATGAACAACAGGGCCTGGATCTGCGACAGGTCGCTGATACCCCAGGCCGAAACGTCGACCCGGTCGATGTCGAAGGTGAAGTCCCAGACGAGATCGTCGCTGAGGCCGACGCCGCGCGCGCTCATTACGAAGGTGTCGGCGCCCGAGCCGCCGTAGAGGTCGTTGTAGCCTGTACCGCCGATCAGCCGGTCATCGCCGGCCTGGCCGAACAGGGTGTCGTCGCCCGTCCCGCCGTCGAGAATGTCGTTGCCGTCGCCGCCGTACAGGTCGTCGTGGCCGCCAAGGCCGTTGATGACATCGGCCGAGGCCGAGCCCGTGATGACGTCGCGATTGTTGGTGCCGTTGAAGGTCGCCATGGCTGTTGCTCCGGGGTTAAGCTTACTCTGTTGGGACGCTGGAACCGCCAGTCTGAACCCGGGCTGAACGGCGGGGGTCGACGGCCCGACAATCCTGCGGGTCGCCTCTGACCAGGGCGCGCGCTATCGTGTCTGCCCGAGAGAAGAGGAAACTCCATGCGCCTGACCGCCTCCCGCATCGCGCCGCTGACCGAGGCCGAGCTCGACGACGACCAGCGGGCGGTGCTGGCCCCGATGATCGGCAGCGGCCGGCCGGTGATCAACATCTTCAGGACCCTGGCGCGGGCGCCGGCGGCGTTGAAGGGGTTCCTCGGCTGGGGCGAGTATGTGCTGTCGAAGAAGAACGACCTGCCGGCCCGCGAGCGGGAGATCGTCATCCTGCGCATCGGCTACCTGTGCAGGTCGGGCTACGAATGGACGCAGCATGTGCCGATCGGCGAGCGGGCCGGGCTGACCGGCGACGAGATCGGGCGGATCAAGCAGGGGGCCGACGCCGGCTGGAGCGACGCCGACGCGGCGCTGATCCGGGCCAGCGACGAGCTGCACCACAACTATTTCGTCAGCGACGCGACCTGGGCGGCGCTGAAGCGGCACTTCAGCGACAAGCAGTGCATGGACGTGGTGTTCAGCGCCGGCCAGTACACCCAGGTCTGCATGATGCTGAACAGCTTCGGGGTGCAGCTGGAAGAGGGCCAGACGCTGGATCCGGACCTCAAGGGCTTCTAGCGCCCGCATGAGGCGAGCGGGCCTTGGCCGGGGGCGGCGGCTGTGGTTCTATCGCCGTTAACCATTTGGGGGTGGGCGATGATGAAGGGCCGCAAGTATCAGTCGTTCCACCGGGCGCGCAGTCCGGTGCGCCGGCTGCCGGCCTTTTCCTTCCCGCCGGAAGCCGATTTCGTGTTCGACGTCGGCGACCGCGCCTTCGAGGCCGGGCCGTCCAGCCCGGTCATGCCGCTGCCCAACACCGACCTGCTGGACGCCTATTCCAACGCCGTGGTGCGGGCCGTCGAGCATGTCGGGCCGGCCGTGGTCCGCGTCCAGCCGCTGACCAGCGACCGCAGCTTCGCGGGCGAGGGGTCGGGGTTCGTGGTCAGCCCCGAGGGGCTGATCCTGACCAACAGCCATGTGGTCCAGGGCTTCGGCCGCTTCGCCATCATCACCGCCGAGGGCCGGGCCCTGACCGCGCGCTGCGTCGGCGACGATCCCGACACCGACATCGCCCTCTTGAAGGTCGAGCAGAACGTGCGGCTGCCGCACGCCCGGCTGGGGGATTCCAAGCAGCTTCGGCGCGGTCAGCTGGTGATCGCCATCGGCGCGCCGCTGGGCTTCGAGGCGACGGTGACCACCGGCGTGGTGTCGGCGCTGGGTCGGTCCCTGCGCGGTGAGCGCGGGCGCCTGATCGAGGATCTGATCCAGACCGACGCGGCGCTCAACTACGGCAACAGCGGCGGGCCGCTGGTCAACAGCGCCGGCGAGGTGGTCGGCATCGCCACGGCCGTGATCTCGGGCGCGCAGGGGCTGTGCTTCGCCGTCGCCGCCAACACCGCCAGCTTCGTGATGGCCGAACTGCTGGCCCACGGCCATGTGCGACGCGGCTCGATCGGCGTCGTCGCCCAGCAGACCCCCGTCCCGCCGGCCATGGCCCGGGCCGCCGGCGTCACCCAGGCCTATGCGGTGTGGGTGGCGGCGGTCGAGCCGCACGGTCCGGCCGCCAAGGCGGGCCTGGCCGAAGGCGACCTCTTGATCGCCGCCGACGGCCGGCCGTTGACCGGGCTCGACGACCTGTTGCGGGTGCTCGGTCCCGGCAGCATCGACCAGTCGATCAGCTTCGACCTGATCCGGGCCGGCAAGCGGATGAGCGTCAAGATCACGCCCAAGGCCCGCAAGAAGGGCGGCTAAACCCGGCGGCAGGTATTCTGGCGAACGCTCCTCGCGGCGGAGGACTAAACAGACGCTCAGTTCACTTTCGTGGAGACCGAGCCGATGTCCCTCCGGATCAATTCCGAAGCCCCGAACTTCACCGCCCAGACGACGGAGGGGGAGATAAACTTCCACGACTGGATCGGCGACAGCTGGGCCATCCTGTTCTCGCACCCCAAGGACTTCACCCCGGTCTGCACGACCGAGCTCGGCTACATGGCCGGCCTGAAGCCCGAGTTCGACAGACGCAACACCAAGGTCATCGGCCTCAGCGTCGACCCGGTCGAAAACCACGGCCGCTGGGCTGCCGACATCGAGGAAACACAGGGCCACGCGGTCAACTTCCCGATGATCGGCGACACCGACCTGAAGGTCGCCACCCTCTACGACATGCTGCCGGAGGGGGCCGGGACGACGTCCGAGGGCCGCACGGCCGCCGACAACGCCACGGTGCGGGCGGTGTTCATCATCGGGCCGGACAAGAAGATCAAGGCCATGCTGATCTACCCGATGGTCGCCGGCCGGAACTTCGACGAGGTGCTGCGGCTGCTGGACGCCCTGCAGCTGAACGCGAAGCATACGGTGGCGACGCCGGTCAACTGGCGGCCGGGCGACGACGTCATCATCCCGCCGGCCGTCACCGACGAGCAGGCGGCCGCGAAATATCCGGGTGGCTGGAAGACGCTGAAGCCGTATCTGCGGATCGTCGCCGAACCCAAGGGGTAGTTCGGCGCATTCCTGAAGAGCTCCGAGGCGGGGTCGGAACAGCGCGCCGTCTTCGCGATTTCATCCGGAGTGAAAGGACTCCGGATGGCGCGTGGAAAGACGATCTTCGCCTCCAGCGGCGGACGGCGCGGCTGGTTGCGCGACAACGGCCTGACCCTGGCCCTTCTGGCCCTGTTTGCGGCGTCGCTGGTCGGCCACGCGCTGACCGGCTGGCGGGCGGACCTCGCCGACCGGGCCCAGCATGGCCTCGCCGCATTGACCCTGGCGCAGTACCTCGGCGGCGGCGAATTCCTCGCCACCCTGTTCGAGAACTGGGAGAGCGAGTTCCTGCAGATGTGGGCCTACGTCGTGCTGACGGCCTATCTGTTCCAGCGCGGCTCGCCGGAATCGAAGGACCCGCACCACCCGGCCCCGCAGGACAAGGATCCGGCCCGAGATCGCCTGTTGCCGGACTCGCCCTGGCCGGTCCGCGCTGGGCCGGTGTGGCGCGTCCTGTACGGCCATTCGCTGGGCGGCGCCCTTATGCTGCTGTTCCTGGCCAGTCTGCTCCTGCACTGGACCAACAGCGCGCGGGCCGCCGCCGACGAGGCGCTGGCGCACCACCAGCCGCCGCCGGGACTGATGGAGCATCTGGTCGATCCCCAGTTCTGGTTCGAGAGCTTCCAGAACTGGCAGAGCGAGTTTCTGTCCACCGCCGTGCTGATCCTGCTGGGCATCTACCTGCGCGAAAAGGGCTCGCCCGAGAGCAAGGCCGTCTCCGATCCGCACGCCAAGACCGGCAACGACTAAGCCGGCGGGTCGGGCGTCCGACACAGGAACAAGCTCTACGGATCGGGGTTGTTTCTGTCTAACCAACAGGAGGACGCCATGGGCGACAACAACCAGAACCAAGGCCAATCGGGCATGCAGCAACAGCCCGGCAGCGGCCAGCAGCAAAACCCCGGCCAACAGAACCAGCAAGGCGGCCAGGGCCAGAGCGGCCAAGGCCAAGGCGGTCAAGGCCAAGGCGGTCAAGGCCAACGCGGCCAAGGCCAACGCGGCCAAGGCGGGCAGGGCGACATGCAGCAGCAGTCGGACAACGCCGAGCAGCAGAACCCGGGTCAGCAGAACCAGCAGGGCGGCCAAGGCGGCCAGATGGGCCAAGGCGGCGGCCAGGCCGGGCAAGCCGGGCAGGGCGATCCGTCGGGCGAACGCATCGACACCGACAACGACGGCCGCACTCGCGACCCCAACGACACCAGCCCGACCGACAAGGGCGGGCAGGCCTGACCGTTCTCCCAAACGGTTGCTAGGGACAGGCCGGCCTTGCGCCGGCCTGTTTCGTTTCAGGATCAGGCCTGGACCGCCTGCGCCGTCACCAGATGTAGCGCCCGGGCCAGGTCGGCCTGGTTGTAGGGCTTGGCCAGCCGGACCAGGCTGACATCGGCGCCGGGCGGCAGTTCGGCGTAGCCGCTGGCCATGATCACCGGCGTCTCCGGCCAGCGGCTGGCGACGTCGCGACTGAGCTCCAGGCCCGAGCGGCGGGGCATGGCGTAGTCGGTGATCACCAGGTCGAAACGCGTATCGGCCAGGGCCCGCATCGCCTCCATCGCCGAGCTGGCCGAAACGACGGTGTGGCCCAGGTCCTCCAGCATGGCCGCGGTGTTCAGCAGCACCAGGGCGTCGTCGTCGACGGCGAGCACGCGCAACGGCCGACTGGACATTGGCCCGGTATCGGCGCGGGGGCCGCGGATCCTGGCGGCCTCACGGCTGGGCTTGAGCAGGATGTCGACCTGCGTGCCTTTTCCGGGCCGGCTGGTGATGTCCAGCCGGCCGCCGGACTGTTCAGCCAGCCCGTGAACCATCGAGAGGCCAAGGCCCGTGCCCTTGCCGATGCCCTTGGTCGTGTAGAAGGGCTCACGGGCCCGCGACAGGGTGTCGGGGTCCATGCCCTCGCCCTCGTCGGCGACGCGCAGGCGGACGTAGTCGCCGGCCTCCAGCCCGCTCCCGGCCGCGACGGCCAGGCGGCTGGCCTCGACGATGATCTCGCCGCCCTGCGGCATGGCGTCCCGGGCGTTGACCACTAGGTTGAGCAGGGCGGTTTCCAGCTGGTGGGGGTCGCTGAGCACTGGCGGCAGGTCGCCGCCGAAGCGAAGGGTCAGCTGGATCATCGGCCCGACCGACCGCTGCATCAGCTCGGCCATGCCGCGCACCAGGATCGGCACATCGACCGGCTCCAGGGCCAGTTCCTGCTTACGGGCGAAGGACAGCATGCGTTGGGTCAGGGCCGCGCCGCGCTCGGCGCCCTGGACGGCGTTCTCGAGCAGGGCCCGGGCCCGGGGATCGTCGGGCATGCGTTTGCGCAGCAGTTCGAGGCTGCCAAGGATGGCCATCAACAGGTTGTTGAAGTCGTGGGCGACGCCGCCGGTCAGCTGGCCGATGGCGTCCAGTTTCTGGCTCTGCAGCAGGTTTTCGCGGGCCTCGGCCAGGGCCTTCTGGGATTCGGCCCGTTCGGTGACGTCGCGGGTGATCTTGGCGAAGCCGGTGATCCCGCCGGCATCGTCGCGGATGGCGTCGATGATCACATGGGCCAGGAAGCGGGTGCCGTCCTTGCGCACCCGCCAGCCCTCGGCCTCGAACCGCCCCTCCTGGCGGGCGATGCGAAGAGCCTCGCCGGGCTTGCCGGCGGCCCGGTCCTCGTCGCTGTAGAAGCGCGAGAAGTGGCTGCCGATAATCTCCTCGGGCTCGTACTGCTTGATGCGCCGGGCCCCGAGGTTCCAGCTGCTGACCTGGCCTTCCGGATCGAGCATGTAGATGGCGTAGTCGGTGACCCCCTGGACCAGAAGCCGGAACTGTTCCTCGCTGCTGCGCAGGGTTTCGGCGGCGGCCTTTCGCTCTGTCAGGTCGCGGGTGACCTTGGCGAAGCCGAGCACCTCGCCATTCGGGTCGATGATCGGGTCGATGACCACATGGGCCCAGAAGCGGCCGCCGTCGCGGCGCACCCGCCAGCCCTCGCTCTCGAACCGGCCTTCACGCACGGCCGTCTCCAGGGCGCGGGCCGGAACCTGTTTGGTCCGATCCTCGTCGGTGTAAAAGCGCGAGAAATGCTGGCCGACGATCTCGCCGGCTTCGTAGCCCTTGAAGCGCTGGGCCCCGGGGTTCCAGCTGACCACCCTGCCCGTGGGATCGAGCATGTAGATGGCGTAGTCGGTGATGCTGTCGATCAGCAGCCGATAGGGATCGAGCCCCGTTCTGGCACTATTGTTCGATCCGATGACCTTCACCCCGACACTCTGGCGCGGACCCCGCCTCAATCACAACGGGCCGATTAGGGCGTTGGTTCCCACCCTCGTCAACGGGCGGCGATGTTGGGTAGAGGCCGACTAAGTCGACTGGCTTCCCCCGTGTGTCGAATCGCCGATCAGCCTGCCAGAAAAATGGTGTCATCGTTTCTCTGCCATTTCGTTGAACGCCGGTCGCCCCCGTGACAAGCCTGCTGCTCAATTTGGGCAGGGGCGTCAGAATGGCCGGTTTTCCAGCAGTGATCGACCTCGCGGCCCTCGGCTCCGCCACCGGCTTTCGCATCGATGGCCCTGCCGCGAGCAGTTACTTCGGCTGGTCGGCGGCCTCGGCGGGTGACGTCAACGGCGACGGTATCGCCGACTTCATCATCGGCGCCCGGCTGGCCGACGCCGGGGGCGCCAACAGCGGCGCGGCTTATGTAGTGTTCGGCACGGCCGCCGGCTTTCCGCTGGGCCTGGGCCTGGCCGGCCTCGACGGCTCCAACGGCTTCGTCATCCGCGGCGCCGCAGCCCAGGCCGGCCTTGGCGGCGGCGTGGCCGGGGTCGACGTCGACGGCGACGGCTACAGCGACCTGATCGTCACCGCTCCCTACGCCGATCCCAACGGGGCCGGCGCGGTCTATGTGATCCATGGCAAGGCCTCGGGCTTCGGCGCGGTGGTCACGGTCGGGGCCGGCGCCGACTCGCGCCTCGACGGCGAGGGCGTCCAGGACCACATCGGCCAGCACGTCACCGCCGCCGGCGACTACAACGGCGACGGGCTGGAGGACTTCCTGGTCAGCTCGGAGACCGCCTACCGCCAGGGCGCGAGCAACAGCGGCGTCGCCTATCTGGTGTTCGGCGACGAGGACGGGCTGCCGGCCAGCCTGAACCTGTTTTCCCTGAACGGGTCGAACGGCTTCGAAATTTCCGGGGCCGGGCCAGGGGCCCACCTGGGCGGCGCCATCGCCGGCGGCCTGGACATCAACGGCGACGGCTTCGCCGACCTGATGGTCAGCGCCTCCGCCGCCCCCTTTGCGACCGAGTATGGCTACAGCCGCGCCTATTCCGGCTCGGTCTATGTACTCTACGGCTCGGCCAGCCCGCCGGCGGCCGCCGACTTGTCGGCCGGCGGGGGCGGTTTCCGCATCGTCGGCGGCAATTTCGCCAGCCTGGGCTTCACCGCCTCCAGCGGCAGCGACTTCAACGGCGATGGGCGCGACGACCTGATCTTCTTCAACGGCGGTTCGGTCCAGGTGCTCTACGGCGGGGCCTATGCGGGCGTCATCGACCTGATGGGTCCGCTGCACAACGGCTTCACCCTGATCGGCGCGCCGTCGCAGGTGCGGGTGACCGCCGGTGGCGACGTCAACGGCGACGGCCACGGCGACCTGATCGTCTCCAGCTCGGCGATCAACAACGGCATGGGCGGGGCCTTCGTCATCCTCGGCGGCGAGGCGCTGTTCGGCGCGGTGAGCCTCGACAGCCTGCTGACCTCCGGCCGCGCCTTCCAGATCGTCGGCTCGACGAGTGGTGAGGGGTTCGGCGGGACGGTCGACTTCATCGGCGACATCAACGGCGACGGGGCCGACGAGATGGCCTTCGGCGCGGCCAGGGCCGGCTACGCCGGGGTCGATTCCGGCTCGACCTACGTCATCTGGGGTCAGCCCGTGCGGGTCATGCATGCCGGTCTGGCGGGCGACGAGATCGTCGATGGCGGCGACCTCGACGACCAGCTGTCGGGTCTCGGCGGCAAGGACACCCTGTCGGGCCTGGCCGGCGACGACCGGCTCGACGGCGGCGACGCCAACGACACGCTGATCGGCGGGATCGGGGCGGACGACATCCTCGGCGGGGCCGGCAACGACTGGCTGCAGGGCGACGGCGGCGACGACCAGCTGACCGCCGGCGACGGGGCCGACAAGCTGTTCGGCGGCCTCGGCGCCGACACCATGGTCGGCGGGGCGGGCAATGACCGCATGGACGGCGGCGACGGCGTCGACGTGATGACCGGCGAGGGCGGCAACGACTACCTCGACGGCGGGACGGGCGGCGACCTCATGACCGGCGGCGACGGCAATGAGGTCTATGTCGTCGACGACGCCGCCGACCAGACCATCGAGGCGGCGAACGAGGGCTTCGACATCGTGCGCACCAGCCTGGACGGTTGGGTGCTGGCCGCCAACCTCGAAGGCCTTGAACTGCAGGGGATCGCCGACATCGGCGGGACCGGCAACGGCGGGGCCAACAACCTGCAGGGCAACGCCGGCGGCAACCAACTGGACGGCGGGGCCGGCGTCGACACGATCAACGGAAACGACGGCGACGACATCGTCATCGGCGGCCTCGGCAACGACCTGCTGCGCGGCGGCCTGGGAGGCGACACGTTCGTCGTCGCCCACGCCTTCGGCCCGGTGCTGGAGACCGACCAGGTCTATGACTTCTCGACCGCCGAGGGCGACGTCATCGATCTGTCCGGCGCCTGGGGCGGCGTCCTCAGCCTGGTCGGGGCCTTCGGCAAGCACGCCGGCGAGATGACCCTGTCCCTGGTCGGCGGCAATACGGTGCTCAAGCTCGATATCACCGGCGACGGCAAGGCGGACTACCAGATGAAGATCAACGGCGACGTCACCGCCGACAGCGGCGGCTGGCTGCTCTAGAGGCGCCGTTGATGCACAGGCCTGATCGGCGCTAGATGCGCCGGTGACCACCAAACCCAGGACCCTCCTGCAGGACGCCGCCGGCATTCGCGGCAAGGCGCTCGACGCCGCCGCCGCCATCCTGGCCGAGCAGGGGGTCGAGGCGCTGAACCTGCGGGCCATCGCCGAGATGGCCGGGATCGGGCTGGCCTCGATCTACCACTACTTCGAGAACAAGGAGGCGCTGCTGGTCAGCCTGGCCCTGATGGGGCTGGAGGACCTGCGCCGCGACATCCTCGACTATCAGCAGCGGCCGGAATTCCTGTCGCCGATGCGCGGCGGGGCGCGGGCCTTCTTCCACTTCGTCGAGACGCGCCCCGAACTGTTCTCGTTGATGCTGGGCGAGCGGCTGCTGTCCCGCCATTCGGAGCTGCGCGAGGCCGAGTACCGGATGTTCGAGGCCTACAAGGCCGCCGTCATGGCCGACGACCGGATTCCGCAGGCGCGGCGCGAGAACGCCGCCCACGCCCTGTGGGCGCTGGGCCGGGGCATGGCGGCGATCATCGCCTCCTACCCGGCCGGCCAGCGGCCGACCGACGTCATGGCCAAGCTGTCGGCCGGAGCGGCCTGGCTGATCGACCGGCCGGACTAGGCCCCGGATCAGTTCCGGGCCGGGATGATCACCGGCATGGTTTCGTAGCCGCGCACGAAGGTCGAGTAGCTGCGTTTGGGCTCGCCGGTCAGGCGCACCTCCGGGAAGCGCTTGAGGATCTCTTCCCAGATGATGGTCAGCTGCAGCTCGGCCAGGCGGTTGCCGACGCAGCGGTGGATGCCGAAGCCGAAGGAGATGTGCTGGCGCGGCCGCTCGCGGTCGATGATGTAGTCGTTGGGCCGCTCGATGACGCTGTCGTCGCGGTTGCCCGAGACGTACCACATGACCACCTTGTCGCCCTCGCGGATCAGCTTGCCGCCGACCTCGGTGTCCTGGACGCAGGTGCGGCGCATGTGGGCCAGCGGCGTCTGCCAGCGGATGGTCTCGGAGACCATCGACGGGATCAGTTCGGGGCGGGCCCGCAGCTTGGCGTACTGGTCGGGGTTCCGGTTGAGGGCCAGGATCGAGCCGGAGATGGTGTTGCGGGTGGTGTCGTTGCCGCCGACGGTCAGCAGGACGACGTTGCCGAAGAACTCGCGCGGCTCCATGTCCCGGGTCGCCGGGTGGTGGGCCAGCATGGAGATCATGTCGGCGGCCGGCGGGGCGTTGACCTTCTGGTTCCAGAGATTGGCGAAATAGGCCTGGTACTCGACGAAGACCTCGATCTTCTGCTCGAGGGTCTCGACCAGTCCGCCCGGCATGGGCACGGCGGTGACCACGTCCGACCAGTGGGTCAGCTTGCGGCGGTCTTCCTGCGGGGCGTCGAACAGGGTGGCCAGGGTCATGGCCGTCAGTTCCTTGGACACGAGGTCGACCCAGTCGAATTCCTCGCCGACCGGCAGGCCGTCGAGGATGGCGGCGCAACGCTCGCGGATGACCGGGGCCATGGTCTGCAAATTGGTGGGCGAGACGGCCGGGCTGACCGCCTTGCGCTGGATGTCGTGGCGCGGCGGGTCCATGGCGATGAACATCGGCAGCGGCTCGAAGTTGGACGAGCCGCCGGCGATGGTGATGCCGCCCTTCATGAAGTCGGAGCTGAAGGCCTGGTGGTTGGTGTCGACGGCCATGATGTCGTCGTAGCGGGTGATCGACCAGTAGGGGCCGTGCTCGCTGTTGGCGCACCAGTGGACCGGATCCTCGGCCCGCAGGCGCTCGAAGATCGGCAGCACGGCGTCGGCCTGGAACAGGGCCGGTTGGGCCGGGTCGAGGGAGTCGAGGGGGAGGTCGTACACCGGGTCGCGCCTGGCGGTAATGTCGATCGATCCGTCGCTCATGGCGCGCTCCCGTCTTGTTCTGTTGTTGCCATGGGAAGCCTTCGAACAACGTTTCACAAGACCTCGAAATGGGGGTCTGTTGGGGGGCGGAGGACGGTGATGAGTCGGATTTTCGGGGCGGTCTGCCAGAACGGCTATGTGGTGCGCGACATCCACGCGGCCATGGACCACTGGGTGAAGGTGCTGGGGGTCGGGCCCTGGTTCTTCATCGAGGCGGTGAAGACCGACTGGTTCCGCCATCGTGGCCAGCCGTCGGACGTGAAGATGAGCATCGCCCTGGCCAACAGCGGCGACCTGCAGATCGAGCTGATCCAGCAGCTGAACGACGCCCCGTCGATGTACAGGGAATTCCTCGACGCCGGCCATGAGGGCCTGCAGCACATGAGCTACTGGAGCCGCGACTACCAGGCCCTTTACGACCGGGCGCTGGGGCTGGGCTACCGGGTCGGGCACGAGGGCCAGATCGGCGGCGAGCAGGGGCGGTTCGCCTATTTCGACACGCAAGGCCATCCCGGCACGGTGATCGAGATCAGCGACATCAGCGGCGGCAAGGGCGCCTTCTTCGAGCACATCCGCAAGAAGGCCGCCGAGTGGGACGGGAGCCGGCCGATCCGGCCCGTGGTCTGAGGCGGTGAAGATTGCCGATTTGAAACGAGGCAGGGCCGAGGTTTTGCGCCACAGTCGGGGCCAACCTGTTTTCCTCACCGTCGGGACGCCCAGATGATCAAGCCCAACGCCGTCGCGCTGGCCCTTACCCTCGTCCTCTGCCCCCTGGCCCCTAGCCTGGCCCAGGCCCGGGCTCCGGCCGGCGCCGCGCCGGCCCCGGCCGATGTCGCGACCTACGCCAGGGAACTGGTCGACAACACCTATGCGGCCCAGGGGCCCGGGGTGGCCGTGCTGGTGGCGCGGGGCGATACGGTGCTGTTCCGCGGCGCGCGGGGCGAGGCCGACATCGAGGCCCATACGCCGCTGTCGCCCGACCAGGTGTTCCGCATCGGCTCGGTCAGCAAGCAGTTCGCCGCCGCCGGGGTGCTGAAGCTGGTCGAGGACGGCAAGGTGAAGCTGGACGATCCGCTGTCGAAGTACGTCCCGGGCTTTCCGAACGGCGACAAGGTCACCGTCCTGATGCTGCTCAACCACACCTCGGGCATCAAGAGCTACACCGGCATGCCGGGCTATATGGAGGGGCCGATCAAGCGCGACCTGACCACGGCCCAGATGATCGAGGTCTTCAAGGACCAGCCGGTCGACTTCGCGCCCGGTGAAAAGTGGTCCTACAACAATTCGGGCTATGTGCTGGTCGGGGCCGTGATCGAGGCGGCCAGCGGCATGCCCTGGCACGCCTATCTGGACAAGGTCTTCTTCAAGCCGCTGGGCATGACCCATACCGGCTACGGCGCCGACCCGACGTTCGCCGCCCGGCAGGTGAAGGGCTACACGATGGACGGCGGCAAGGTGGTTCCGATGCGGACCCTGAGCATGAGCCAGCCGCACGCGGCGGGGGCCCTGCTCTCCACCGTCGACGACCTGCTCAAGTGGAACCGCGCCCTGCATGAAGGGCGGCTGCTGAAGAGCGACAGCTACAACCGGATGGTCACCCCGGTCGGGGCGGCGGTGGAGGCCAAGTACGGCTTCGGCATCATCGCCGGCCAGCAGCGCGGCCAGCCGGCCCTGCAGCACAGCGGCGGCATCTTCGGCTTCGTCAGCCAGCTGACCTATGTGCCGGGGCCCGACATCACCGTGGTGGTGCTGCAGAACAGCGACGACGGCGGCGACCCGGGAACCCTGGCCCGCCGGCTGACGGCGGCGGCGCTGGGCGAGCCCTATCCGGCGGCCAGGGCCGTGGCGGTCGACGCGTCGGTGCTGCAGGCGGCCGAGGGCGTCTACCGCTTCGACGCCCAGACCACCCGGGTGCTGCGCGTCGTCGACGGTTGACCGCCCAGCGCACCGGGCCGCGGGCGGTGTTGACGCCGATCGGGCCGGACGACTTCCTCTACGAGGACGGCTTCAACCGCCTGAAGCTGGAGCGCGACGCCAAGGGGGCGATCACCGGCATGCGCTTCTTCCAGATGGGCGACGGGCCCGGCCTCGTCGGGGCCCGCACCAGCGAACCGCTGCCGTCGGCGCCGGTCGGGGTGGCGCTGCCCCGCGCGGCGCTCGACCGGGTCAGCGGCAGCTATGAGACCGGCGGCATGACCATGACGGTCTTCGTCGACGGCGCCGCCCTGAAGGCCCAGCTGACCGGGCAGGATCCGGTCAATCTGCGGGCCGCCTCGGCCGTGAAGTTCGACATCGTCGAGGTCGAGGCGTCGCTGGAGTTCGCGGCCGGTGATGGGCCGCCGGACCAGGTGACGCTCACCCAGGGCGGCCGGCAGATCGTCTTCAAGCGCAAGCCGTAGGCGATGCCATTGCAGCCCTTCGGAGCGGACCTCTGGCTGGCCGACGGCGGCGTCGCCGAGGTCGTCGGCTTTCGCTATCCGACCCGGATGGCGGTGGTCCGGCTGTCCGGCGGCGGCCTGTGGATCTGGTCGCCCGTGGCGCTGACCCCGGAGCTTCGCCGTGAGGTCGAGGCGCTGGGCGAGGTCCGCCATCTGGTCGCGCCCAATTCGCTGCATCACCTGCATCTGCCTGAGTGGCGGCAGGTCTGGCCGGCCGCCGTCCTGCACGGCGCGCCGGGGCTTGCCGGCCGCCGGCCGGACATCGTCTTCGACGCCGAACTGGCCGACGACCCGCCGGCGGCCTGGGCGGACGACCTCGACCAGGTCCTCGTCCATGGCAACAGCATCACCACCGAGGCGGTGTTCTTCCACCGGCCGAGCGGGACGGTGCTGTTCACCGACCTGATCCAGCAGTTCCCCAAGGGCTGGTTCCGCGGCTGGCGGGCCCTGGTGGCGAGGCTGGACCTGATGACCCAGCCGGAGCCGACCGTGCCGCGCAAGTTCCGCCTCGCCTTCAAGGATCGCCGGGCGGGGCGGGCGGCGGTGGAGCGCATCCTCGCCTGGCCGGCGCGGACGGTGGTCATGGCCCACGGGACGCCGGTCGAGCGGGACGGCCGGGCCTTCATCGCCCGGGCCTTCCGCTGGCTGACGGGCTAGACGCCCGCGGCCGGCCGCAGGGCCGGCAGGCGCAGGACGACGTAGGCGACGACGGCGATGACGAAGGCCGGCAGGGTCGCGCCGACGTCCGGCAGCAGGCGGCTGAAGCCCTGGTAGGCGGCGATGCCGACGGCCCAGGCGGTCAGGCCGGCGATGTTGAGGCCCGGCGTGGGGGCCTCCGGGTTTCTGCGCCACGGCTTGACGAAGAAGTGGTCGGCCAGCAGGACGCCGAACAGCGGCGCGAACACCGAACCGATCAGCAAGAGGAAGTGCTCGTAGCGGGCCAGTGGGGCGACCAGCGCGACGGCGGTGCACAGCACGCCGAAGGCGATCGCCAAGCGGGCCGGCCGGGCCCGCACCAGGGTGGCGGTCGAGACCGAGGCCGAATGGATGTCGGCGAAGGTGTTGTCGGTCTCGTCGATGACGATCAGCAGCAAGGCGACGCCGCCGCCGGTCGCGGCCAGGGCCGACAGCAGCATGCCCTCGCCGCCGCCGGCCGCCAGGGCGTAGGCCGCGCCCAGCCCCATGAACCAGATGTTGGCCAGCAGGTAGCCGAGGCCGCTGCCGCGGAACATGGCCCCGGGCGTGCGACCGAAGCGGGTGTAGTCGGCGATCAGCGGCAGCCAGGACAGCGGCATGGCGACCACCAGGTCGACCCCGGCCGCGAAGCTGGTCTCGCCGGTCCCGGGCCGGGCCAGCAGGGCGGCGAGGTCGTAGTCGGCCAGCAGCCGCCAGCTCAGCCAGGCGGCGCCGCCGAGCAGCAGCCACAGGCCCCAGGCCCGCAGGAAGCGGCGCACGAACGACACCGGCCCCATGATCGCCAGCCCCGTCGCCAGGGCCCCGAACAGCAGGGTCCAGGCCAGCGGGTTGGAGACCCCGAAGGTCTGCCTGGCCAGGGCGTCGGCGGCGTCGCGCATGGCGACGATCTCGAAGGCACCCCAGCCGACCAGCTGGACGACGTTGAGCACGGTCGGGATGACGGCGCCGCGCGCGCCGAGCGCCGGCCGCAGCGAGCCCATGGCCGACAGCCCGGTCTCGGCCCCGACCAGGCCGGCGGCGGCCAGCAGCAGGACGCCGAGCACCGAGCCGACGACGATGGCCCCCAGCGCCGCGGCGAGGCTGAGGCCCGGCACCAGGAAGGCCCCGGCCTGCAGCACCAGCAGGCCGATGCCGAGGCTGAACCACAGGGAAAAGGCGTCCAGCGCCCCGAACACCCGGCGTGCCGCGGGCACGGGAATCAGCGGATCGTAGCTGTCGTCGGACTCGGCCATGGTTAAGGTGTAGCAGGTCACCGCGTTCGGTGAACCCGCCAGACCTGGCGGCAAGTTGTCTCGGCTTGGAGGGCGTCGTTGCGCAGTTGCGATGTTGCGGTGATCGGCCTCGGCCTGATGGGCGCGGCCGCCCTGGAGGCGCTGCTGCGCCGGGGCGTCGACGCCGTCGGCTTCGACCCGCTGGGGCCGGGGGCCGACCGGGGGTCGTCGCACGGTTCCTGCCGCATTTTTCGCC
Organism: Caulobacter sp.; assembly: GCA_028291265.1. GTDB lineage: Bacteria > Pseudomonadota > Alphaproteobacteria > Caulobacterales > Caulobacteraceae > Caulobacter. The sequence continues at coordinate 47,691 of JAQGIK010000143.1, read as the reverse complement.
GGTTCAACTTCGAAAACCCTCACTACACGGCGCTCAGCGACGAGGCGCTGCGCGGCTGGACGCAGCTGGCCCAGGACGGCGGCCGCGGCCTGTTGATTCCCTGTCCGGTCCTCGAGGCCGGGCCGAAGGGCTGCGACATCGTCCGAAACTCCCGCCAGGCGGCGTTTCACAACGGCCTGGAGGTCCCCCTGCTGACCGGCGCGGAGGTCAACGCCCGGTTCCCCGCCTTCCGCCTGCCGGACGACTGGGACGCCGTCGTCCAGGACGGCGGCGCCATCCTGCTGGCCCAGGCCGCGCTGGAGGCGCTGCGGGCCAAGGCCGGGGCGGCGGGCCGCATCACGCCGAGCGCCGTGGTCGCCCTGGAGCGACACGCCGATCATGTCCTCCTCCGCACCGCCGACGAAACTGTCCGGGCCAATAAGGTCATTCTCGCCGCCGGCCCCTGGATGAGCCGCTTCCTGCCGGCCTTGGCTCCCATCCTGGAGGTCACCCGCCAGACCGTCGGCTGGTTCGCGCCCGCCCGTCCCGAGACCGTGGCCCTGGGCGCCTTCCCGATCTTCATCCTCGAGCGCAGCGCCGACGACACCGTCTACGGCTTCCCCGACTTCGAGGGCCGGGGCGTCAAGGCCGCGCCCCACAACCATGGTCCCGTCGTCGACGCCGACGCCTGGGAGCCGCCGGCCAGCGACGCCGAACTGCGCCAGGTTGGCGACACGCTCGCCGACCTCGTCCCCGGCGCCGCCGGCCCGGTCGTCGAGCGCGATGTCTGCCTCTACACCAACACCCGTCCCGCCGACCGGCGGCCCGACGCCGGCGAGGAGTTCATCGTCGACCGCTGGCCGGGCTCGCGGCTGGTCGTGGCCTCGGCCTGCTCCGGCCACGGGGCCAAGTTCGCGCCGGCCGTCGGCGAGCGGCTGGCGCGGCTGGCGGTCGAGGCCGGCTACGAGGCCGAGCCCTTCTTCCAGCTGTCGCGCTACGCGGCCTTTGGCTAGACGATCCGGTTCGGAGATGTCGCGCCGATTGCAGGGTGTCCTGAACGATTTCAAAGGGTTGACCCCGCGCCGGTTTGAAGTGTGTTTGAAGTCGATCTGAAGTCGGAGTGAAGTCCGCCTGAAGTCGGTTTGAAGCGGACTTGCCGCCGCCGTTCGGGCCGGGCAGGGGCTTATCGAAGCGGCCGACCATTATACGCCGGCGCGCCCTGTCACGCGCCGGCCGGCGTCCGGCTTGGTCTGTCCGGCGGGGGCGGCCATACTTGGCCCATGGCTCTCGCCCGCGTCCGCGTCATCGATCTGGAGACCGCCGGCACGCTGGCGACCGACGTCTGCGAGATCGGCTGGCAGGACGTCGTCCAGACCGCCGGCGGCGACTGGGCGGTGGACGCCGAACGTGGCGCCCTGTTCGTCAACCCCGGCCGGCCGATCTCGCCGGCCACCATGGCCATCCACCACATCCTCGACGAACAGGTGGCGGGCGCGCCGTTCTGGAAGGCGGCGGCGCCGAGCGTGCTGCGGCCGCCGGGCGGCGTCCTGGCGCTGGCCGCCCACCGCGCCGCCTTCGAGCAGCGGTTCTGCACGCCGGCCTTGAGCGGCGGAGCGGCCTGGATCTGCACCTGGAAATGCGCGATGCGCCTGTGGCCGGACCTGCAGAGTTTCTCCAACCAGATGCTGCGCTACCAGCGGATGCCGGCCGGCCTCGACCACGCCACCGGCCTGCCCGCCCACCGGGCCATGCCCGACGCCTATGTCACGGCCCACCATCTGCGCGACATGCTGAACACGGCGTCGGTGGAGCAGCTGCTGGCCTGGAGCCGGGAGCCGGGGCTGTACCCGCGGGTGCCGAGAGGGCCGCATCGGGGAGCGGCGTGGGCGGCGCTTGACCTGGAGGCGCTGACGGCGTTGGCGCGGGAGCGGGATGTGGACGTGCGGTTCAGCGCGGAGGTGGAGTTGCGGCGACGGGGCGAGGCGGTGGGGAGGCCGGTGGCGAGGCCGGGCGAGCCGACCCTGCTTTAGGGGGGATGGCCAACGCCACCCGACTTCCATTGGTTAGAGGTATTTCGCGAGATCGCTCAGCCGAGCCAGCTTTTCCCGCGCCTCGCGAGACAGAGGACCAACGACGTCTTCGAGATGGTGCTCGATATGGTCGGTGACGAGGACTGTCTTCGCCTTGTCCAACGCGCTGATGACCGCCTGCAGCTGCTGCGCGGTCTCAAGTCCGTCGCGGTTCTCCTCGACCATCGTCAGGATGGTCGCCAGGTGGCCCTGCGCCCGTTTGAGGCGGTTCTTAAGGTCGTTGTTGTGCGTGTGGCTCATGGCGGCTCCCGGCGCGTAGCTATGCGTTGCCCGGCAGATGAAGCCAACCATTCACGCCGAGATACAGGCCGATGAGGATAATCACGGCGCCGGAGACGTAGGGCGCCCGGCGAACGATCTCGCCAAAACCGCTGAAGCGCTTCGACACATGCTTGAGGCTCAAGGCGGCCAGAACACCCGACGCCACCATCGTCAGCGCCAGGCCGATGCTGAAGCAGAGGACCAGCACGGCGCCGAGCGTGAAGGCCTTGAGCTGGAGGCAGAGCAGCAGGACGGTGATGGCGCCGGGGCAGGGGATCAGGCCGCCCGTCAGTCCGAAGAGCACGATCTGGCCCGTCGTCACCTCACGGCCGGCAAACCGCTGCTTGATATCGTTGGCGTGGGCGAGTTCGTGGGCGTCCTGATAGCCGGCCGTCAGCTCCAGCCCGTCCAGGTCCCCGTGGTCGTGGCCATCCTCGACGAACGCCAGCCGATAGCCATGGGCATGGTCCCCGTGACTGAGGGCCACATGCGCGGCGAACTCATGCGGTTCGGGGATGTCTTCCACCGACTGCAGAACGTTTCCAAGCTGGGCGAACTGGTAGATCTGGCGCTGGCCGTCCGGCCGCTCGGTCTCGACGGTTATCGCGGAGGCCGACCAAGGGCTGCCGGTTTCGGTATGCAGCCGAAAGCGGGCCGGCCCGTCGCCTTCGAAAATCTCCAGCCGCAGCACGCCATGACCGGTGTCGAACCGGGCCGAACTCGCATGCCCGTGAGCATGCCCGTGCGGGTGGTCATGCCCATGGTCCGTGTGCGCGATGGCCGACAGGAAGTTGTCGCGGCGCGCCTGCCACAGCATCCACAGGCCCATGGCGGTGATGATCACGGCCGATGCGACCTGCAGATAGGGTTCGATGGTTTCCGGAGCCAGGCCGCGCCACAGGTACATGCCGCCCAGCGCGATCACCCAGACGATGACCGTATGGGACAGGGTGGCGCAAAGGCCGAGCAGGACAGCCTGTTTGACGGTGCCGCGCACGGCGATGATGAACGCCGCCATCATCGTCTTCGAGTGGCCGGGCTCCAGGCCGTGAAGCGCTCCAAGCAGGATCGCGCTGGGAACAAACAGCCAGGCGTGAGCGGCGCCCTGTTGCAGAAGGTCGGTGAAAGCAGGCATAATGCTACCTATCCCCCTGGAGAGGATAGGTCGAGGCGCCAACTCGCCTGTTCACCGGATCGGGACGGAAAAACAACGCGCCCTATTTGCCAGCTTCGGGTTTGATCGCCGCATGACCAAACCGTCCAACCTTGCGGCCGGCCGCCAAAGACCCCGCCAAGCGGACCCTCCATGTCTTCCTCTCGAACGACGGCATCTACCTGGCGGCCAATCACACCGGCAACTGACCGGGACGGCTGAGCGCAGGCTGGCGGCGCGGCGGCGACCGGCATAGCTTGAAGTCCGGCCCGATGTGAGGAGACGAAGGATGCCTGATCCCAACCGCCGCACCCTGCTCGGCGCCGGGGCTGCGTTGGCCGCTGTGGCGACCGCCCCGGCGACGTCGGCGACAACACCGGCCTTCTCGCCGCAACCGCTCCCGTTCGATCCCGGGGCGGTGTCGGGCCTCTCCGAGAAGCTGCTGCGAAGCCACTACGACAACAACTACACCGGGGCGGTAAAGCGGCTTGGCGCCATCACCGCGGAACTGGCCGGCGTCGATATGGCGACGGCCCCCGGATATCGTTTGAACGGTCTCAAGCGCGAGGAACTCATCGCCTGGAACTCGATGATCCTGCATGAGGTCTATTTCTCCGGCTTTGGCCCCAAGGCGGCGCCAGGCGCTGGCTTGGCGGCGGCCATCGAACGCGACTTCGGCAGCATGGGTCGGTGGGCCGCCGAGTTCTCGTCGGTCGGCAAGGCGCTGGGTGGCGGGTCGGGGTGGGTTCTGCTGATGTGGAGCCCGCGCGACCGGCGACTGGTCAATCAATGGGCGGCGGATCACACCATGACCCTGGCCGGGGGAACCCCGCTGCTGGCGCTCGACATGTACGAGCACGCCTATCAGATGGACTACGGTGCGAAAGCCGGAGCCTACGTGGACGCCTTCATGGGCGCTTTCAGCTGGACGGCCGCGAACGGGACCTGGGACCGGACAGCCAATCACACCGGCAAATGACGGCGACCGGGCGTTCGCCACTGGCGCCGCCTCAACGCGCTTGCTAGACCTCGCCCATCGGGGCTGGTGGTGACCTCCCGATCAGGCCTCCCCGGCCCAAGTGTCGCCTTTTCGCCCCGTGTCAGGGGGTGGGAGGCATGCTTGAAACTCGGCTTTCTTCTTGGTTTTGTCGGCGCGGTCGGTCTCGCCGGAGAGGCGGCCGCACAGGGCGCGGGCGGCCCCACATCCGCCGGGCCGGAGGGGGCCTTGACCTTTTCCGGCGGCAGCCGGCTTCGCTATGAGGTGATCGACGGCCAGGTCCGGACGGGCGCCAACGCCCGCGATGACCTGATCAGTCTGAGAACCACGCTGCAGGCCAAATATGAAGCCGGCCAGTTGCGGCTTGTCGGCGAACTCTATGACAGCCGGATCTGGGAGGCGAAGGCCGGAACACCGGTCGGCGCCAACGAGGTCAACGCCCTGGAGGTCGTGCAGGCCTATGCGGCGCTCGACCTGCCGGGCGTTTTCGGCGCCGGAAGCAAGGCCACGGCGCAGGCTGGCCGCTTTACTCTCAATCTCGGCTCACGACGGCTCGTCGCGGCGGACGACTACCGGAACACGACCAACGGCTACACCGGGGTCCGGGTCGATGCGCAATGGCCGGGCGGGCTGCGCGCGACCGGCCTCTACGTCCTGCCGCAGGTGCGCCTGCCGGACGACACCGCCTCGGTGCTGGACAATGAGGTCGCGCTGGACCGCGAAAGCGACGACCTTAAGCTTTGGGGCGGCACGATCGGCGGCAAGCTGCCGGGCGGAGCCGCCACCCTTGAGGGTTCCTGGTTTCACCTGGAGGAGAAGGACCGGCCGGACCTGCCTACGCGCGACCGTTCGCTCGACACTTTCGGCGCGCGGCTGATCCGCGATCCGGCTCCGGTGGCCTGGGACTATGAGGTCGAGCTCATCGCTCAGACAGGCCGCATCCGCGCGTCACTGGCGCCGTCCGCGCCCGTTCTCGACGTGTCGGCCGGGTTTGCCCATCTGGAAGTCGGCTACACCTTCGACAACGCCTGGCGCGCCCGGCTGGCCGCCGAGTTCGACTATGCCAGCGGCGACGGGCGGGGCGACCGGTACGGCCGCTTCGATACGTTGTTTGGCATGCGCCGCGCCGACCTTGGTCCGGCCGGGCTGTACAATGCCATCGGCCGGACCAATCTGATAGCGCCGGGGATCAGACTGGAAATCGCGCCGTCGAAGCGATGGGACGCCTTCGCGGCATACCGGGGTCTATGGCTGGCGGACCGGCAGGACACCTTTTCCACGACGGCCGTGCGGGACTCCAGCGGGCAGTCCGGCAGCTTTGCGGGGACGCAGCTTGAAGGCCGGGTCCGCTACTGGCTTGTTCCAGACACCCTGCGGTTCGAATTGAACGGCGTCTGGCTCGACAAGGGGCGCTTTCTCAAGACCGCGCCCAATGCGCCGGCCACACAGGACAGCCACTATCTGGCGGCGTCCATCACAGCCAGCTTTTGAGCCGGGAGGTTCGCATGACCGACAACGACAGGGACCGCGTGGCGATTGTCTGGCGTGGGGACAACGAAATGCGGAACAACGCCACGCCGGAAAACAACAGGCTGAAGGGTATCTTCGCGGCGCTGACGGCGGCCGGCCTGAAGCCGGAACCGGCGGTGTTCGATGAAGCCTTCCAGGGCGAGTTCGAAGATCAGCTTCTCGGCGTCGCGGCTGTCCTGGTCTGGGTGGATCCGGTCCATCGGGGCGTTCGCCGCGCAGCGCTCGATCAGGTGCTGCGGCGGGTCGCCGGCAAGGGCGTTCTGGTCAGTGGGCGCCCGGACATCATCGACCGCATGGGCGTCAAATCGGTTCTGCACGAGACGCGAGCGCTGGGTTGGGGCAGCGCCTCGGCCTTCTACGAGACGCCGGAGGTGTTTCGGCGACAGATGCCGGGGTCCCTGGCGACCGGGCCGAGGGTCCTGAAGCAGAATCGCGGCAACGGCGGTCATGGCGTCTGGCGGGTCGAACCGATCGAAGGGGACGCCGTCCACGTCCGCTCCGCCCGCCCGGAAACGGCCGAACAGACCCTGCCGCTGGCGCTGTTTCTGACGCAATGGTCGGACGAGCTTTCGGCCGGCGATGGCCTGGTCGATCAGCCGTTTTTCCCACGACTGATGGACGGCATGGTCCGCTGCTACATGAGCGGTGACCGCGTCGCCGGCTTTGGACACCAGCTTGTCACGGCGCTTGCCGATCCGTCGGCGGGACCGCCGCAACCCCGCCTGTATTCCGGACCGGACGACGAGCGGTTCCAGGATTTGCGCCGGCTGATGGAGACTGACTGGGCCCCCGGTCTCTGCCGGCAACTGACCATCGGCCGCCACGAGTTGCCGGTCATCTGGGACGCAGACTTCCTGTTCGGCGAGCCCACGCCGGGAAATGACCGAGGCTATGTTCTCTGCGAGATCAACGCCAATTCGGTCTTTCCCATTCCCGACGAGGCGCCCGCCGCGCTGGCGGCGACCCTCCGGGCCCGCCTGATCTAGCCACCGCGCGTCTTCACTGTCTGTTTGGCAGCAGCAACCACCTTGCGCAAACACCCCCCAAGCCGCACTTTCCGCCATGTCCTCCCCTCCGCCCCGCCCCCGCAAGATCGTCCTCGTCGGCTACCGGGGCGTTCAGTCGCTGGATATCACCGGGCCTTTCGAGGTCTTCGCCATGGCCAACCGGTTTGGCGGGGCGGCGCTCTATGAGCCCATTCTCGCCTCGCCCGAGGGCGGGGCGGTCGTCTGTAATTCCGGGCTGACCCTGGCGGGGTCGGTGGCCTTCGCCGATCTGCCCGGGGAGGTCGACACCATCCTGGTCGCCGGGGGTGACCAGGCGGGGCTCTACGCGATGCGGGACGCCGGGGTGCTGGAGTGGCTCAAGGCGCGGGTCGCGACGACGCGGCGGATTGGCAGCGTCTGTTCGGGGGCCTTCGTGCTGGCGGCGGCGGGGATGCTGGATGGCCGGCGGGCGACGACGCACTGGGAAGCCTGCGACGAGATGCGGGCCTTCCGGCCGGCGGTGCGGCTGGAGCCCGATGCGATCTTTGTCGCCGATCCGCCCTTCTACACCTCGGCCGGGGTGACGGCCGGCATCGACCTCTGCCTGTCCCTGGTCGAGGCCGACTGGGGGCCGGACCTGGCGCTGGCGGTGGCGCGGAACCTGGTGCTGTTCATGCGCCGGGCCGGGGGGCAGACCCAGTACAGCACCGGGCTGAACGTGCAGGCGGCCGCGACGCCGCGGCTGCGCAGCCTGGTGGCCGAGATCGGCGCCGATCCGGGCGGCGACCGCAGCCTGCCGGCCATGGCCGGACAGGTCGGGATGACCGAGCGCACCTTCAGCCGCGTCTTCCTCAAGGAGACCGGGGTGACGCCGGCCGCCTTCGTCGAGATGGCGCGGGTCGACCGGGCCAAGGCGCTGCTGGAAACCTCCGACTGGCCGCTGGCCCGGGTCGCCGAGCGGGCCGGGTTCGGCAGCAACGACGGCCTGCACCGGGCTTTCCAGAAGCGGGTCGGGGCGACGCCCGGGGCCTACCGGGAGCGGTTCGGGCGCAAGGGCGCGGGGCAGATCTAGCCAGGCCGCCCGGCTTCCCAGTGTGGCGAAATCTGCGGCTCTTATGACATTTATGCCAGACAGCGGCGGCTCTAGGGTCACCTCATTGCGAAACCAATGAAGGAGACATGCAATGCCTGCCCAATGCCCCTGTAATCCGTGCGCCTGCGAAACCTGCAACTGCGGTTGCGGCGCCAACTGCCAGTGCGGCGACAGCTGCGCCTGCGCCACCCCGGCGCCGACCCCGTCGGACGACTGATCCGTCCGGCCCGATCCGGGCCCTCCGCGGAGGGCCCGGCTTGGATCCCCACATCGCGCCCCGAAACGCCGGGCGCCAACAGCTCCGAGACCCGTCCGATGCGCAAATCCCATCTCTACGTCACCGTCGCCGCCGTTCTCGGCTTCGCCCAGCTGGGCATTCCCGCCGTGGTGGCGCTGGCCCCCGTCCGGGCCGAAGCCCAGGCCCAGCCGCAGATCCAGGGCGAGGCCGAACGGCCGGTCATCGTCCTGCCGGTCCCCAGGGCCGGCCGCGCCCGGCCGCTGGTGGCCGTGGTCGCTGACGAGGACGGGGCCGAGACCACCGACTTCCTGATCCCCTACGGCGTGCTCAAGGAGTCCGGCGTCGCCGAGGTGGTGGCGCTGTCGACGGGGCCGGGGCCACTGCAGCTGGTGGCCGGCATCAAGATCGAGCCCGACCAGACGGTCGCGGCCTTCGACGCGGCCCAGCCGGCCGGCGCCGACATCGTCATCGTGCCGGCCCAGCATCGGCCCAGGAGCAAGGCGCTGACCGCCTGGATCCGCCAGCAGGCGGACAAGGGCGCGGTCGTGGTGTCGATCTGCGAAGGCGCCCGGGTGTTGGCCGGCATGGGCCTGCTGGACGGCAAGCGGGCGACCACCCATTTCGCCACCCTGGCGGAGTTCGACAAGAGTTTCCCGAAGACGACCTGGGTCCGCGACCGCCGCTGGGTTCAGGACGGCGGGATCATCACCACGACGGGGGTGTCGGCCTCGATCCCGGCCTCACTGGCGCTGGTCGAGGGCATCGCCGGCCGGCAGGCCGCCGAGGCGACGGCGGCCCGGCTCGGGGCCGGCGACTGGAGCCCGCGCCACCGCACCGCCGAATTCGCCATCGAGAGATCAGACTACGCCCTGGGAGCCAGCAACCTGGCCATGGGCTGGAAGCATGACACCGTCGAGGCCCCGCTGAGCGAGGCGGTCGACGAGATCGCCCTGGCGCTGGCGACCGACGCCTGGCGGCGCGGCATGCGGTCGAAGGTGGTGGTGGCCGGCTCAGGCCCGGTCCGCTCCCGCCATGGCCTGACGATCTATCCGGACGCGCCGCATCGGGAGGGCGCCCTGGTGCTCAGGCCGCCGGTCGAGGGGTCGGCCCCGGTGCTCGACTGGGTGCTGGCCGAGATGACCCGCCGCTACGGGCCGGAGACCGCCCGGCTGGCCTGGCTGGGGCTGGAGTACGGCCGCGAGGACGGGGCGCGGCACTGAGGCCGCGCCCGCGCCTCTAGCCGCCGGTCGGCGGGGCGGAGAAGTCGAACGTCGGCTCCCGTTCCCGTTTCGGCGTCGCGCCGAAGGTCCAGGTCAGGCCGATGAACACGGCCCGGCCGCCGAAGGTGCGTTCGGTGCGGTCGTGGAAGCTCGGGCTGTCGATGGTGCTGACGTCGCCGAAATTGTCCAGGAGGTCGCGGGCGGTGAGCTGGAAGGCCAGCTTGTCGTTCAGCTTGCGGCGGTAGCCGAGGTTCAGCATGCCGCCGGCCTCGCGCTTGCCGAGGGCCGTCAGGGATTCGCCCTGGTAGAAGCCGGAGAGCTGGAGGAAGTCCTCGGGCGTCGGCTGCCAGCTGAGGCTGGCGCGGCCGGTATAGACCGTGCCGGAGCGGTCCTCGGCCCCGGGCAGGCCGGCGGCGTCGATCTCCTGGCGGTAGAGGTTGACGCTGGCGTTGTACTTCAGGGTCTTGGTCAGCGGACCGTTGGCGACCAGCTCGACGCCGAGGTCGCGGCGGGAGCCGAGGTTCTCGGGCCGGGTCAGCAGGACGCCGCCACCGAGGTCCGATTGCACCTCGGTGAAGGCCTTGTCGGTGTCGCGGAAGTAGACGGTGGCCTGGTAGAAGGTCTGGCCGGCCCGCATCTGCCACAGGACTTCGTAGGCGTCGGTTTCCTGGGGCTTCAGGTCGGCGTTGCCGGCGCGCAGGTTGAGCGGGTCCTGGTAGCTGACGAAGGGGTTCAGCAGGAAGGGCGGCGGGCGCTGGATGCGGCGGCTGTAGCTGGCCTTGACCAGCTGGGCGTCGGTGATCTGGTACTGGACGTTGAGGGTCGGGTAGGCGCGGAAGTAGCTCTGGTCGGCCTCGATTCCCGTGGTCACCTGGTTGAGCTGGATGTCGGCGTATTCCAGGCGCAGGCCGAACTGGGCCGAGACCTTGCCGAAGGGCCGCTCGTAGGTGGCGTAGAGGGCGTGGACCGCCTGGTTGACGTTGAAGCGGTTGGTGACGAAGGGGTCGGCGACAAGGGCGTTCCTGGCCGGGCCACGGCTGGTGCCGTTGTCGAAGCCGACATCGCGGTATTCGAGCTCGTAGCCGGCCCGCAGCTTGCCGTCGTCGGGCATCGGCCGGACGTAGCCGCTGGTGAAGCCCAGCAGGTTGAGCATGAAGCGGTTGTCGGAGTGCTCGAACAGGGCCGGGGCGGCGGGGAGGTCGAAGTCGTATTCCGAGCCAAACGAGACGTGGCCCTTGTTGCGGTCGACGCGCAGTTCGTTGGTCCACTCGTGGCCGGCGCCCTCGAAGCGGCGGACGGCGCGGGCGGTGGCGCCGATGTTGTCGCCGGAGAAGCCGAAGTCGCCGTCGCGGGTGAAGCGGCTGGTGACCACGCCGGCGGCGTTGGTGGTTTCGTAGGCCTCGAGGCCCTCGCCGCCGTTGTCGATCAGGTTGCCGCGCAGTTCGCCGGTCAGGGTCAGCTTGTCGGTCAGGCGGTAGTCGGCGGTGAAGCGGGCGAAGAGGACGTCGGAAGGGCCTTCGACGTCCTGGCTCTGGCGGGTGGTGGAAAGGACGGCGCCGGTCAGGGGATCGAGGCGCTCGCGAATGCGGTCGCTGGTCTGCTCGCCGAGATCGTGGCGGATGCCGAGGTCGCCCGATAGGGTCAGCTTGTCCTTCTGGTAATTGCCGCTGAGGCCGAGGTTCCAGCGCTCGTTGTCGCCGATGTTGGCGCGCAGGGAGCCGGTGGCGGTGTGGCCCTGCTTGGGGGCGGTCGGCTTGGTGATCAGGTTGATGACGCCGGCCGAGCCCTCGGGGCTGTAGGCGGCGGACGGGTTGGTCATCACTTCGATGCGGCTGTACTGGTCGGCCGGCAGCGACAGGATGGCCTGGGCGCGGCCGTCGCCGCTGAGCATGCCGGACGGGCGGCCGTCGACCAGGATGGTGACATTGGAATCGCCGCGCAGGGAGACGTTGCCCTGCGGGTCGACGTCGACCGAGGGGACGTTGCGCAGGGCGTCGGCGAGGCTGCCGGACTTGGCCTGCAGGTCGTTGGCCAGGCTGTAGCTGGTCGAGTCGATCGAGGTGCGGACCTCGCCGGGCGCGGCCTTGATCTCGACGTCGCCGACCGTGGTCGACTCCCTGGCGTCGGGCTTGGCCTGTTGGGCCGGCGGCGGCAGCGGGGCGGCGGTCTGGGCGAAGGCGGACCCCGCGGTGGCCGCGAAGGCGACGCCGACGAGCAGACAGGACCGGAACGAGGTCAATGGAAGCACTCCCCTTGGGCGGGGCGCGGCCCCGTATACAGGTAGAGTGGCTACAGAGCCGATGGGGTCGCTGGAAGTTACTTATTGGTCATGGCGGCGAGTGGCGCCGAAATACAACATCATCTGCATCATTACTGAAATTTCATCTCGGGACGCTGTGTGGGGAAATGTGATAGGCCTGCCCGGGCGAGCACGAACCTTGAGCGACCGAATGACCAAGCATCGAATCTACACCACCAGCGTCGCCAGCGTTTACGTCCACTACGTCAACAAGGCGGAGCGGAAGGGGCGCACCCGGGCCGAGGTCGATGAGATCATCCTCTGGCTGACAGGGTTCAGCCCGGAGGCCTTCGCCAGACACCTGGAAGAGAAGACCGATTTCGAAACCTTCTTCGCCGAGGCGCCGCGGCTGAACCCGGCCCGGACCGAAATCAAGGGAAAGATCTGCGGCATTCGCATCGAGGAGATCGAAGAGCCGCTGATGCGGGAAATCCGCTACATGGACAAGCTCGTCGACGAGCTGGGCATGGGCCGGCCGATGGCGAAGATCCTGCGGGTCGCCGTGGAGGCCTAGCGGGCGCCGGCCCGCCGCAGGATCGCCTGCTGCATCAGATCCACCGGCATGTCCGCCTCCGCCAGGATCGCGTCCCGGATCGCCCGCGGCTCGCCGAACAGGTGGCCCTGGCCGAAGGCCATGTCGAGGTCGAGGATGTCGACGATCTGGCGCTCGCTCTCGACCTTCTCGACGATGGTCTCGACGCCGTAGCGGCGGGTCAGGCGGGCGAAGTCGGAGGCGTGGAGGTCGGGCAGGGAGCGGATGATCAGCCGGCCTTCGGTCTCTTCCAGCTGGTCGAGCAGCATCTGGGCGCCGACCTTGATGAACTTGATGTCGGCCCGGGCCAGATCCTGGAAGTCGAGGTCGAGGTCGACGACCTTGTCGAGGCTGAAGCGGAAGCCGAGGTCGGCGAGGCGGGCCATGTGGCGGGCCTCGACCGGGCCGCGCTGGTCGAAGGCGGCTTGGCCCAGTTCGAAGATCAGGGCCCCGGCCAGATCCTTGTTGGCCGACAGGAACTCGAGGAACTGCGGGAAGAAGCTCTCGTCCGACAGGCTGTTCAAGGAGATGTTGCAGAAGATGCCGACCTTGCGGTCCTGGCGGGCCAGGCGGCGGACGATCTGCACGCAGCGGAACAGCAGCAGGTTGTCGATGGCGGCGACCAGGCCCATCGGCTCGGCCACCGACAGGTATTCGGCCGGCATCATCACCCGGCCGGTCTCGTCGCGCAGGCGGCTGAAGCTCTCGTAGAAGACGGTGCGGCGCTGGGGCAGGCTGACGATCGGCTGCAGGTAGAGGTCGACGCGGTTGTCGGCCAGGGCGTCGCGGACGGTGTCGAGCAGGGCGGCCGACTGCGGGGTGCGGCCGCGCGTGGGGCCGCGGGCGGCGCTGACCTGGTGCGACAGCTGGTCTTCCAGCCGGTCGCTCATCTTCTGGACGAGGTCTTCCAGCTGGTGGACCTCGCTGGTCAGTTCCTCGGAGCGCCGCATCGCGTCGGCGGCGACGGTCTCGACGATCTCGCCGAGCTTCACATCGACCTTTTCCAGCTGGTCGGCGAGGATCTGATTGGCCTCGCGGACATTGCCGATCTCGTCGCTGAGCCGGGCGTTGGCCAGGGCCATGCCGATGACGCCGTGAAAGGCGAAGCAGAGGCCGAGCGCGCCGACGAAGGCAGCCAGGCCGATGGCGATGCCCGCCTCATTGCCACGGCCGACCATCACCGCCACCAGGGTGGCGAGCGCCAGATACAGTCCGGTGAGGAGCCCGAGGGTAAGCTTGCGCATCGTCCCGCTTTGCGAATCGCCGGTTCAGTATCGGCGAGCGGACATCATGGTGTCCAAGGTCTTAACGACGCATTTGAATCTTGGGGCCCCGAAAGCCGAAATTTGCACGCGACTCGCAACCGCATCGACACCGCCGAAGCGACCTGATAACGGTTCGCAAGTTTTTTCGGAATGGCGATGTCCAAGATTTTCTCAGAGTCGGCGGGCGCTTCGGGGCTCGACCTGCGGGGCGAGGCGCTCGGCGCCGCCCGCGCCGGGCGGCCGGGGGTGATCGTGCGCGTGGACGGGACCCTGGCCGACGCCGGGGTGCTGGGCGCGGAGGAGCTGGAGCGGCGGTTGCTGGAGCTGGGCTTCGTCGAAGGGGCGCGGGTCGAAATCATCCATCAGGGCCTGTTCGGGGCCGATCCCATCGCCGTGAAGCTGGATGACATGCGGGTGGCGCTGCGCCGGCGCGAGGCGCGGGCGATCGAGGTGAAGTTTGACTGACGCTGTTCTTTCGCCCGCCCCCCTTTCGCCTGCAAGACTGGCGCTGGTCGGCAATCCCAACTCCGGCAAGACCGCCCTGTTCAACGCCCTGACCGGCAGCCGCCAGAAGGTGGCCAACTACGCCGGCGTCACCGTCGAGCGCAAGGAAGGCCATCTGACCTCGGCGGTCGGGCGGCGGGTGACGGTGCTCGACCTGCCCGGCACCTATAGCCTGCGGGCCCGCAGCCCGGACGAGGAGGTCACCCGCGACGCCGTGCTTGGCCGCCTGGCCGGCGAGCATGAGCCGGACGTGCTGATCGCCGTGGCCGACGCCACCAACCTGCGGCTGGTGCTGCGGCTGATCCTCGAGCTGAAACAGGTCGGGCGGCCGTTCGTGCTGGCGCTGAACATGTACGACATCGCCCAGCGCCAGGGATTGCGCATCGATGTCGAGGGCCTGTCGAAGGAGCTGGGCGCGCCGGTGATCGCCACGGTGGCGACCCGCAAGCGCGGCATCGACGACCTGATCGCCGCCGCCGAGGCGCTCTATGAAAAACACGCCGAGAATCCCAACGTCTGGCGCGAGCCGAGCGCGGCCGAGATCCGCGCCGCCCACGGCGAGGCCCAGCGCATCATGCGCACCTATGTGAAGCCGGCGATGCGGCCCGACACCCTCACCGGCAAGGTCGACGGGGTGCTGCTGCATCCGGTGGCCGGGCTGCTCATCCTGCTGACCCTGCTGTTCGTCATGTTCCAGGCGGTGTTCACCTGGGCGACCCCGGCCATGGACCTGATCGAGGCCGGTTTCGCCGCCCTGAGCGGGCTGGTCATCCAGGTGATGCCGGACAACCTGCTGCGCAGCCTGATCACCGACGGCCTGATCGCCGGGGTCGGCGGGGTGGTGGTCTTCCTGCCGCAGATCCTGATCCTGTTCTTCTTCATCATCCTGCTGGAAGACAGCGGCTACATGGCCCGCGCCGCCTTCCTGATGGACCGGCTGATGGGCGCGGCCGGCCTGCACGGGCGGGCCTTCCTGCCGCTGCTGTCCAGCTTCGCCTGCGCCATTCCGGGCATCATGGCGACGCGGGTGATCGACCAGAAGCGCGACCGGCTGACCACGATCCTGGTCGCCCCGCTGATGACCTGTTCGGCGCGCATCCCGGTCTATGCCCTGATCATCGCGGCGCTGATTCCCAACACCCGGGTCTGGGGCTGGATGAGCCTGCAGGGGCTGGTGATGTTCGGCCTCTATGCGGCCGGCATCCTGTCGACGCTGATCGTGGCGCTGGTCATCCAGCGGCTGTTCTGGCGGACGGCCAGCGAGCCCTTCATGATGGAGATGCCGGCCTACAAGACGCCCGACATCGGCCTTGTGGCGCGCCAGCTGTGGCAGCGGGCCTCGATCTTCATGAACAGGGCCGGGCGGATCATCCTGCCGTTGATGGTGCTGGTCTGGATCCTGTCGACCTTCCCCTATCCGCCCGAGGGGGCGACGGGGCCGGCCATCGACTACAGTTTCGCCGGCATGATCGGTCACGCCATCGAGCCGATCTTCAGCCCCATCGGCTTCAACTGGCAGATGTGCATCGCCCTGATCCCGGGCATGGCGGCCCGCGAGGTGGCGGTGGCGGCGCTGGGCACCGTCTATTCGGTCGGCGACGTCGAGGGCGCGGGCGGACAGGTGCTGCAGGGCATCCTGGCGACCAAGTGGAGCCTGGCCACGGGCCTCAGCTTCCTGGCCTGGTACATCTTCGCCCCGCAGTGCGTGGCCACCCTGGGCGTCGTCAAGCGCGAGACCAACAGCTGGACCTGGCCGGCGGTGATGTTCTTCTACATGCTGGCCCTGGCCTACCTGGCGTCGTTCGCCACCTACAGCGGCGCCGTGGCGCTGGGCTGGGGCTGACCGCAAAAAGGTCTGGATTGCACGGTGGAGAGGGGGCACACGCCTCTCTGCTCGCCTGAAGGACCCCTGCGTTGAAGCTCTCCAGCCTGCCCGCCCTCGCGGCGATCCTGATCGCCGCCCTGTTCGCCGGCCTTCCCGCCATGGCCGCCGACACGCAGGCCAAGGTCCCGGTCTTCGCCGAGGGCCGGGTGCTGGGCGATCCACGCGCGCCGGTGACCATGCAGGCCTATCTCTCGTTCGGCTGTCCGCACTGCATCGACTGGTATGCCGAGACCTTTCCCGAACTGAAGACCAGGTACATCGACACCGGCAAGGTCAGGCTGGTGGTGGTCGAGATGCGGGCCGGTCACGCCCGTCTGGCCGAGGCCGGGACCATCGCCGCCCGCTGCGCGCCGAAGGACCGGTATTTCGTCGTCGCCGACGCCCTGTTCCACACCCGGCCCAAGCTCCTCAAGGGCCCGAACGACAAGGACGACTACGACCAGCAGCTGCTCGACACCGACGGCTGGGCCGAGGCGGCGGTGAGCAAAACCGGCATCGACATGAAGGCCTGGCGGGCCTGCGACAAGGCCGCGGGGCTGGCCGCCTTCGAGGCGCGCATGGAGGCGGCGATCAAGGCCTACCCGGGTTACGAGGGCGGCACGCCGGCCTTCGTGTTCAACGGCGAGCCTGGCGAGGGCTCGACCCTCGACTGGGCCGAGTATTCGATCAGCCACGCCAGCAAGGCGGCGGGCAAGCCGCTGACCACGGCCGATACCTATGACCTGTTCTGCGCCGGCGGCCTGACCCCGGCCGGCGGCGGCGAGGCGCAGGCGTTCGAGCAGCGCTGGAGCCGCAAGGGGGCGCTGT
This sequence comes from Caulobacter sp., assembly GCA_028291265.1. GTDB lineage: Bacteria > Pseudomonadota > Alphaproteobacteria > Caulobacterales > Caulobacteraceae > Caulobacter. The sequence continues at coordinate 30,852 of JAQGIK010000143.1, read as the reverse complement.
GGCGGCTGGCGCGGGGGCCTTCGGACGACAAGGGCGCGCCGGCAATGATGGAGGGCGGGGCCCAGGTACTGGGCGACGGAGAGCGCGAGTACCTGCTGGACGGGCAGGCCAATCTGAAACTCAAGGACGGCGCCGGCGAGAGCCTGGATGCGGCCTGCGCCCAGATTGTCCCGACGCCGTTTCCGGGGTAGGCGCGTAGTTGGTCCATGTGATTGGACCAACTGAGGCCGTCATGCTAAGATCTGCCCATGACGATCCAGATGAACATCGCCGAGGCCAAGGGAAAGCTCTCCGAACTCGTCACCCGCGCGGAAGCGGGCGAAGAGGTTGTTCTGGCGCGCAACGGCAAGGTGGTCGCTCGCATCGTTCCCACGACCGTGACACCCAAAGGGCCTCGTCAGCTTGGCGCCTGGGCGCATCTCGGGCCGCTTAAGGACCCCGATCTCTTTCTGCGACCCGACCCCGAGACGGAGGCCTGGCTCGCCGAGTGGGAAAATGCGCCGATCTGTCCTGAATGAGGCTGCTGCTCGATACTCATGTGTTGATCTGGGCCGCGAGGGCTCCAGAGCGGTTGAGCGAGCAGGTGCGTAGCCACCTGGAAGATCGCGACAACGAACTGTTGGTCAGCGTGGCGGCGGCCTATGAAATCGAACTCAAACGCGACCGCGATACGGACATTTCCGCGTTGCCCGCACAACTGACACTGCTTCTGCGCCAGATGGACATGGATTGGTTGCCGCTGACCGACCGCCATGCGGCCCTCGCCGGCAAGCTGCCGCGAATCCACGGGGATCCATTTGATCGGTTCATGATCGCTCAGGCCATCGTCGAGGAAGCGACCCTAGTGACCAAGGATCGCACGATCCCGGCCTACGGTATTCCGACGCTCTGGTGATTTACCGCGTCGGAACCGGGGTCTCGCCGCGGTAGTCGTAGAAGCCGCGGTTGGACTTGCGGCCCAGCCAGCCGGCCTCGACGTACTTCACCAGCAGCGGGCAGGGACGGTACTTCGAGTCCGCCAGGCCCTCGTGCAGCACGTTCATGATGCTCAGCACCGTGTCCAGGCCGATGAAGTCGCCCAGTTCGAGCGGGCCCATGGGATGGTTGGCGCCCAGCTTCATGGCGGTGTCGATGCTCTCCACCGTGCCCACCCCTTCATAGAGGGTGTAGATGGCCTCGTTGATCATCGGCACCAGCACGCGGTTGACGATGAAGGCCGGGAAGTCCTCGGCGTTGGTGGTGGTCTTGCCGAGGCTGCGGGCGAAGTTGACCGCCGTCTCGTAGGTGTCGACGTCGGTGGCGATGCCGCGGATGACCTCGACCAGCTTCATCAGCGGCACGGGGTTCATGAAATGCAGGCCGATGAACCGTTCGGGACGGTCGGTCGTCGAGGCCAGGCGGGTGATCGAGATCGACGAGGTGTTGGAGGCCAGCAGAGTGTGCTCGCCAAGGTGCGGCGCCAGGCTGCGGAAGATCGCCTTCTTGACGTCCTCGTCCTCGGTGGCCGCCTCGATGGCCAAATCCGCTGCGCCGATCAGCGCGACATCGTCGGTCTGCTTGATCAGGGCCATGGCCGGGCCCACGGCGGCCGGATCGATGATGCCGCGAGCCGCCTGGCGGCTCATGTTGCGCTCGATGTTCTCCAGCGCCGCGGTGATCTTCGCCGGATCGAGGTCGTGCAGGCGCACCTCGTAACCAGCCAGCGCACAGACGTGGGCGATACCAGAGCCCATCTGGCCGGCGCCGATCACGCCGACCGACTTGATTTGCGTCATCGACGACACTTTCAACACGGGCCGCTCAAGGGCCGTTCAATCCGGGTCGGACCTTCTAGCACACCCTGCGCCGGGTTCGCCAAGTCTTTGCTGCAATGCAGCGAAACCGCTGATTTCCCAACGGGTTGAGCGCTCACTGGGCCGTGTCGAATCTTACCGCGAATTCATCCCACCGTCCGCATCCGTTCGCATATGCCATGTCCTCTACCCCTGTGTAGACGGCGCAGATGCGTCGAACTTTTCCTCCCCCGGAAACCAGAAGGACCTTGTCATGAACCGCATCATCCCCCTCGCCGGCGCCCTCCTGATCGCCATCGCCGGCGCTTCCGCCGCCAACGCCAGCACCGGCTCCGACGCCTGGGTGGCCAAGACCAAGGCCGCTCTGCAGGCCAAGGTCGAGGCCGCCGGCCTGGCCGACGACGGCAAGACCGTGAAGATCCGCCTGCGCCTCGGCTCGGCCGGCGCCGAAAGCGTCACCATCGCCGAAACCAGCGGCTCTGCCGACTTCGACACCGCCGTGAAGGGCGCCGCCAAGGACGCCGACGTTTCGCGTCCGCCGTCCGACCTGGTCGGCCGCGTCGTGACCTTCACGCTCGGCCAGCCGTAAGGCTCTCAAATGTAGAGCCCGTCCGGGCGGCGGAACCGCAAACACTTCCGTCTGACGGGCTGCGAGACAGGCGCCGACCGCGACCAAGGCCTCAGGTCAAGGTCGGCGCTTCTACGGGGAGGAGGTCTGGGGCCTCCTCCCCGTTTCTTATTGTGGCCTCCTCGACCAGCCAGTCCCGCAAGGCCAGGATCCGCGGCAGCTTGGGGGAGTCTGCCCGCCAGACGAAGTGGTAGTCGGCGCCGGCCCGCACCTGACCGCTCAGCGGGCGAACCAGCCGGCCCTCGGCCAGGGCCTGCTGGGCCAGGAATTCGCGGGCCAGGGCGACGCCGAGGCCCTGCACCGCCGCATCGACCAGCACCGAGGAATCGTCGAACGACAGGCCGCCGCGCTGGGGCGGGGTTTCGAGGCCCAGGGCCGAGAACCACAGGTTCCAGGGGTATTCGGTGTGGGTCAGCAGCGGAACCCTGGCCAGGTCCTCGGGGCCGGCGACCGGATGGCGCGCCAGGAAGGCCGGGCTGCAGACCGGAAACCAGTGCTCGGTCATCAGATGGGTCTGCTCGACGCCGGGCCAGGGGCCGCGCCCGTGGCGGATGGCGCAGTCGACGCCGTCGGTGGTGAAGTCGGCCAGCCGCTCGGCCATCTGCAGCTCCAGCCCGCCGACCGCCTCGGGCAACCGGTGCAGCCGCGGCGCCAGCCAGCGGCCGGTCATGGCGTGGACGGCGCTGAGCACCAGCGGCGTGGCGCGGCCCAACGCTTCGGCCTCGGCGACGCCGTCGCTGAGGATGCCGATCGCCTTGCGGACCCGGACGGCCAACTGCTTCGCCACGGTCGTGGGCTCCATGCTGTTGCCGCGGCGGTGGAACAGGGTCAGGCCGAGCTCGGCCTCGAGGCGGCGGATCTGCTGGCTGACCGCGCCGTGGGTGACGAACAGCTCCTCGGCGGCGCGGCTGTAGCTCTTGTGGCGGGCGGCGGCTTCGAGGGTGCGCAGGGCGATGAACGGGGGCAGGCGGGCCATGCCGCTTGTTAGCGCGGCTCACAGCCCGGTGCAAAAGCTATCGTTCGTGGAACGAGGGGTGACGGCCCATATCTGTCCTCGCGGCGCCGCTCTCTTCCCCAACCGTAACTTGAAAGCTCGAACCACCCGATGACCAGATGCCAACTCCTCGCCTTTGTCGGCGCGACCGCCCTGTCGGCCGCCAGCATGACCCTCGCCCACGCCGGCAGCGCCTCGGACGCCTGGATCGCCCAGACCCGCGCCGCCTTCGCCGACAGGATCGCCGCCGCCGGCCTGGCCGACGACGGGAAGACCGTCGGGATCCGGCTGAACATCTCCGGCAGCCCCGGCGGAGACAGCCTGCGCGTCGTCCGCTCCAGCGGCTCCGGTGACTTCGACGTCGCCGCCAAGGCGGCCGTCAAGGACACCGACCTCAAGCGGCCCCCGCGCGAACTGATCGGCCGCACCGTGACCTTCACCCTCGGCGACCCGGCCGCCGGCCCCTCCGACGCCGGGACCCGCTAGACCCTTTCCGGATCAGGCTCGCCTGATCCGGACAAAAAGGGTCATCGGTGAAAGTGGGGAGCCCGCCCAAGCGGCGGAACCGCTTCACACTTCCGCCTGGCGGGCTCCGGGGCTGAAGCGCCGGCGGGACGGATTCGGGCCCGTCCCGCCGGCTATTTTGTTCCTCCCCCTCTCGGGGGAGGTGGCAGCGGCGAAGCCGCTGACGGCGGGGGTCACCTCCGAGGCTTGAAGACGGGGCTGACCCGGCCGTCGGCGGGGACCCCCTCCACCACGGCCTGCGGCCGCGGTCCCCCTCCCCCGATGGGGGAGGACTTGTGAGCTACCTCTTGCATCCCAGTTCCATTTCGCCTATTTCTGTCATGACAGAAATAGGCGAAATGCCATGCAGATCACTCCCGCCATGCGCCGCTACGTCCTGCACTGGGGCGAGATGGGTCAGCGTTGGGGCGTCAACCGCACCGTCGCCCAGATCCACGCCCTGCTGTACCTGGCCGAGGCGCCGCAGAACGCCGAACAGATCACCCTGGCCCTGGGCGTCGCGCGCTCGAATGTCTCGACCAGCCTGAAGGAACTGATGGGCTGGGACCTGATCAAGCTGGTCCACCTGGAAGCCGACCGGCGCGACCACTTCGCCGCCCGCACCGATCCCTGGGACATGCTCGAGCTGATCGTCGAAGGCCGCAAACGGCGCGAGATCGACCCGACTCTGGAGATGCTCAACGCCTGCGTCGCCGAGGCCGACACCGACAAGGCGACGCCGGCCTACGCCCGCGAGCGGCTGAAGGCCATGCAGGGGTTCCTGGTCCAGCTCGACGGCTGGCACCGCCAGATGCGCGACGTGCCCAGGCCGACCCTGATCAAGCTGATCGCGCTGGGCGGGCGTATCGCCAAACTCATCGGACGTTAGGGGAGGCCATCATGGGGACGCTGGCGGGCTGGGTTGGACGACACGGGGTCCGGTCAGTAGCGCCCCTGAAGCATTTTGGGAGCCCCCGGATGCTCGACTTCCGCCGCCTGGTCGGCGAGGCCGCCTGGAGCCGCCTGCCGCTGGCCGTGCGCGAGCGGTTCGGCGTCCACCGCATCGGTGAAGAGATCACCTACCCCGGCGAGATGGTCGTTCGCGCCAGCCGTTTCGGCTGCATCCTGGCCCAGGCCTGCCGACTGATCGGCCGGCCGCTGGCCCCCTGGACTGGCGAGGCGGTGCCCATGCGGGTGGTGGTGCGGATGGAGGAACGGGGGGTGGTCTGGGACCGCTACTACCGGTTCCCCGGCCGGCCCGAGACCCTGGTCACCTCGCGCAAGCAGCTGGGCCGGGCCGGCGAGCTGCTGGAGGTGGCGCGCGGCGGGCTTGGCATGCGCTCGGAGGTCACCGTCGAGGAGGGGGCCCTGCATTTCCGCGGCAAGGGCTATGTCTGGGTGGTCGGGCCGCTGGTCATCCCGCTGCCCACCCTGCTGACGCCGGGGCCGGCGCATGTGGTGCATGAGGACCTCGGCGGCGGGCGGTTCCGCTTCGCGATGCGCTTCGTCCATCCCTGGTTCGGGGAGACGATCTTCCAGGAGGGGGTCTTCGCCGACCCCTACTGCGCCAGCCTGACCACCGCCGACGCAGCCTTGTCGCCGACGCCGCCCGGCACCGGCACCGAAGAGCCGGCGTAGTTCTTGTTGATGACCAGGTCGGGGTTCTCTTCCAGCTTGATCGACTGGGCGACGATGACCGTCCAGGCGGATTGGTCGGCGATGCGGTTCTGACCCTTCACCAGCAGGGTGGCGTTGGGAATGTAGACGGTGCCGAGAAGCTGGCGCGCGGCCGTCGAGGAAATCTCGAAGGTGCGGTCGTTGTCGCGCGTGGTGGCGACGACGAAGCCGGCGTAGGAGCCCTGACGGCGGCCCGACAGGCGAATCTGGGAGGTGTCCTTGAACTGGAAGTCGGCCTCCTTGCCGAAGACCAGCACGACGTTGTCGCCGTTCAGCACGGCGTTCTCCTTGAGCTCCAGCTTGCCCTTCTGGAAGTAGTGCTCGCCCGGGAGCAGGGTGATGGTGGAATTCTTGCCGGCGACGATGTCGCCGCAATGAACGCCCGGCAGGAGGACGAGGGGCAGCAGTCCGGCCAGCAGGTCGGTCGGCGCGCAGAAGGCGCCCTGCTGGCCGATGGTCATCGAGGCGAAGGGATCGGGGATGATCGGGGCGTCGGTCTGGGCGGTCGGCGTGATCGGCCCGCTGGCCAGGCCCGAAGACTGGGCGATGCCGGCGTTGAGGCTGGCGCCGCCGGCGACCTTGATGTCGGAGTTGGAGTGGATCAGGCAGCCCGGCGCCGCAACGCTGGACGTATCCTTCAGCTCGATCTTGTCCTTGCTGTCGCCGCCATGGCTCAGGACGCAGAGCGGGGTGACACCCATCTGCTGGGCGTTGGCGGTGATGGTGAAGTTCCAGCCGCCGGGCGGCAGCATGTTGGCGAAGAAGCTGTTGCGGTTGACGGTCAGCTGGACCTGGACGAGGCCGTCCTCGGTGTCGGGGGTGACAGCGGCGGTATAGGTCAGGCGGCTGCTGAGGTCGGTGAGCTGGGCGGCCATCACCGCCTTGGTGCGCTCGGCCAGGCCGTTGTTGTCGGCCATGCCCAGCTGTTTGGCGGCCAGCAGGGCGGCGCCGTCGGCGACATCCTGCATCTTCTGCTTGTCGGCGCTGACGCTGGCCAGGTCTATGCCGCCCAGAGCCAGGATTGCAATCACGGGAACCGCTAGCGCAAAGGTTGTGATGACGTTTCCGCGTCGGTCTTCCTTCAGGCGGCGCGCGAAGCGGAGCAGGCGGCGCCAGGCGCTCATCAGGGGGTGTCCGGCGGGTTGGCGGCGGCCTCGACGGCGGCGGCGAAGGCGGCGGCCGCCTCGCGCAGGTCCGGGTTGACGCGCAGGGCCTGGCCGAGGAAGCGCGAGCCTTCGCGGGCCACGGCCTTCAGCGCCGCGTCGGCGCGGGCCCCGCCCTCGCGCAGCCGGTTGCGCTCCTCCAGCAGGAAGTCCTCGTTGACGTGGGTCCGGTGCACGTAGCGGACCTGGTAGTTCAGCAGCCGCCAGTTGATCGGCTTGGCGATGAAGGAGGTCGCCCCGGCGTCGAAGGCGCGGTCGATGGCGGCGGTGTCCTCGCGGCCGGTGACGACGATGACCGGCAGATGTTCGGTGGCCGGATCGGCGCGCAGGCGGCGCAGCACCTCGAAGCCGTCGACGTTGGGCATGTCGAGGTCGAGCAGCACCAGGTCGGGCCGGTCGGCGGCGATGGCGGCCAGGCCCTCGGCCCCGTCGGCGGCGGTCTCGAGCCGCATGTGCTCGGAGGCCAGATGCACGGAGGCGAACTCGCGCAGGATGGGATCGTCGTCCACGAACAGCAGACGAAGATCGGCCTGGGCCGAGTAGTAGAAGGCCCGCCGAAGCTGGACCCGCGCCTCCATGAAATTCCCCCCGAAAAGGCCTGTTGAACCCCCACATTAAGCCAGAGGTCATTAATACCGGGTAACGTCGGTTTTCGCCTAAGCCTTGGACGAAACGGAACTTTTCGTGGTCGGTAAGTCGGGGATCCGACACAGGAACTCGATCCGCACGCGGCTGGCGCTTCTGGTGCTGGCCTCGGTGAGCGTCGCCGTGGCCGTGATGACCCTGGTCAGCGCCGTTCGCGACGGCCGCCGCGAGGCCGCCCTGCAGCTGGAACAGTTCCGCGCCGCCGCCGCCGTGCTGGCCTCGACCAGCGCCGAGGCGACGGCCGAGAACAGCGCTTCGAAGGCCTACGCGTCGCTGCGCGCCATCAACCTGTTGCCCGGCGTCTCCTACGCCCGGATCGAGACGCTCGACGGCCGCACCCTGGCCGAGACCGGCTCCGGCGCGCGGCTGAGCCGCGACGTGCAGGTGGCCGGCAAGGCCAGCGCCTCGACCGCCTCCCTGCTGCGGTCCGGCACCGTCGAGGTGCGCAGCCCCGTCGTGCACGGCCGCAAGGCGGTCGGCGAGGTGGTGTTGCTGGGCCAGACCAGCGGCATCTTCGCCCGGCTGGGCGGGGCCTTGCTCGTCAGCCTGCTGGCCGGATTGGTGGCGGCCCTGGTCGGGCTGCTGGTCGCCTGGCGGATGCAGCGGCGGATCACCGCCCCCATCCTGTCCCTGAAGGACAGCATGGCGGCCGTCCGCGCCACCCACGACTACAGCCGGCCGACGCAGGCGCCCGAGCGGGCCGACGCCGAGATCGCCGAGCTGGTCGACGGCTTCAACGCCATGCTGGCCGAGGTGCGCACCCGCGACCAGGAGATCGCCGGCCATGTCGAGGGCCTGGAGCGGACCGTGGCGATGCGCACCGCCGACCTGCGGGTGGCCAAGGAGGTCGCCGAGAGCGCCAACGCCGCCAAGAGCGACTTCCTGGCCACCATGAGCCACGAGATCCGCACGCCGATGAACGGCATCATGGTCATGGCCGAGATGCTGGCGGCCGGCGACCTGCCGGCCAGGCAGCGGCGGTTCGCCGAGGTCATCGCCAAGTCGGGGTCGAGCCTGCTGGCCATCATCAACGACATCCTCGACTTCTCGAAGATCGAGGCCGGCAAGATGGACCTGGAGGCGGCGCCGGTCGACCCGGCCGAGATCGTCGAGGACGTCGCCAGCCTGTTCTGGGAACGGGCCCGGTCCAAGGGCCTGGACATCGCCGCCTATGTCGATCCGGCGACGCCTTCGAAGGTGCTGGGCGACCCCACGCGGCTGCGGCAGGTGGTCGGCAACCTGGTCAACAACGCCATCAAGTTCACCGAGACCGGCGGGGTGAAGATCACCGTCGAACCTTAAGAGGGCGGCCTGAGGGTCCGGGTGCGCGACAGCGGCATCGGCATCGCGCCCGACAAGATCGCCGGCCTGTTCGGGGCCTTCACCCAGGCCGACCAGTCGATCACCCGCCGGTTCGGCGGCACGGGCCTGGGCCTGGCCATCTGCAAGCGGCTGGTCGAGGCCATGGGCGGCGAGGTCGAGGTCGCCAGCCAGGTCGGCAAGGGTTCGGTGTTCGGCTTCACCGCGCCGCTGGAGACCCTGGAGGCGGCGCCGGACTGGCCGCGCCTCGACGCCGCGCGCCCCTCTCTGGTTGGATTGTCGCTGGCCGGGCCCTGCACCCGGGCGGTGACGACGCGCTATCTGGCGGCGGCCGGCATGACGATACAGGGCCTGGACGCGCCCGGCGCGGCGCTGGTCATCGCCGATCCGACGGCGTTGGACGGGGCCCGCCCGGACGCGCCGACGCTGGTGCTTGGCGAGTACGGCGATCCGAAGCCCGCCGCCCTGACCAAGGCTGGGAAAGCCGACGCCGCTCTGATCCAGCCCCTGCGGCGGAGCGACCTGATGCGGGCCCTCAGTCAGATCGCCGCCGGCGAACCGCTGACCGATCCGGCCGAGGCGCAGGCCACGCAGACCGCCGGCGCGCTGCCGGGCTTTGTCGGCCGCCGGGTGCTGGTCGTCGACGACAGCGCCGTCAACCGCGAGGTGGCCATGGAGGCCCTGTCGCGTCTGGGCGCCGCCTGCGACACCGCCGAGGACGGTCGCCAAGGCGTCGAGGCGACCTTGAAGGGGGCCTACGACCTGGTGCTGATGGACGGCTCGATGCCGGAGATGGACGGCTATGAAGCGGCCCGCGAGATTCGCGCCAGAGAAGAAGGCCGCCGCACCCCCATCGTCGCCCTGACCGCCCATGTCGTCGGCAGCGCCGCCGACCAGTGGCGCGAGGCGGGCATGGACGACGTGCTGCACAAGCCCTTCACCCTGGCCGGCCTGGCCGCCGTCATGGCCCGCTTCGTCCAGCCGTCGGCCACGGCGGCTCCGGCCGGGGCCCCCGAACCCGCCCCGCCGGCGCCCTCGGGCCCGGTCAGCGACCTGCTCGACCCCGAGGTCACCGCCGAGCTGGCCCGCATGGCCGCCACCGGCAAGGGGGACTTCGTCGAGCGCGTCCGCCGCCTCTATCGCGAGAACGCGCCCTCGGCCGTCGAGGGCTATATCGAGGCCGCCCAGAGCGGCGATGTCGACGCCGCCGCCCGGTCCGCCCACGCGCTGAAGTCGATGAGCCTGAACATCGGGGCGAGGGCCGTGGCCGAGACCTGCGGCCACCTCGAAACCGAGGCCCGCGACCACGGCCGGCTGGACCTCGCCGCCGGCCTGGGCCTGCAGGGCCAGCTGGCCGCCACCCTGGCCGTGCTCGAGGCCCATATCCCGGCCGCCAAGCTCGTCCCGGCCCTGTCGTCGGAGGACGCCGCCCTGACCCTGGCGCTGGCCAAGGCCGCCGAGCGCGGCCAGTTCAGCCTCGCCTACCAGCCGCAGTTCAGCCGTGACGGCCAGTCGGTGACCGGCTGCGAGGCCCTGCTGCGCTGGACCCACCCGACCCAGGGACCGATCGGTCCCAACCGCTTCATTCCGCTGGCCGAGAAGGCCGGGCTGATGGGGCCGATCACCCGCTGGGTGATGCAGCAGGCGATGGCCGACACCCTGCCCCTGGACGGGCTGCCGGTCAGCATCAACGCCAGCGCCCTGGACGTCGCCGACCCCAGCTTCGTCGACGACCTGTCGGCGATGATGCTGAAATACGCCTTCCCGCCCGGCCGGCTGGAGGTGGAGTTGACCGAGACCGCCGTGCTGGCCGACGAGGACGAGGCCAAGCGGGCCATCGACCGGCTGCAGGCGCTGGGCGTCTCGGTGGCGCTCGACGATTTCGGCATGGGCTACACCAGCCTCAACCAGCTGCGGCTCTACCCGTTCAACAAGCTGAAGATCGACCGCTGCTTCATCATCGGCTGCCCGGCCGACACCACCAGCGCCACCCTGGTGCATGCGGTGATCAGCGTCGGCCGGGCGCTGGGCATGAAGGTGGTGGCCGAGGGGGTGGAGACCGAGGAGCAGCGCAAGTTCCTGGCCGTGGCCGGCGTCCACGCCTTCCAGGGCTATCTGTTCGCCAAGCCGATGCCGATCGAGCACCTGGCCGCCCTGTGGCAGCGGCGGTTGGTCAGCCGGGCCGGATAGGGAGACGCGATGCCTGACAGCCTGCCGCCGGCGACGACCCTGAGGGGCCGCCTCTATCGCGAACTGGATCCCGAGGCCCGCCGCCGGGGCCTGTCGCTGACCAATGTGGTGCTGGCGGTGTTGATCGTCATCGCCTCGGGCGTCGCCATCATCGCCACCGAACCGACGATCCAGGTCAGGAACGCAGCCCTGTTCGCCCTGGCCGAACTGGTGTTCGGCAACATCTTCCTCGTCGAGTACGCCGCCCGGCTGTGGGTAGCGCCGGAGCGGCCGGACGCGACCGGACCCTGGCGGGCCCGCTGGAAGTTCATGACCTCGTTCAGCGGCGTCATCGATCTGGTCACCATCGTCGCCACCCTGACCCCCGGCGTGCCGGCCGGACCGCTGCTGCGGGCCTTCCGGCTGCTGCGGGTGCTGCGGCTGGCGAAGCTGGGGCGGATGTCGACGGCCTGGCGGCATATCGGCGAGGCGGTGGCCTCGCGGCGGGCCGAGCTGTTCCTCAGCCTGTTCGCCGGCATCGGGCTGATGGTGCTCTCGGCGACCCTGCTCTACCTGGTCGAGGGCGACGCCCAGCCGGACAAGTTCGGCTCCATTCCCCGGGCCCTGTGGTGGGCGGTGGCGACCCTGACCACCATCGGCTACGGCGACATCTATCCGATCACGCCGCTGGGCAAGATGCTGGCGGCGGTGACGGCCGTGACCAGCATCGGCCTGATCGCCCTGCCGACCGGCATCCTGGCCGCCGCCTTCAGCGACGCCATGGCGAGGCACCGCGAGCGGGTCGCGGCCGGCGAAGAGAAGGCCTAGCCTGTATCGAAGGCGACCGGGCGTTCGCAGGTCTCGCGCGCCGCCCATGGGCAACTCTTCCCGGGCCGGTGCGGGTGGAGACTGCCCCGGTCACGGATGCTTGTCGCGCTCCTGGCCGCCCAGCGCCGCGGCGACGCTGGCGATGAAGGCGCCGATCAGCAGGCTGAGCGCCGTCAGCACGGCGAAGGCGGCGGCGGCCTTGCGGGCGTCGTCGGCGGCGGACTGGACGACGGCCGCGGCCTTCATCTCGCGGGCCACGACATCGTCGACGCGGGCCGTGGCCTCCTCGGGCTTGAGGCCCGTGCGGTTGACGACCGAGCCGGCCAGATAGGCCCGGTCGGCGGCCGAGGGGCCCTTGGTCGGGTCGGAGGCCTGCAGGACACGCCGGGCTTCGTCGCGGGCGGTGGCGGTGGCGGCCGGGTCGTTGAACGAGGTGCGGAACAGGCTGTCGGCGTCGTACTCATAGGCCGGGCCGACGACCCTGACGGCGGTGTCGGCCGCCTTGCCGGCCCCGGCGGTGGCGACCAGGGCGGCGACGGCGGCCACGACGACGCTGGCCGTCGCCCAGGCCAGGAAGCCGTGGGCGGTGTCGCGGAAGAAGACCTCGTGCTCATGCGTGCCGATCCAGCGGCTCCGCAGGCGGCCGGTCAGGTAGCCGCCGAGGCCCGAGGCCAGCCACTGGACGATGACCAGCCACACCCCGACGGTGGCGCCGACGGCGCCCAGGGTCCGGGCGCCGCTCCAGGGCGAGGCGACGGCGAAGCCCAGGCCGCTGGCCAGGCTGAACAGGATCAGACTGGCGGCGATGGCCGTCAGGGCGCCGGCCAGGACGGCGTCCCAGGAGACGGCGCGGACCACGCCCGACAGGATCGGGGCGGGGCTGTTACCCAGGGCGGTTTCCGACATCGGCTGGTCCCCGCTCAATGCCAGAAGAGGGCGAGGAGGATGACGATCGGCAGGGGAACGCCGAGAAGAAGGAGAAGAATGCCGCGGCCCATGGCTCAAGGTCTCCGTTTGCGTTGGTAACCGGCAACGAACGGAGAAACCCTTGTGTTCCGGCCGGGCTAGCGCCGGGCGAATTCGGCGATCAGGGCGCGGTAGGCTTCCATCGGCGGGAACTCATCGAAGCTGTGCGGCGCGCCGGTCTTCGCCCAGGGGAAGGCCGCCGAGGCATAGGTCTCCATGAACGGCTCCAGGCCCGACGGGTCGTCCAGCATCGGCGTGCGGACGTTGACGAAGGGCGCGCCCTGCGGCCGGGTGAACAGCCAGCTCATGCAGCGGGGACAATGGAAGTGGATGGGCGGCGCACCCACGCCGCCGATGACCGGCTCGCCTTTGGTGACCGCGAAACCGTCCGGGGGCGCGGCGACGCTGAGCGAATACGGCCCGCCGGTCATCCGCTGGCAGCCCTTGCAGTGGCAGGCCATGGTCAGCAGCGGCGGGGCGGTGATCGCAAAGCGCACCTGGCCGCAACGGCAGCCGCCTGTTCGCGTGGTCATGGCTGGTCTCCTGAGCCGAACCGGTAGCCGACGCCCGGCTCGGTGAGAATGACGTGGGGGCTGGACGGATCGGCTTCCAGCTTCTGGCGTAGCTGGCCGATGAAGACGCGCAGGTACTGGACGTCCTGCTCATGGGCCGGGCCCCAGACGGCGGTGAGGATCTGGCGGTGGGTCAGCACCCGGCCGGCCCCGCCCGCCAGGCTGGCCAGCAGGTCGAACTCCTTGGGCGACAGGTGGACCGGTTTGTCGGCGCGGGCGACCCGCCGATTGATCAGGTCGATCTCGACCTCGCCCGAGCGCATGACCTCCTCGGCGCCCTCGCGGCGAAGGCGATGGCGCATGGCCACGCGCAGCCGGGCCAGCAGTTCGCCGACGCCGAAGGGCTTTTCGACATAGTCGTCGGCGCCGGCGTCGAGGGCGTCGATCTTCTCGGTCTCGCGGTCGCGGGCCGAGAGGATGAGGATGGGGCCGTCGTAGAAGGCGCGGGCTTTTATGAGCGCCTGCTTGCCGTCCATGTCGGGCAGGCCGAGGTCGAGGACGACGGCGTCGGGGGCCTTGCGGGCCAGCTCGCGCAGGCCGCTGGTGGCGTCGTCGGCGCGTACGGGCTCGTATCCCGCCGCCTCCAGGGCCGGGCCCAGGAAGCGGTGGATCTGCGGCTCGTCGTCGATGACGAGGATGCGCGGCCGAAAGGCGGTCAAAGCAGGTGGTCCGGGGTGACGATTTCCTTGCGCAGGCTGATCAGAATGCGGGTGCCGCGTCCATCGTGTATGGGACTGGCGGCGGCGATGCGGCCGCCCATGGCCTCGACGAAGCCCTTGGAGATGGCCAGGCCAAGCCCGGCGCCCTTGCCGCGATCGGAGGCCTCCTCCATGCGGCGGAAGCGTTCGAACACCCGCTCCAGCTCGGCGGTCGGGATGCCGCGGCCCTCGTCCTCGATGGAGATGACGACGTTGCCGCGATCTTCGTAGGCGGCGGTCTCGATGGCCCGGCCGTCGGGGCTGTAGGCGATGGCGTTCTCGAGGATGTTGACCAGGGCCTGCTCCAGCAGGCTGGGGTCGGCCATGACCATGGAGAGCTGGGCCGGGAAGTCGCGGCTCAGGGTGCGGGCCTCGAGGCGGCGCTCGACCCGGGCGATGGCGGCGCCGAGCACGTCGCGGATGTCGGTCCACTCACGGCGGGTCTTCAGCGCCCCGCCCTCGATGCGGGTCATGTCGAGCAGGTCGCCGACGTAGCGGTTCAGCCGCTCGGCCTCCTCGCGGATCGACAGCATCAGGTCGTCGCGGACGGCCGGCTTCATCGACTTGCCGAAGTCGATCAGGGTGGTGACGGCGCCGAGCACGGTGGAGAGCGGCGTGCGCAGGTCGTGGCTGACCGAGTTGAGCAGGGCCGAGCGAAGTTTGTCTGAGCGTCGGAGGGCGTCGGCGTCGGCGGCCTCGGCGGCGAACTCGGCCCGTTCGAGAGCGATGGCCCCCTGGTCGAGCAGGGCCAGGGCGAAGCGTTCGTCCTCCTCGGCGGCCAGGGCCTGGGGTTCGAGGCCGACGACGCCGGCCCGGGCCTTGACCCCCTGCAGGGGGCGGAAGGTCCAGGCGACGTTGGGCAGGGTGCCGGTGCGGGCCCCGGCCGGCTCGCCCTTCTCCCAGGTCCAGCGGGCGGCGGCGAGGTCGGCAGCCGACAGCGGTTCGAGGTCCGGGGCGCCGGCCACGGCGACGATGTCGTCGCCGCCGGGCAGCAGGACGACGGCCTTGCCGCCGGTGGCGGCGGCCAGCTGTTCGGCCAGGGCGGTGGCGGCGTCCTCCTTGCGGGCCGCGCCCGACAGACGGCGGCTGGAGGCCAGCAGGGCGGAGACGGCCGAGGCCCGTCTGGAGGTGGCGCGGGCCTGGTCGCGGACCCGGCCGGTCAGCCAGCCGGTGGTCAGGGCGGCGGCGAAGAAGACGCCGAAGGTCAGCACGTCGGCCGGGTGGCCGATCAGCACCGTCATGCGTGGTTCGAGGAACAGGAAGTTGTAAGCCAGGGCCGAGACCGTCGCCGCCGTCACCGCCGGCCACAGCCCGAAGGCCAGGCCCGAGCCCAGCACGCTGAGCATGAAGATCATCGCCAGGTTGGCGTTCTCGACCTTGCTGTCGATCAGCCAGGCGATGGCGACGGCGATGGCGACGAGGCCCAGCGCGCCGAGCTGTCCGCGCCACTGGAAGCGGCCCCTTGGCGGGCGGGCGGGCGGCGCCGTGCGCCCATCGGCGGCGGCGTCGGTGATGATGTGCAGGGCGGCGCCGGCCGCTTCCTCCAGCAGGGCCGGGGCCAGCGAGCGGCCGAACAGGCCGCGCCAGCGCGAGCGCCGCGACTTGCCGACGACGATCTGGGTGATGTTGTTGCGGCGGGCGTGGTCGAGGACGGCCTGGACGAGGTCGTCGCCGGTCAGCACGACGGTGGAGCCGCCCAGCTGTTCGGCCAGCTTCAGCGCCTCATTGAGCCGCACGCCGCCGGCCGGATCGCCGGCCCCGCGGTTGGGCCGCTCGATGTGGGCCACCGTCCACGGGGCGTCCATCATCATGTCCGAGAGGCGCCGCCCGGCCCGGACCAGGGCGCCGGCCATGCCGTCCGGCCCGATCAGCACGAGGATGCGCTCGCCGGCCGCCCAGGGGCCCTCGACCCCGGCCCGCTTCATGGCCTGGGTCAGCTGGTCGTCGACCGTCTGGGCGGCGCGGCGCAGGGCCAGTTCGCGCAGGGCCGTGAGGTTCTCCGGGCGGAAGAAGCGGTCGGCGGCGAGGCGGGCGGTCTCGGGCACATAGACCTTGCCGGCCGCCATCCGCTCGCGCAGTTCGGTCGGGGTGATGTCGATCAGTTCGATGTCGTCGGCGCGGGAGAGGGCGCTGTCGGGCACCGTCTCGCGCTGGCGCACGCCGGTGATCTTCCAGACCACCTCGACCAGGCTTTCGAGGTGCTGGACGTTGAGGGTGGTCCAGACGTCGATGCCGGCGCTGAGGATCTCCTCGACATCCTGCCAGCGCTTGGGATGGCGCGAGCCGGGGGCGTTGGAGTGGGCGTATTCGTCGACCAGCAGGACGCCGGGCTTACGCGCGATGGCGGCGTCGATGTCGAACTCCATCAAGGCCCGGTCGCGGTGTTCGATGGGTTTGCGGGGCAGGACCTCGAGGCCGTCGAGGAGGGCTTCGGTCTCGCGGCGGCCGTGCGTTTCCACCACCCCGACCAGCACCTCGCCGCCGGCCGCCTGCAGGCGGCCGGCGGCGCTGAGCATCTCGAAGGTCTTGCCGACCCC
Organism: Caulobacter sp.; assembly: GCA_028291265.1. Lineage (GTDB taxonomy): Bacteria > Pseudomonadota > Alphaproteobacteria > Caulobacterales > Caulobacteraceae > Caulobacter. The sequence goes on along the minus strand of JAQGIK010000143.1, from coordinate 14,358 downwards.
GGGGGCCATGCCGAGGAAGACCTTGAGTCGGCCGCGCCCGGCCGACCGGGCCTCCGCCAGCAGGGCGTCGGGATCGGGGCGGCGCGGTTCGTCAGGCGTCATTGGGGCGGACGTTGCTCCGTTCGGCCGGCGGCGTCGAGGGCCAGATTGACCTGCAGGACATTGACCCGGGGCTGGCCGAGGAAGCCGAGCGTCGGGCCTTGCGTGGCGGCGGCGATGAGGGTCCGCACCCGTTCGGGGGCCAGGCCGCGGGCGGCGGCGATGCGGGCCACCTGGCGTTCGGCGTTGGTCGGGGTGACGTCGGGATCGAGGCCCGAGCCGGAGGTGGTGACGGCGTCGACCGGGATCGGCGCGGCGGCTTCGGCGCGCAGGGCGTCGGCGTCGGTCTTCACCCGGGCCGCGTAGTCCGCGTTCAGCGGGCCGTAGTTGGAACCCGAGGAGCCGGCGGCGTCATAGCCCTTGCCGGCCGCCGAGGGGCGGGGGTGCAGGTAGCCAGGCTGGCTGAAGCCCTGGGCGATCAGGGAGGAGCCGACCACCTTGCCGTTACTGACGACGAGCGAACCATTGGCCTGGGCCGGGAGGGCGGCCTGGGCGATGCCGGTGACGGCCAGGGGATAGCCGAGGCCAAGCACGGCGGTGAACAGGACCATCGAGACGAGGGCGGGGCGGAGTTGGGAAAGCATGGGAGGTGTCCTTTAGAGGGGCTCAGGCCCAGCCGAAACCTGCGACGACCAGGTCGATCAGCTTGATGCCGATGAACGGCGCGACGAGGCCGCCGAGCCCGTAGATCGACAGGTTGCGGCTGAGCAGCTTGCTGGCGCCGATGGCCCGGTACTTCACGCCGCGCAGGGCCAGCGGGATCAGGGCGACGATGACCAGGGCGTTGAAGATCACCGCCGACAGGATGGCGCTCTGCGGGCTGTGCAGCCGCATGATGTTCATGGCGCCGAGGGCCGGCAGGCTGGCCACGAACAGGGCCGGGATGATGGCGAAATACTTGGCCACGTCGTTGGCGATCGAGAAGGTGGTCAGGGCGCCGCGGGTGATCAAGAGCTGCTTGCCGACCTCGACGATGTTGAGGACCTTGGTCGGGTCGCTGTCGAGGTCGACCATGTTGCCAGCCTCGCGGGCCGCCTGGGCGCCGGTCTGCATGGCCACGCCGACGTCGGCCTGGGCGAGGGCCGGGGCGTCGTTGGCCCCGTCGCCGCACATGGCGACCAGCCGGCCCTTGGCCTGTTCGGCGCGGATCATGCGCAGCTTGTCCTCGGGCGTGGCCTCGGCGAGGAAGTCGTCGACGCCGGCCTCGCTGGCGATGGCGGCGGCGGTCACCGGGTTGTCGCCGGTGATCATCACCGTGCGGACGCCCATGCGGCGCAGGTCGGCGAAGCGCTCCTTGACCCCCGGCTTGACCACGTCCTTCAGGTGGATGACCCCGACCAGGGCGCCGTTCTCGCTGCAGGCCAGCGGCGTGCCGCCCGAGCGGGCGATGCGGTCGACCGCCTGGCGGAACTCGGCCGGGGCGTCGTCGGGGCGCAGGTTCAGGGTCTTGAGCACGGCGTCGACCGCCCCCTTGCGCCAGCTGCTCTTGCCGGCGTCGAGGCCCGACTGGCGGGTGACGGCGGAGAAGGCGATGAAGGTCGCGCCCTCCGGGGTCTGGGCGGTCAGGCCTTGCTCGCGGGCCAGCTCGACGATGGAGCGACCCTCCGGCGTCTCGTCGGCCAGGGAGGCCATCATGGCGGCGCGCAGGGCGACTTCGGGGCGGACGCCGGGGGCGGGGACGACCTCGGCGGCCATGCGGTTGCCGAAGGTGATGGTGCCGGTCTTGTCGAGCAGCAGGGTGTCGATGTCGCCGGCCGCCTCGACGGCCCGGCCGCTGGTGGCCAGGACGTTGACCTTGAGCAGGCGGTCCATGCCGGCGATGCCGACGGCGCTGAGCAGCCCGCCGATGGTCGTCGGAATGAGGGTGACGAACAGGGCGCCGAGGATCATCGGGTCAAGCTTGACGCCGCTGTAGGCGCCCAGGCCCACCAGGGTGACCACGGCCACCAGGAAGACCAGGGTCAGGCCGGCCAGCAGCACGGCCAGGGCCAGTTCGTTGGGCGTCTTGCGGCGGTCGGCGCCCTCGACCATGGCGATCATCCGGTCGAGGAAGGTCGAGCCCGCCTCGCTGGTGATACGCACCTTCAGCCAGTCGGAGACGACGGTGGTGCCGCCGGTGACGGCGCTGCGATCGCCACCGCTTTCCCGGATGACGGGGGCGCTTTCACCGGTAATGGCGGCCTCGTTGACGGAGGCGACGCCCTCGATGATCTCGCCGTCGGAGGGGATGACGTCGCCGGCCTCGACCAGCACGATCTCGCCGACGCCCAGCTTATGGGCCGGGGTGGGGATCCAGGTTCCGGCGACCGGATCGATGATCAGCTTGGCCTTGGTGGTCACCCGCGAGGCCCGCAGGGAATCGGCGGCCGCCTTGCCCCGGCCCTCGGCGACGCTTTCGGCCAGGTTGGCGAACAGCACCGTCGCCCAGAGCCACAGCGCCATCTGGATCGGGAAGCCGGCCGGCTGGCCGGTGGCGATGGCGACCACGGCCGACACGGTGGCCAGGGCGGCGACCACCTCGGTGGCGAGGATGACCGGATTGCCGGTCAACTGGCGCGGGTCGAGCTTGAGGAAGGCCGACTTCAGCGCTTCCAGCACGACGGCGCGGGAGAGGGTGGCGGAGCCGATGGCGCGTTTGGCGCTCGGACCGTCGGCGAGGGTATCGGACATTTCAGGCGTCCTTGAAATCAGAGGATCAACGGGCCGCCGCCAGCACCTGGAAGTGCTCGACGATCGGACCAAGGGCGAGGGCCGGGAAGAACTGCAGTCCGCCGAGGATCAGGATGATGCCGATCAACAGGCCGGTGAACATCGGGCCGGCGGAGGACAGGGTGCCGGCGGTGGGAGCGAGCTTGGGCTTGGCGGCGATGGAGCCGGCGATGGCCAGCACCGGCACGATGTAGGCGAAGCGGCCGAGCAGCATGGCGATGCCGAGCGTCGTGTTCCACCAGGGGGCGTTGGCGGTCAGGCCGGCGAAGGCCGAGCCGTTATTCCCCGCCGCCGAACTATAGGCGTAGAGGATCTCGCTGAGGCCGTGCGGGCCACTGTTGAGCAGGCCTTTCAAGGCCACTGGCAGCACCGCCGCCACGGCCGAGAAGCCGAGGATGACGATGGGCAGGATCAGCACCGCCAGCATGGCGAACTTGATCTCGCGGGCCTCGACCTTCTTGCCGAGATACTCGGGGGTGCGGCCGACCATCAGTCCGGCGACGAAGACGGCCAGCAGGGCCATGACGATCATGCCGTAGAGGCCCGAGCCGACCCCGCCGGGCAGGATCTCGCCCAGCTGGATCATGAACAGGGCGATGCCGCCGCCGAGCGGCGTGAAGCTGCCGTGCATGCCGTTGACCGCGCCGTCGGAGGCGCCGGTGGTGGCGGCCGCGAAGACGGCGGTCGAGGCCGGCCCGAAGCGGACCTCCTTGCCCTCCATCGACGGGCCGACCGCGACATGGGCCGCCTGCATGGCCGGCTGCGGGGTGAGGGTCTCGGCGGCGTAGAGGCCGCCGGCCGCGGCGCCGAGCAGGATGACCATGACGGCGGCCAGGGCGCGGGCCTCGCGGGTGGCGATGACCATGCGGCCGAAGGCGAAGACGGCGGCCAGGCCGAGCACGTTCATGGCCACGATCTGGATCAGGTTGGTCCAGGCGTTGGGGTTCTCGAACGGGTGGGCCGAGTTGGCGTTGAAGATGCCGCCGCCGTTGGCGCCGAACTGCTTGATGATTTCCTGGCTGGCGACCGGGAACAGGGCGAGCGTCTGTTGCGCGCCCTCGACAGTGGTCACCGGCGTGCCGGCGGCCAGCGATTGGGGCACGTCGAGGGCCACAAGGACCAGGGCCCCGACGAGGCTGACCGGCAGCAGGACGTAGAGGACGATGCGCACGACATCGACCCAGAAGTTCCCCAGCCCTTCGGCCCGGTCGGCGGCGAAGGCCCGCGCCACGGCGGCGGCGATGGCCAGGCCGGCGGCGGCGGAGACGAAGTTCTGCACCGTCAGTCCGGCCATCTGGGAGAAGGTCGAGACGGTAGCTTCGGGGACGTAGGACTGCCAGTTGGTGTTGGTCACGAAGCTGACAGCGGTGTTGAACGCCAGGTGCGGCGACAGGCCCCCGAACCCCTGCGGATTGAACGGCAGCAGGCCCTGCAGGCGCAGGATCGCATAGAGAAAGGCGAAGCCGACGGCGCTGAAGGCCAGCACCGAGACGGTGTAGGCCAGCCAGCCCTGGCTCGTACCGGGCTTGACGCCGAGCAGGGCGAGGGTCCCGCGCTGAACGGGTCCCAGGGCCGGGTCGAGCCAGGTCGGCTCGCCCGTCCACACACGTTTGAGATAGGCGCCGAGCGGCCAGCTCAATGCCAGAGTGAGGCCGATCGTGAAGACGATCTCGGCCCAGCCTCGCCAGTCCATGCGAGGTCTCCTTTATGCAAGAGGATCAGAAGCGGTCGGGGCGCAGGAGCGCGGCGACCATGTAGATGGCGAGGCCGACGGCGGCGGCGCCGTAGAGGAGGGTCACGAGCATGACTCAGACCTTCCGCAGCAACGCGGCGTAGAGGCCGAAGAGCGCGAACGCTCCCAGCCCCAGGGCGAGGAATAAGATGTCGGCCAAGGCGGCTCTCCTGATTGGAGCCGGAAGATGCCGCCGAGGCGCGTCAGGGTTCGAGCCGGAAGGACCGGCCGGGACATAAGGGGCGCATAAGGGTCGCGGCGGGGCCTAGAACCTGAACTTGAGCCCGGCCCGGACGCCCCAGGTCAACATGCTGTCGGTGGTCAGGGCGGTGTGCGGCAGGGCGGCCTTGAGGCCGTGACGAGCAGGCGGCGGGAGCGATGCGATCCCATAACATCCTCCACAATGGTGCGGAGAAGACTGGCCGTGCGGCATGGGGTCCGCGTCATCGGTTCTGATGACGCATCCGGCGAACGATGGTATCATCATTTTGGGTTTGTTCGGATTCCGGAGACTCCGGTTGGGCCGAGGCGAGGCGCTGTTCACGGCCATCGAGGCCATCCATTCGGCGGGGCTGGAGCCGGCCCGCTGGACCGAGGCGCTCAGCAGTGTGACGGCCGCGACCGGCTCGGCCGCCGCCACCCTCGAAACCTACGACCTGCAGAACCAGCGCCATCGCTTCTGGCAGGGGGTGGGGGTCGATCCGGTGCTGCAGGCTGAGTATCTGGCGATGTTTTCCGGCCAGCTGGTCGGGGCCGGCCGGCGGCCGCGCAAGTTTCCGCCCGGCCAGGTGCTGGACGGATCGGGCCGGGCGCGGGAGCCCTTCTACAACCACTACCTCAACGGGGCCGACATGCGGCCGTTCGCGGCGGCGATGCTCAGTTCGCCCGGCGAGCGGCTGGAGACGGTGTTCACCCTGCGGGCCGGGGCGGGCGAGGTCAGCGGCGAGTATTTGCGGGCCGTCGAGGCCCTGAGCGGCCATCTGCAACTGTCGCTCAGCGTGGCTGAGCGGCTGGCCAGGGCCCGGCGTCTGGCCGACAGCCTGCTGGAGACGCTGGAACTGATCGACGCCGGGGCCGCCGTGTTGGCCGCCGACGGCCGGGTGCTGCACGCCAACGGCGCGCTGCAGGCCCTGGCGCGGACCGGCGACGGCCTCGACATCGGCGAGGACGGGGTGCGGCTGGCCTCGCCGCAGGCGCGGCGGCGCCTCGGCCTGGCGATGACGGCGCTGGGCGACCTCAGCGGCCGACGACGCGCGGCCGCGCCGCCGAGCTTCGAGGTGGCCAGGCCCTCCGGCGCGCCGGCCCTGCAGCTCAGCCTGAAGCCGCTGTCGGCGCGGGACCTGGAAGACACGGGCGGCGAGGCGGCGGCCATCCTGCTGGTCCGCGACCCGGCCGGCGGGGCGGGTCGCCAGGCGCGGACGGCGCAGGCCCGCTTCGCCCTGACGGCGGCGGAGACCCGGCTCGCCCAGGCCTTGGTGGCGGGCGTCTCGCCGGTCGATTTCGCGCGCGGGCAGGGGGTCAGCGTCAACACCGTCTACACCCACCTGGCCCGCCTCAAGGAGAAGGCCGGGGCGCGGCGGCTGGCCGAACTGATCGGGCGGCTGAACGGCGCCTAGCGCCAGCCCGCCTCGCGCAGGGCCGGGGCCATCGAACGGCTGACCGGGACGACCAGGCCGCCGGCCAGGGTCGCTTCGCCGGTTCCGCGTCGCCAGCGGACGGCCTCGATGGCGCCTGCCGCCACCCACCAGGAGCGGTGGACGCGGTAGCCGTGGGCCCTGTCCAGTTCGGCCAGGGCGTCGGCGAAGCGCAGGGTGACGAGTTCGGCGCCGGCGTCGGTGTGGACCCGCAGGTAGTGGTCATGGGCCTCGATGGCGATCAGGCGGGCGGCGCGACGCCTGGCCGACAGCCGGCGGCGGAAGGCGGCCTCGGCCTCGGGCAGCGGCGGTTCGATGACGGTGCGGGTCTGGATCCTGGCCGGGCGCCAGACGAGGGCGCGGACGGCCATGATCGGCAGGGCGATGCCGAACACCTGTCCCATCAGACCGCCAAAGCCCGAGAAGCCGTCCTGGTGACCGAGCAGCACGAAGATGGCGCCCAGCACGAACAGCGCCGTCAACGGCGTCATCAGCACCGCCACCAGCAGGACGCGGCGCCAGGTCGGCGCGACACGCCGCCCGATGGTCTCGTCCAGGGCGATGCCGATCACCCCGCCGCCGACCACGGTGGTCAGCCAGTAGCCGTGCTTGAGGACGAGCGGATAGGTGTTCGAACCCCAGGGGCCGAGCGCGCCGACGATCAGCCCGGCGGCGACGAGCAAGCCAAGCTCGACCGCGATCCGCCGCACCGACGCCCTGACCCAGACGGGTCCCAAACCGGCCATTCGCCCCTCTCGCGCAGTCCTGGCGCCACTCGCGAAGTCAGGCGTAGCGGCGCCGCCGCAAGCCCGCAAGGACAGGGGCCAGACGCACAACGACGGAGGACGCGATGACGACCCAGGCGATGAGACCCATGCGGTGGCCGGGCCGGCTGTGGTGGGGGCTGGCGGGCTTGCTCAGCCTGCTGGTGGCGGTGTTTTCCTATCGCTACCTGGCGGGCGTCGGACCGCTGGCGCCGAACGTCCTGGCCAACACCTTTGCGGCGCCCTGGCTCATCGTGCATGTGGCGGGAGCCGCGACGGCGCTGCTGATCGGCTCCTTCCAGTTCATCGGACCGCTGCGTCGGCGCGTCCCCGTCGCGCACCGCTGGACGGGACGGGTCTATGCGGTCGGCTGCCTGGTCGGCGGCGTCGGCGGCCTGATGCTGGCGCCGGGCTCGACGGCCGGACCGGTGGCCGCAGCCGGGTTCGCGGTGCTGGCGATGTTCTGGCTGACCACGACGACGCTCGGCTGGCGCACGGCCGTGGCCCGGGACTTCGTCGCCCACCGCCGCTGGATGATCCGTTCCTGGGCGCTGACCTTGGCGGCGGTGACCTTGCGGCTCTACATGGTCGGCACGCCGCTGATCCCGGTCGATCCGGTCGACGGCTACCGCGCCATCGCCTGGCTGTGCTGGGTCCCCAACCTGCTGATCGCCGAGCTCTACCTGCGCCGGGCCTAAGCGAAGACGGCGATGTTCTGGCGGCCGACGACCAGGGGGCGGCCGGCTTCGTCCCACAGGGCCATCGACTGGCTGGAATAGCCGTCGCGGGTGATCTCGGCCGTGCTCTTCAGCAGCCGCCAGCCGCGGTCGTTGTCCAGCGGCGGGGGTCCCAGGATATCGACCATCCAGGTCATGGTGCTGATCGGGGCCGAGACCGGCATCAGCCGCACGGCGGCCGGCGGCGGGGTGTCGGCCAGGGCGATCAGGGCGGCGGCCCCCATGCCGGCCTTTTCGTCGCGATGGCGGCACCAGAGCAGCAGGTCGGGCCGGTTCCGGGTCAGCCGGGCCTCGGCGCTGAAGATGGTCTTGCCGTTGGCCGGGCGGATCTGGAAGTTGGCGACGAAGCCTGGGCCCTTGCCCTCGGGATGCAGCGGCGGGCAGGTCTCGGGATCGAGGACGCCTTCGGGGGCCTTGAGGTCCTCGTCGTCGATGGCGCTGTTGCGGCCCGCGCCGAAGGTGAGGATGGCCCGGGTCGCCAGGCCCGCCTCGCCATGCAGGTCGGCTTGCACGAAGATGGTCGACTTGCCGCGCCGCAGGATCTCGGTGGAGAGGCGCAGCGGCCCCGAGGCCGGGCCGATGAAGGCGAACTGGCCCGAGCGCAGCGGCGGCGCGTCCTCGCCGAGCACCCGCTCGGCCGAGGCCACGCAGAGGGCCGCCGAGATGCCGCCGAACAGGGTGCGTCCCTGTCCCCAGTCAGGGGTGACGGTCAGGGTGGAGCCGTCGGGCTGGTCGGCCAGCTGGGCCATCAGGGTGGTGAAGGGCGTGGTCATGAGCCGTGCGTAGTCAAAAGAAATGGAGGGGGCAAGTCTGACCCAGGGTCAGGCGGCTTCCACGGCGACGAAGCCCTTCCAGGCGGCCATGTAGTCCTGGAACGCCGGGCTGAGGCCCTCGTTGGCCAGATAGGCGCGGGTGACCGGCAGGCCGACGGGCTTGAAGCCGTCGTCCCGGGCGGCCCGCAGCGGCCAGTCGTGGTGCAGGATGGCGGCGCGGCCGAGCAGGACGAAGTCGACCTTGTCGAGCAGCGCGGCGGCATAGGCCGGCTCCATGACCTTGCCGGCGACGCCGAGGCGGCAGTCGCCGCGCGGCAGCTCGGCGAACCAGTCGATCAGGCTCTTGTCCTGGAATTCCTCCTCCATCGGCAGCTTGCCGACATCCCACAGGCTCATGTCGAGATAGTCGATGAGGCCGCTGGTCATCAGCATGCCGGCCACCCGGCGGATCTCGGCCAGCTTCAGCCCGAAGCGCTCGGGCGACAGCCGCAGGCCGATCTGGAAATCGGGACGGCAGGCGGCGCGGGCCTCGATGAGGATCTCTCGAATCAAACGAACTCTGTTATCGAGCGAGCCGCCCCACTGGTCGTCCCGCGTGTTGATCTCGGCCGAGAGGAACTGACAGAGGATGTAGCCATGGGCGCCGTGGAACTCGACGCCGTCGAAACCGGCCTGCTCGGCGCGCAGGGCGGCGGCCAGGAAGTCGGCCTTCAGCTGCAGGACTTCGTCGCCGGTCAAGGCGCGGGCCTTGAACTCCTCGTTGTCGGAGGGACAGACCGGCGCCTCGCCGATGATCTCGGCCGGCGAGCGCATGCCGGCGTGGTGCAGCTGGACCACGGCGACGCTGCCGTTGGCCTTGATGGCGGCGGCCAGCCGGGTCAGGCCCGGCAGGTGGTCGTCCGACCAGATGCCCAACTGGCCGGGAAAGCCCTGACCGATGCGCTGCACATGGGCCGCGCAGGTCATGGTCAGCCCGAAGCCGCCCTCGGCCCGCTTGACCAGCCAGTGAAACTCCTCGTCCGACAGCCTGCCGTCGACATGGCTCTGGGTGTTGGTCAACGGCGCCAGCATCAGGCGGTTCTTCATCGCCGGCCCGTGGGCGAAGGTCAGGGGCGCGAAAAGCGGGGCAAGGTCGGTCATCTAAAGCTCCGGAAGGTCGCATCAGCCATAGCCGGAGGATATCGGCCTGTGGAGCGAGGATTTCTCAAGGCGGCCCCGGACGAAATAAGGCCAGAAACGATGTCCGCCCTCATGCCGAGCATTGTCGGCTGTCCCGGTAACACTGTTCCGGGGGCAGTGATGACGAGGCAGGCATTCAACAGCTGTCTTTTGCGCGCGGCGCTGGCGACGCTGGTCGCGGCGGTGCTTGCCCTGCTCGATCCCATGGGCCTCGACGATGCGGTCGACCGACACAGCGCCGACGTGATCTCCCAGCATGCTGGCGCCCTGGTACGGCAAGATCCCGGACGCGGCCTGGCAGAAACCGAAGGGCCCGAAAAGGGCGCCTCCGGAGCCCGGCAGGCTGGATCCGGCCAAGCCGCAGAACCGCGTCGCGCTTATCGAAGTCTCCGACTGGGCCCTGTCCAATGGCCAGGTTCCTTGGCCCCCGCCACGGGAATACTACGCCGGCGTGCTGGGCGCGCTCGCCGGCGGCGAGGGCGGACCGGACACCAAGCCCGCCGCGATCTTCCTTGATTATGCGTTCCTGAGCACGACTTCCGGCGCGGACTCGGCGATCTTTCAGGAAACCATCCGGGCGGTCGTCCGATACCAGGCCTGGCGAAACGACATCGCCTGCCGGACGTCCGCGCTGGCCAAGATCCGCTGCATCGTGGGCAAGGGCGGCATTCCGGTCATCCTCGGCAAGGGCTATCCTGCCGTCGGAGATTCTCCTGCAGGTCCGGTCCCGGCAGTACGACCAGGCCCAGGCGTCGCTGGCGGCCTGCAAGGCGACCAACCGCCAACTGCTGATCGTCGCTTGCAAGGCCGCAGCGCTCAACGTCAACTACAAGGAGACGCCGCCCACCGAGCAGGAGAAGCTGAAGCCCTTTGGGTGGGGCCCCGACGACGCGCCGACCAGGAAAGGGCCGCTCGGAGGGCTTCCCGGGCGGATCAAGCCCCGGCTGCCCTGGGGCGGCTGACGCTCAGCTGTTCAGGCGCTTGAGCAGCTCGATCTGCTGCTTGAGCAACTCGGCCAGGTCGTGGTCGCGCATGGCGTCGAGCTTTTCGTGCAGGGCCATGATCTCCAGCTCGGCCTTGAGGTTGACCTCGTAGTCGTGGCGGGCGGCCTCGCGGTCTTTTTCCGACTGGCGGTTCTGGCTCATCATGATGATCGGGGCCTGGATGGCGGCCAGCATCGACAGCATCAGGTTCAGGAAGATGAAGGGGTAGGGGTCGAAGGGCTTCACGCCCACCAGGCCGAGCGCCCAGAGGTTGAGCAGGATCCAGCCGACCAGGACCACCCCGAAGGCGATGATGAAGCCCCAGCTGCCGCCGACTGCCGCCACCCGGTCGGCCAGCCACTGGCCGAAGGGCTGGTCGTCGTCATCCGCCGACAGGTCGCGGGAAATCGCCCCGCGAGAGATGATCCGCTCGATGACCTCGCGCTCCATCTCCGACAGGTCGTCGGCCGGCCGGCCGAGCAGCTTTTTGGCGGCTTCGTCGCAGGTCATCGGGGTGGATTTCACAGGCGTTCTCCAGAGCCGGCCGAGGCTATCACTGTCACGGGCCGGCTGGACAGCGGCGGGGCGTCGCGGCTAGTCGTCAAAGAAAACGGGAGAGACGTCATGATCGGCTACACCACCATCGGCATCAATGACCTGGATCGGTCCAAGGCCTTCTACGACGCGGTGCTCAAGCCGCTCGGCGGGCGCCAGATCATGCCCACGGCGCGCGGCGTGCTCTACGGCGGCGGCGAGGGCGCGCTCTTCGGCATCACCGGCCCCTATGACGGCCAGCCGGCCACGGCTGGCAACGGCACGATGATCGCCCTGCAGGCCAAGGACGCGGCGACCATCCAGGCGGTTTACGACAAGGCCATCGAGATGGGCGCCGCCTGCGAAGGCCCGCCCGGCGAGCGCAGCCCCGGCTTCCAGGGCGCCTATTTCCGCGACCTGGACGGCAACAAGCTCTGCGTCTTCAAGATGGGCTGACGGGGCCGAGGTTTCGCAGCCGGGGCGCCTTGGTGTAGAAGCTCTGTCCCAACAGCAGAGCTTCTACCCATGACCGACACCGCCCCGCACCTCGCGCCCTCCGCCATCGCCCCCGTCTCCTTCAAACAGTACGAGAGCGACTTCGCCGGCTTCGCCAAGGCGTTGGGCGACAGCTTCCGGCGCTACGGGTTCGCGGTTATCTCCGATACCGGCATGGGCCAGGACAGGATCGACAGCGCCATCGAGAGGGCCAAGGAATTCTTCGCCCTGCCCGAAGAGGCCAAGCGCAAATACTTCGTCGAGGGCGGCAAGGGCCAGCGCGGCTACACCCCGTTCGGCGTCGAGACCGCCAAGGGCGCGGCCCACTTCGACCTCAAGGAATTCTGGCACGTCGGGCGCGACCTGCCGGCCGGCCATAAGTATTCCGCCTCGATGCCGGACAACCTCTGGGTCGACGAGGTGAAGGATTTCAAGGCCGAGCTGACCTGGCTGTTCGACGCGCTGGACCGCATGGGCGGCAAGGTGCTGCAGGCCATCGCCGTCTACCTCGGCCTCGAGCGCAACACCTTCGAGACCCAGGTCAAGGACGGCAACTCCATCCTGCGCCTGCTGCACTATCCGCCGGCCGGCTTCGACGGGCCCAACGAGCGGGCCGGGGCGCATGAGGACATCAACGCCATCACCCTGCTGCTGGGCGCCGAGGAGGGCGGCCTGGAAGTGCTCGACCGCGACGGCCGCTGGCTGCCGATCAACCCGCCGGCCGGTTCGCTGGTGGTCAACATCGGCGACATGCTCAGCCGCGCCACCAACGACTACCTGCCCTCGACGACCCACCGGGTGGTCAACCCGCCGCCGGAACGGCGCAATGTTCCCAGGTATTCGACGCCCTTCTTCCTGCACTATGCGCCCGACCACCTGATCGAGACCCTGCCGGGCCGGGCCGACGCCGAGCATCCGAACCGCTATCCGACCCCGATCACCGCCGACGACTTCCTCAAGCAAAGACTGGCCGAGATAAAGCTCGGCTGACGGACAGTTCTCAGAAACCACCCAATCTTAACCCGCGACTGCGACGGTCCCCCGAGATCGCGAGGGGGACCGTCCATGGCGCAAAAGGCGCCCGAGCATACCGACGCCGAAGGCCTGCGTGAGGTTCGCTCCCTGGACCTCGCCGCCCTGCGCCCGACCATCCAGCGCGTCTGCAGCATGGCCATGGCGCTCAGCGGCGCCGAGCACAGCTATGTGGTGCTCAACGAGGACGGCCATATCTGGCATTCGGCCTTCGCCGACTTCGAGGAAAGCCTGGTCGACGCCAACGATTCCGTCAGCGTGCAGAACGAGAACGGCATCTGGCTCGAGGACGCCAATGTCTCCAATCCGGACCACCCCTGGACCGTCGGGACCCCCTACGCCCGTTTCTACTGCGCCACCCCGCTGCGGCTGAGCAGCGGCTTGCGCATCGGCTCGCTCTGCGTGCTGTCGCCCGAACCGCGGGCCTACAATGCGGTCGCCGAAGCCCATCTGGCCGACTGCGCCGCCCTGCTGTCCGAGGCCGTCGAGCGCCTGCGCGCCGAACGGGCCCGCGAGGAAGGCGCCCGCGAGACCCGCGCCGCCATCGCGCTGAAGGAGGCGATCATGCGCTCGGCTCCCGTGGCCCTGGCCATGGTCGACCGCGACATGCGCTACATCTATGTCAACGCCCGCTGGAGCAAGGACACCGGCGTCAGCCGCGGGCGGGCCATCGGCGCCCATATCGGCGAGCTGTTCCCGGAATCCTTCGCCGAGCTGAAGGAGACCTACGAGCGCTGCCTGAACGGCGAGGTCGCCTGGTCGGACCGGGTCAGGATCGCCAACCCGCGCGGCCCCGACCGCTGGCTGCGGGCCGAGGTCGGCCCCTGGCGCGACGGCGACGGCAAGGTCGCCGGCCTGATCGCCATGAGCCACGACATCAGCGACGTGATCGGCTCCCTCGACCGGGCCGAACGCTCCGAGCAGCGGCTGAAGCTGGCCCTCGAGATCGCCGACGTGCTGGTCTACGAGGCCGACTACGAGACCCGGGAACTGAAGGTCGATGGCGCCATCGACACCTTCGGCAGCGACGGCGGCATCACCTTCGACCTCGTCGCCAACGACCCCTGGATCCTGGTGCATCCCGACGACCGCGCCGGGGCGGAGGCGCTCTGGGACCAGTGCGTGGCCGACGGGACGCCGTTCCGCACCGAGTACCGCATGCTCGGGCCGCTCGGTCGCGAGGTCTGGGCCTTCTCCGGAGCGGAGATGACCCTTGGGCCGGACGGCGAGCGCAAGCGGCTGCTGGGGGTGCTGAAGAACATCACCGATCGCAAGAAGTCGGAAGACCAGGTGGCCCGGGCCCGCGACTCGGCCGAGGCCGCCAGCCGGGCCAAGAGCGAATTCCTCGCCAACATGAGCCACGAGATCCGCACGCCGCTGAACGGGGTGCTGGGGGTGGCCAGCGCGCTGGCGCGCACGGAGCTGAACGAGAACCAGCGCCAGATGGTGCAGATCATCGAGCATTCCGGCCACGTGCTGCAGTCGCTGCTGTCCGACGTGCTGGACCTGGCGCGCATCGAATCCGGCAAGCTAGAGCTTCGCCCCGAGACCTTCGACCTGGGCGGCGCCCTGCGCGAGATCGGCCACCTGTTCGAGTCCGGCGCGGCCGCCAAGGGTCTGACGCTGAGGGTCGCCGTCGACCCCGCCCTGGAGGGGGGCTTCAAGGCCGACCCGGTGCGCGTGCGCC